>JASHOX010000255.1 GCA_030038415.1 Xanthobacteraceae bacterium
CGCTTAATGACGCTTTGGGTCCTCCTGTGGCCTTTTGACGTTCGGCAGGTAGGTCGAAGTTTGCCCGGCTACCAGGTCCACTTGGTCCGCAGCTAGAAAGCCTTGTTCCATCGGCATTCTTGCTTGACCGGCATAACAATGCCTACCCGGTCCTATCGACATACCCGACGCCTGCGGTCGTAGATCGCATGCTGGACGCAGGTACAGAAACGGAGTACAGAACGCAATCAGGCTGTCGAAGAAAGTTCTATTTTTTCAGTTGCTTACGGCGCGGCAAGGCGTTTCCTCTCGACCGCACCACCCTTCGCCGCGGACTTACCGAGGCGAAGGCTCAAGCGCCGGCCGGCGTCCGCGGCAGGAGCTGCTTGACCTCGACCGCGATTTTGTTGCCGCTGACGATGACGGTGCCTTTGGCCACCGGCAGGTTGTTGGCGAGGATGCTGACCTCGTCTTCCTCGGAAGCGTCAAGCTCGATAATGGCGCCGCGGCCAAGACGAAGCACCTGATGAATCGGCATGGCCGTCGTCCCTAGAACCACTGCAATGTCGATCGAGACGTTCTCGAGTGTCGGCACGGAGCCCCCGTTTCGGTTTTTGCGTTGGCAGTCCATAGTGTTGGACCCGTCATGGTTACGAGGTGGTTAACACGCGCGGCAACCTGACCATCGGGCTTAAGCCCTCCCCCGGCGCGCCGCCGGTCGAGTGGCTGGTGAGCGGTCCACCCGTGGCCTATGACGCCGCGCTTGCCGTCATGACGGCGCGCGCCGAGGCGATCGCGCGCGGCGAGGCGGCCGAATTGGTTTGGCTGCTCGAGCACCCCGCCCTCTACACCGCCGGCACTTCGGCCCGGCCGGCCGAACTGATCGAAGCGCGGTTTCCGGTCCATATGACCGGACGCGGCGGCCAATTCACCTATCACGGGCCCGGCCAGCGGGTTGGCTATGTCATGCTCGATCTCAAGCGCCGCGCGCCCGACGTGCGCCGCTTCGTTGCCACCATCGAGCAATGGCTTATCGATGCGTTGGCCGCCTTCAATGTCCGCGGCGAACGGCGCGACGATCGCGTCGGCGTCTGGGTGCGGCGCCCGGACAGGGGCGACGGCTTTGAGGACAAGATCGCCGCCATCGGCGTGCGCGTGCGGCACTGGGTGACGCTGCATGGCTTTGCGCTCAACATCGAACCCGACTTGTCGCATTTCTCCGGGATCGTGCCGTGCGGGGTCACCGATCCGCGCTACGGCGTGACCTCGCTAGCCGACCTCGGCTTGACTGTCTCGACAACGGAAGTCGATGCAGCGCTGCGCGCCGCGTTCGAAGCGCTGTTCGGCGCGACCGTGGACGCTCAAACAGTGCCGAGCACCGAGAATAGTTCGTCGCGCCGGCGCAGCGCCACTTCGTTTGGCCCGGCTTCGCGGTGATCGATAAAGTCGACGCGCGCGCCGGGCGGACCGCAGCGGCAGTCCTCGATCATCGCCAACACGTCATTTTCCAGTCCGCTGAACAAGGCCTCGACCGCGCCGTCGCGGCGATTGCGCACCCAACCTTGCAGGCGGCGCTCCAGCGCCGTCACTTCGGTCCAGGCGCGAAAGCCGACGCCCTGCACCCGGCCGCAGATAAGAACGTAGCGGTGCACGGTCAAACGAGTTCTCCAAGCTTGCGGTAGCCCGATCCCAACGAGCGCACCGGCAGCCATTCCTCCAGGCCAGCGATGTAGTCTTCTGGCAGTTCCAACGCCCGCGCGGCGTCGGCCACTATCTCCATATAACCGGCTTTGGGCCGCCCGAGCGGCCGTCGCCGCGCGACATAGACCAACGCCGGACGACGCCGGCCAGCCTGGAGCACCGGCAGGATTTCGGCGCGATATTGCCCGGCCGCAATATTCTCCCAAAGGTCGAGCGTGACGCGGTCGCGTGGCGCGAGCCGCCATAGGACGCCGTACACGCTGCGCGTCCGCGCCGGCGCGACCGAGGCATAACCGTCCGAGGTAATGACGAAGCGATAATCGGCAAGCCGCGCCATGCCGAGCGGCACCGCCGTCGGCGCGTGCCGGCGCATGACGCCGCGGTGCATGTTCGAGCCGTAGGCGAAGTGGAGCATCAGGCCTCGCCGGCAAGACTTGCGTCACGGCTTGGCCGCCGCGCCGTCCATACGGAAAAGATGACAGCCACAATGATGGGCGCGAAGCCGATCAGCATCAGAGCCACGACCATGAGCCAGGCCAGGTCGTAATGCGGCGACCCGATCAGGGTCACAATTACGTAGAGCAAGAGAATGAGCTCGAGCGCGCTGGTCGCGGGGGCGTTCTCCATCAGACCGCCCGCCGTATTGAAGAAGCTGTCGGCCACGATCAATAACAAGACGAGGGAAAGGACGTACAGCAAGGCGACCGCCGCCGCCAAGCCGCCGCTGCGGCCGGCGTCGTGCAGCCGCTTGGCGTGCAGCACGAACCAGATCCAAAGCAAGAGAACCTGCGCGGCAATGAAAGGCCACAAGCCGCCGTGCCTGATCACATCCGGCGTGGTGAGCAGATGTGAAGCGGCGCCGAACAGATAAATGCCGGCCGCGCCATAGATGAAGGGCTGCGGCCTAAGCCGCCCGTTCGGCGAGAACAGAAACTGGACTGCCTGCATCTGGCTTTTCCCGGTGAGCCAGCATCATGCACGATTCGGCACCGGCTGCGCCTTAGGCAAACTCCACGATCACCGCGTCGACGGCAACGCTGTCGCCGGGCTTGACGCGGATTCGCTTGATGGTGCCGTCGCGTTCGGCGCGCAGGATGTTTTCCATCTTCATGGCCTCGACCACGGCGAGCGTCTCGCCAGCCTTGACCTCCTGGCCCTCGCTAACGCCGAGCGAAACGACTAGGCCCGGCATTGGACAGCGCACCGCTTTCTCGCTGTCGGACAGCTTTTTGACCGGCATCAACCGCGCGTAGCGGGCTTCGCGTTCGGTATAGACGAAGGCTTTGACCTCGAAGCCGTGATAAGCGAGCTCGAAGCCGTTCGGGATCGCGCGCACATGCATGGCGACCGGCGCGCTGTCGATCTTGCCGGCCCAGACCGGCACGCCGGGAATCCAGTCCGACGACAAAACGTGTCGCGCGCCGTCCTCGAAGGTGACCGCGATTGCTTTGCCGTCATGCTCGACGTCGGCGTGGTACTCGTCGGGTCCGAGCCAGATGGCACGCCGCCGCTCGCGCGTCAGTGTAGTGTTCAATTGCCCGGAGATCTTGCGCTTGCGCTCGCCCAAGAGGTGATCGATCGCCGCGGCCACACTGGCGATGGCGCGGGCGACTTCGCCCGCCGGCGCCGTGCGTTCAAAACCGCCGCGGAATTCCTCGGCGATAAAGGCGGTGGAGAGCTTGCCGGCGCGCCAGCGCGGACGCTGCATGATCGCAGCAAGGAATGGAATGTTATGGCGGATGCCCTCGATGGTGAAGGCATCGAGCGCCTCGGTCTGTGCTTTGATGGCGTCGAGCCGGGTCTTGGCGTGGGTGACGAGCTTGGCGATCATCGGATCGTAATAGAGCGAAATCTCGCCGCCTTCGGTGACGCCGGTATCGTTGCGCACGGTGATGCCGTCACGGACGCCTTCTGCCGGCGGCCGATAGCGAACCAATCGCCCGATCGACGGCGCGAAATTACGATACGGGTCTTCCGCATAGATGCGGCTTTCCACGGCCCAGCCGGTAAGCTTGATGTCGCTTTGCTTGAACTTGAGCGGTTCGCCGGCGGCGACGCGGATCATCTGTTCGACCAGATCGATTCCGGTGACGAGCTCGGTCACCGGGTGCTCGACCTGCAGCCGCGTGTTCATTTCCAGGAAGTAGAAGCTCTTATCCTGGCCGGCGACGAATTCGACCGTGCCGGCGCTGTCGTAGCCCACCGCCTGAGCGAGCGCGACGGCCTGCTCGCCCATGAGCTTGCGCGTTTTCTCGTCGAGCAGCGGGCTTGGCGCTTCCTCGATGACCTTTTGATTGCGGCGCTGGATCGAACATTCGCGCTCGCCCAGATAGATGACGTGGCCGTGCTTGTCGCCCAAAACCTGGATTTCGATATGGCGCGGATCGGTGATGAATTTCTCGATGAAGACGCGGTCGTCGCCAAAGCTCGATTTCGCTTCGGAGCGGGCGCGGGCGAAATTTTCCGCCACCTCCGCCTTGGAAAAGGCAATGCGCATCCCCTTGCCGCCGCCGCCGGCGGAGGCCTTGATCATCACCGGGTAGCCGATCTCTTCGGCAATCGCGATCGCCTGATTGTCGTCGTCGATGACGCCGAGATGCCCGGGCACGGTCGAGACCTTGGCGCGGGCGGCGGCCTTCTTCGACTCGATCTTGTCGCCCATGGCGGCGATGGCTTTGGCATTGGGCCCGATAAATACGATGCCGGTCTCGGCCAGGGCGCTGGCAAACGCCGCGCGCTCGGACAAAAAGCCGTAGCCTGGATGCACCGCCTCGGCGCCGCTCGACTTGCAGGCGGCGACGATGTTGTCGATCACTAAATAGCTTTGCGCGGCCGGCGGCGGCCCGATCGCCACGGCGTCGTCGGCCATCTCGACATGGAGCGCGTCGCGATCGGCTTCGGAATAGACCGCGACCGTTTCAATTCCCATCTGGCGGGCGGTCTTGATGATCCGGCAGGCGATCTCGCCGCGATTGGCAATCAGGATGCGCTTGAACATTTAAGCTTACGATCCCGCGAACCGGCCTGTTCGCTTTGCGGCGGCGGCATGAAAATGTCAATGACTGCGCCCATCCGCGATCAATGCCGCAGCAAGAGCGACGCAATGAGCGCGAGCGCAAGAAGCGCGGCCATACTCTGCCAGAATTGCACCGGATAGCGCTGATAGAGCGTCCGCGTGCCGGCGGTCCCCTGCTGAGCACGCGCCGGCCCCTCCTCCATCTCGATGGCGAATTCCATCATGTCGCGATATCGGTTGCTCGGATCGGCCGCGATCGCTCGCGCCAGGACGGCCTGCAGCCATGCCGGAAGATCCGGCCGCAGCTCGCCCAACGGTTTTGGCCGGTCACGGCGCGGTTTGCTGGTGGCGTCGAGGTTGCCGTAGGGGTACTCGCCGGTAAAGGCGCGGAACATGGTGACGCCCAGCGCATAAATGTCCGTCGCCTCATTGCCGGGTTCGCCGCCAAACATTTCGGGTGCCATGTAAGCCGGCGTCCCCGGAATGTCGTCGGGCGGGAAATCCTCAAGGCCGGGCACGCGCACGACGCCCAAATCGATCAGTTTAAGCGAGCCTTCCCGTTCCAGGATTACATTGTCTGGCTTGATATCGCGATGGATGATGCCGGCGCGATGCAGCGCCGCCGCGCCGCGCGCCAGTTTGATCGCGATATTGCGGCCTTCCTCCAGACCGATCCCCGGCCGGCGCGCGAGCCGCGTTTCGAGAAGTTCGCCCTGATAGAGCGGCATCACCGTGTACAGGCAGGTCTGCCGTCCCGGCGGCAGCACGATGGTGCGGCCGACATATGGACTGTGCACGCGCGCGCCGACCCAGGCTTCGCGCGCGAATGCGGCGCGGTAGGTGGCGTCGGCCGCGACCTGCGGCTTGGGAAATTTCAACGCCACTTCGCCGCCTTCAACCTCGTCGATCGCACCGAACAGGCGGGTGTAGCGGCCGTCCGACATCAGCACTTTCAACACGAAGCCATCGACTGTCTCGCCGTCGATCGGCACCGGAACGAGCGGCAGTTCCATGATCTCGGCGCCGATATCGGCCGATCCCGCCGCCGGTAGATCGACGACGTCGAGCACCAAGGCCGTGCAATTGTCGGTGCTGCCGACATCGAGCGCGGCCTTGACGAGCGCACGGGCGGAGTCTTCAGAGCTGGAACGCTGCAGCAAGACGTCGGCGATTGCTTCTGGCGTAAGGTAGCCGTGCACACCGTCGCTGCACAAAAGATAACGGTCGTGCAATGCCACCGGATGCGCGGCGTAATCGAGCCGCACCTCCGTTTCGACGCCCAAAGCGCGCGTGAGGATATTCGACCGTCCGGCGCCGTGCTCCTCGCGTACGTGATCGGTCGTCAGGCACGCCAGGCGCTCACCGCGCAACCGATAGGCGCGGGTGTCGCCGAC
>JASHOX010000256.1 GCA_030038415.1 Xanthobacteraceae bacterium
GCGGGCAGTTCAGCGCGCAACTGCGCGCCTTTGCTGCCGACAAATACAGCCGATGCGCCGCGTTCACGCTGCAGATGGTGGACCAGCAAGCTGATTTTGGTCACTCCTTCTGCCATCTGACTGAGCTTGGCCATTTCCGACCGCACGGTCCATGTCTGAGATAATTCGTAGCCGGCGAAAGCCGCGAAAATAGCGAGCGGGATGGCAATGGCGATTGCCAGCCGGGCGGTAATGCGGAGATCGGACATGCGGAGCATGGTGGAGTTTCTTGGACCTCAGTGTAAGGATTGACGGCGATGCCGCGGCTTGCGGGAAAATTCGAAAGTCCAGTTGAATTTGAATGACGCGAGTTAATGATGCGTGGAAAATCCGTCTTTTCCGATTAACTTACGTTATTGCTCTGGGTGACGTTGTTTCGCGTGACACAGGGCGCGGCCGCGTTCCGTGCGAAGCCAATAAATCGACGATGGGGCTATGCCGGAGTTTCAAATGATATTGCCGGCTGTCCCTAAGGCGTCAGCGCGTCAACGTTTGAGCGCGGCTCCTCGCGGCAACAATCACTTCCGCAATCGCCGCGTCATTGCCCGGCGCCATGATGTGGACGCCGGCAACGCCGGGAATGGTCGACAGCTCTTCGATCAGCTCGACGCAGATGGCGATGCCTTCGCGTGCCGGATCGGCCGCCTTTTCCAGACGCGCGATAGTGGCGTCGGCGATGATGGTGCCGTAGAGGTGGCTCTTCATCCAGGTCGCCGATTTCGCCGAGCGCAGCGGATTGACGCCGATGAGGATGGCAAGATTTTTGGTGATGCCGGCCGCGTCAAGCGCGCCGACATAGCGGCGCACGATCGCCGCATCCATGCAGAACTGGGTCTGCGCGAATTGCGCGCCGGATTGCACCTTGCCGAGGAGCGTCTTCGGCTGCCAGCCCGCCGGCGGATCGATCGGCATGTCGGCGGCGCCGATGAAGAAGTCGGCCCTACCGCCCACCTTGCGCCCGGTGGGCAGCGTGCCGTCGTCGCGCAACCGCCGCGCCGTCTCGATCAGCATCTTCGAATCGATGTCGAACACCGGCTTGGTGTCGGGCTGGTCGCCGGCCTTGGGGTCGTCGCCGGTGAGGAGGAGGAGGTTGCGGATGCCGAGCGCGGCCGCCCCCATCATCTCGCTTTGCAGCGCGATACGGTTCTTGTCGCGGCAGGTGATTTGCAGGATGGGCTCGATGCCGGCGCCGAGAAGGAGGCTCGCGGCAGCCAGCGCGCTCATATGGGCGCGAGCGCCCGCGCCGTCGGTGACATTGACCGCGTCGGCGAGCCCTTTCAGCGCTGCCGCTTTCTGCAGTAGCTCCTGCGCATCGCAGGACACCGGCGGCGCCAGTTCGGCCGTCATGACGAACCGGCGGTTTGGCCCGTCTTGGCGCAGCCGGTCTTGCAGCATGCCGGGGAGGGGGGTGCTGTGCTCGTTCATCGTCCGCTCAGCGCATATATGCTTTACCGGACCACATCAAATCGGCTGTGAATTGCCCACTTTTCTGGACACGGGAGCAGGGGGCCGATAGAGAGTGGCCCACCGCGAACGGCGGAACTGGGACTTTTCGAACTGGATTTGCGATGAGCGGCGTCAACGAGATCAGGTCGGCCTTTCTCGGCTATTTCGCGCGCGAGGGGCACGAGGTCGTGCCGTCGTCGCCGCTCGTTCCGCGCAACGACCCGACCTTGATGTTCACCAATGCCGGCATGGTGCAGTTCAAGAATGTCTTCACCGGTCTGGAGAAGCGTCCCTATGTGCGCGTGGTCACGGCGCAGAAATGCGTGCGCGCCGGCGGCAAGCATAACGACCTCGACAATGTCGGCTACACCGCGCGCCATCACACCTTCTTCGAGATGCTCGGCAACTTTTCGTTCGGCGACTATTTCAAGGACCGCGCCATCGAGCTTGCCTGGAATCTGGTGACCAAGGAATTCGGCGTCCCGGCCGAGAAGCTGTTGGTCACCGTCTATGTCGACGACGACGAGGCGTTCCGGCTGTGGAAAAAGATCAGCGGCCTGCCGGAAAAGAAGATTCTGCGCATCGCCGGCAGCGATAATTTCTGGAGCATGGGCGATACCGGCCCATGCGGTCCCTGCGCCGAGATTTTCTACGACCACGGCGACCATATTCCCGGCGGCCCACCGGGCAGCCCGGATGCCGACGGCGACCGCTTCGTCGAAATCTGGAATCTCGTTTTCATGCAATACGAGCAGCTTGCCGGCGGCAAGCGCGTCGACCTGCCGCGGCCGTCGATCGACACCGGCATGGGCATCGAACGCATGGCTGCGGTGCTGCAAGGCACGCACGACAATTACAAGATCGATCTGTTCGGCGCGCTGATCGAGGCCGTCGCCGATCTTACCGGCGTCGATTCCGACGGCGACCGGAGCGTCTCGCATCGCGTCATCGCCGACCATCTGCGCGCCGGCGCGTTTCTGATCGCCGACGGCGTATTGCCGTCGAATGAGGGACGCGGCTATGTGCTTCGCCGCATCATGCGCCGCGCCATGCGCCATGCCGAGCTCCTTGGCGCCACAGAGCCGCTGATGTGGCGGCTCGTGCCGGTGCTCGTGCGTGAGATGGGCCAGGCCTATCCGGAACTGCACCGTGCCGACGCACTGATCAGCGAGACGTTGAAGCTCGAAGAGACCCGCTTTCGCCGCACGCTCGAGCGCGGCCTTGCCATCCTCGAAGAGGCGACAAAGTCGCTCAAGAAGGGCGATAGGCTCGACGGCGAGGTCGCGTTCACGCTCTACGATACTTACGGCTTCCCGTTCGACCTGACGCAGGATGCGTTGAGACCGCGCGGCATCAGCGTCGACGTCAACGCGTTCACCTTGGCGATGAATCGCCAGCGCGAGAAGGCGCGGGCGTCATGGGCCGGATCGGGCGAGGCTGCGGACGAGGCGGTGTGGTTCGCCATCCGCGAAAAATTCGGCCCGACGGAATTCCTCGGCTACGAGACCGAGAGCGCCGAAGGCGTAGTGTCGGCGCTGGTGAAGGACGGAAAGGAAGCGGACACGTTGAAGAAAGGCGAGAGCGGCACCGTTGTCCTCAACCAGACGCCATTTTACGGAGAGTCGGGCGGACAGGTCGGCGATACCGGCATGCTGATCGGCGACGGCGTGCGCTTCAAAGTCACCGATACGCAAAAATATGCCGGCGATGTGTTCGCCCATGTCGGCACGGTAGAAGAGGGCGCGTTGAAATCCGGTACCGCACTGGCGCTCGAGGTCGACCACACGCGCCGCGGCGCCGTCCGTAGAAACCATTCGGCCACGCATCTCCTCCACGAGGCGCTGCGTCAGGTGCTCGGCGACCATGTGGCGCAGAAGGGCTCGCTGGTCGCGCCAGACCGCCTGCGCTTCGATTTTTCGCATCCGAAGCCGATGACGGCGGAGGAGATCGAACGCGTCGAGGATATTGCCAACGATTTCGTGCTGCAGAATTCGCCGGTGACGACGCGGGTGATGGCGCTCGACGACGCGCGGCAATCCGGTGCGCGCGCGCTGTTCGGCGAAAAATACGGCGATGAGGTGCGCGTGGTGGCGATGGGCGAGGGCGGCGGCAACGCCATGGGCTGGTCGGTCGAATTGTGTGGTGGCACCCATGTCGGGCGCACCGGCGATATCGGCATCATCTCGGTGGTGGGTGATTCCGGCGTCGCCTCCGGCGTGCGCCGCATTGAGGCGCTGACCGGCACCGGCGCGCGGCATGAGCTGAACAAATTCAGGAGCGATCTGCGCACCGTCGCCGGCGAATTGAAGGCTCCGATTGCGGAAATCACGGCGCGGACCGCAGCGCTGCTTGAGGATCGCAAGCGCCTCGAGCGCGATCTTTCCGACGCCAAGAAGAAGCTGGCGATGGGCGGCGGCGGCAAGGCCGACGGCGCCGACGGCATCCGCAATGTCGGCGATGTGAAGCTGATGGCGCGCGCGGTGGAGGGCATCGACCTCAAAGACCTGCGCAGCCTTGCCGACGAGGGCAAGAAAAAAGTTGGCTCCGGCATCGTCGCGATCGTCGGCGTATCCGGCGACGGCAAGGCGGGTATCGTGGTCGGAGTCACCGACGATCTGGTGACGCGCTTCAACGCCGTCGATCTGGTCCGCAAGGGCGCCGAGGCGCTCGGCGGCAAAGGCGGCGGCGGCCGGCCGGATATGGCGCAGGCCGGCGGTCCCGACGGCTCTAAGGCTGACGCCGCGCTCAAGGCAATCGAGGCGGCTATCGTTTGATGAAGACCGGCGCTTGGCCGAAATCCATTTCACCAGTCATCTGATCGATTTTCAGAACTCGACGATCATGCCGTCTTCTGCGGATTCGTACGGAAGCTTGGCGCGCTGCGCCAGCATGTCGTTGCTCATATGCGTGAGGATGAGCCGCTTCGGCCGAATTTGTCCGAGATGCTGCTCGAGCAATGTCAGCGCCATATGCCCGGTGACCGCCTTGTCGCGCATATAGGCTTCGCAAATGAACAGGTCGGCGTTGCGGCCGACGTCGATCAGCGACTCCGTCCACTGCGTATCGCCGGAAAATGCGATGATCTTGCCTTCGGCCTCGAAGCGGAAGCCGAGACAAGGGCCGGCGCGATCGTCGTGCACGACATGAAAGGCGGTGACGTGCAGATTGCCGACCATGCTGCGCTTGCCGATTTCCAATTCGTGCAGCGCCACCGGAAACGACCATTGCATGGTCTTCGCGCCCGGAAAGGCGACGTCCATGATCTCGCCGTAGCGCGCCTT
Source organism: Xanthobacteraceae bacterium (assembly GCA_030038415.1). GTDB lineage: Bacteria > Pseudomonadota > Alphaproteobacteria > Rhizobiales > Xanthobacteraceae > BOG-931. The sequence goes on from JASHOX010000256.1 coordinate 4,767, forward strand.
CAGAGACGGCGGTCCGACCACGGCAAGCTCGTGCTTGCGTTTGAGGACATAGTTTGAGTCCAGGATAAAGAACGGCAATCCGCCGACGTGATCGGCGTGAAAGTGCGAGATGAAGATGGTGTTGATGTCGTTTGGATTGATCGCAAGCTTGTTCATGGCGACAAGCGAGGTCGCACCGCAGTCGATCAAAGCGTTGATCCCTTTGCCGACGAGATGAAAGCAGGTGTTGGATCGTCCGCCCGAGCCGAAGGCGTCGCCGCAGCCGACGAATTGCAAGTGCATGGAGCGTCCTTGAGGAGTTTACCGAACTGGCGGCGCGACCGTCGCGCTCATTGAGAATCTTGGGCTTTGTTAGTTAATAACGCTGGGTGGGACGATCTAATCCATGATATTCGTCACATTGTGCGGGTGGTCCGCCGATTGCGTAAGTCTTTGATCTGTCGACGATTTTTTCACTATCCTGTCCCTTTGCCGGTTCTGCTATAGTTTTGCCGACGAGAGCGCAGGGCTATAGTGCGGGTGTTGCGCCTTGATCGCAACACAAACCGGCGCATTGTTCCGCATCGGCAGGCTTCAGGGGACGACCGGGTGCAGCTTCGATCAAATTCTTGCGGCGTGCTGGCGGCGCTGGCGACGGCGCTTGCGCTCGCTGGCTGTGCCGATGTCGATTGGTCCAGTCCCCAGGCTTGGTTCGCCAAACCGCTCGACCTCAACGGTCGCAACGCCGGTTACACTTTCTCGGAACTGCAGGAGACGAAACATCAGCAGCGTCCGATCACGGCGAACGATCTCGTCAATAGCAATGGGTCCTGTCCGCCGCCCGCGGTTGCGCCAGCCCCGCGGTCGCCCGCGCCGGGCCAAGCGGCCGCTCCTGCGGCCCCGACTGCGGACGCCGCCCTGCTACTCGGCGCTGGTGTCGCGCTCGGCATGAGCGAATGTGATGTGGTGTTCCGCGCCGGCCAGCCAAGTTCGGTGCAGATCGGCAGCCTGCCGAACGGCGACCGCACCGCGGTTTTGACCTTCGACTCCGGACCGCGCGCCGGCATCTATCATTTCCAGCGCGGCGCACTTCGAGAGATGGATAGCGTGCCGATGGCGGCGGCTCTGCCGCAGACCGTCAAAAAGAAGTCGGCCAAGGCGGCCAAAGCCGGCAAGTCGACCAAGGTCAAAAAAGAAAACGAATCTTAGTCGGCGCTGCGAGCGAACGTGGCGTTTCAAAATTCGGGCAAGGCCGGTTCGCCAATGCTGACGCGCATTCCGTGCGTCGATGAACGCGTCGAATAAAAACGGCCCCGGCCTTCACCGCCGGGGCCTTCGTTGGTCGCTGGCGCTATCGCTTGCGATCAATAGCAGCGATTGACCCAGCGCAGCGCCGGCCCGCAGGGCGTATAGACCCAGCGCCGAACCATGCAGCCGCCATAGACCGGGCCGGCGTAAACGCGAACGATCGGGCCGTGCCAGCCACCATGCCAACCGCCGCCCCAATGGGCGGATGCTGAACTGGTTGCGAGTGCCGCGGCGCCGAGCGTGACGCAGGTAGCGAGAGCGAGCATCGTCTTGCGCAGCATTTTAAATCTCATTGGCCGGACGTTTCGCAACGTCGATGTCTGTTTAGTGAGGCCAGGTGGCCTTTGGTTGAGGTCGCAATGCTAAGGAGTTGCGGCTGAACCGCGCTGAGAGCAAAATTTATCGCGGATTTATCGGGCTGAACTCGGATTGGTCGCCTCATTCACGCTGCATTCACACAAATTTCATCCGCGCTTGCCGCGGCAATGCATGAAGGTTATAAGCCCGGCGCGGATTTACGCTGCGTTCACACTATTCCCTAAAGGACGATCTGATGGCG
>JASHOX010000257.1 GCA_030038415.1 Xanthobacteraceae bacterium
TGCCAACCTCACAAAGAACCGGCTCAAACCCGGCGTATTCCGCTCGCTCCATGAACTCAAAGATGCCATCCACCGCTTCCTTGACGAAACCAACGCACATCCAAAGCCCTTTACGTGGACCAAGGACCCGAACAAAATCATCGCCGCCGTCAAACGAGGGCACCAAGCGTTAGATTCGATCCACTAGCAGCAATGAAAAGGCCGCGGTCCTTGCGCGAGAGCGCCCGCAGGGGCCCCGTGTTTGGGGTCGAGCATCACCCGCAACATGAAAGGTGACTTGTCGTGGGCTTTAAGACTTCCTTAAGCATGAATTGCCCACACTAATTGCGCTGACTTACGAACATTGCTGGTACGGCGGGCGCCCCTAGCTCGCCAGGAAAACGCCGATGAACAGCAATCAGCTTGGAATTGCAGTCGCGCTTGTTGTCAGCATACTCGGTACTGCCGCATTGGCCGAGGATGGCGTTTCCGGCAGCAAGATCCTGTTCGGGCAAGTTGCCGCGCTCACCGGCCCGGCGCAGGATTTGGGCCAAGGCATGCGCCGAGGGATTCTCGCGGCCTTTGACGACGCCAACCGCCGCGGCGGCGTTTCCGGGCGCATGCTCGAACTCAAATCGCTCGACGACGGTTACGAGCCGGAAAAAACCGTCGCCGCAACCAAAGAGATCATCGACGATGATAAGGTGTTCGGCCTGATCGGCGCGGTGGGAACGCCGACGTCGAAAGCCAGCCAGCCGATGGCCACTGCGGCGAAGGTGCCGTTCATTGGCCCGTTCACCGGCGCAGAATTTTTGCGCGATCCCTACAATCGCTATGTCGTCAATGTGCGCGCCTCCTATTTCGAGGAAACCGAGGCGTGGATCGAGCACCTGACGAAGGATCTCGGCATCACCAAGATCGCAATCCTCTACCAGGATGACGCTTTCGGTCTTGCCGGTCTTGACGGCGTACAGCGGGCGCTGGCGAAACGTAACATGTCGCTGGTCGCGTCCGGCAGCTTCAAGCGCAATACCACGGCGGTGAAAACGGCTCTGCTGGACATCATCAAGGGCAACCCGGAAGCTGTCGTCACGGTCGGACCTTACAAGCCGGTTGCCGAATTCATCAAGCTCGCGCACCAGCTCAAAATGAATGCGGTATTCATGGCTATCTCCTTTGTCGGATCGGACTCGTTGGCAAAGGAACTCGGTAGCGACGGCGCCGGCGTCATCATAAGCCAAGTTGTGCCATTTCCCTGGGACACTTCATTGCCGCTTGTCGCATCCTATCAAGAGGCCTTGATTGCAGATGACGGCGGCGCCAAGCCGGGTTTCGTTTCGCTCGAAGGCTATCTGGTTGGCCGGCTCGTGGTCGAAGCGCTCAAGCGAGTCGATGGCGAGCCGACGCGGGAGAAGCTTCTCAACGCTATCTACGGCGCTCCGTTCGATCTTGGGGGCGTTACGCTGCGCTACGAGCCCACCAGGAACCAGGGTTCGGACCAGGTCTTCTTCACAATCCTTCAGGCCGACGGAACGTTCAAGCCGGTCATCCGCCTGATAAAGATGGCAGCAGGGCAGTGACCAGAGCGCGTGCGCGCACAGTTACGCTTACGAGGTCGCCGCTGCTTGTAGGCAAATCCAGATTGCGCTTCGGCGGTTTTTGCGGCCGATTCGGTTCGTTCACTTGGTTGCGCACGATCCGCTCGCGCCTCTATTTGGCGTTTGGCGCGGCGGCTGCCTTGACCGTAGTGGGCTCGTTATTTGCGCTGTTTGCCTCGGCAAATATTGGCACCACCTTACGCGAGATCACCTACCGCAGCATGCCGGCGACGGTGCAATCATTCCAACTCGCCGAAGACACCAATAGCCTGATAGGATCGGCGCCGCGCTTGATCTCAGTCCAGGACGAACAACATCGGGACGAGATTGCAGGTCAAATCGCTGCGCAATCCCGCAATTTGAGGGAAAAGATTGCCAGCCTGCGCGCACTCGATCCCAGCGGCAGCGATGAGATCGCGACGGCCCATAGCGCACTTGAGGACCAGCTGAATGCGCTCAATCAGGCAGTGGCCGATCGCATACAGATATCCGCGCAGCGTCGTGCGCTGGCGCTCGCCGTGCGCAAAACTCACGAAAATATGCTCGAGGCTATCACGCCCGCCATCGATGACGCTAATTTCAATCTGATGACGAAAGGCCAGGCCGAGGATCACGCAGCGCTGAACGACTCCATCGATGCGTTGCGCCGACTTCTTGAAGTGCAGGCCGACGCCAATCTTCTCGCCGGCCTGCTAATCGAAGCTTCGTTGGTGACCGATGTCGCCAACTTGCCACCATTACACGATTCAATCGCCGGAGCGGAACGCGACATCGACAGCGATTTGAACGGGCTACCGCCATCGAGCCAGCGCACGAATTTGACGAGCCTCTATGACAAGCTCTCGGTGCTATCCGACAATAGTGGAATTACCGTACAGCGAGCCAACGAACTGAAGAGTGAGCAGCATGCCCGGCAAGTGTATACAGCGGCGCTCGGCCAAGCGAGACGTCTTCATGCCGCCGTGCAAGCTCTGATCGAACGGCAGCGTGTGGTGGCGGAGACGCTTTCGGCGCGGGCGATTGCGCAGATCGTGTTTTGCCGGTTCGTTCTGATCTTGCTGAGCATCGCGGCGCTCGCCGCCGCCGGTCTGATTGCCTGGTTGTATGTCGGCCGCAGCATTGTCGGTCGCCTGACGCTGCTAAGCGGGTCGATGCGGCGAATTGCCGACGGCGAAGTCAATGTCGCGGTTCCAGTCGGCGGGCAAGACGAAATCGCGGGCATGGCGCAATCGCTGTTAGTGTTCCGCCAGGCGATTGCCGACGTCACGGCCGCACGCGATGCCGACGCCGAGCATGCACGCGAATCCGAATCCCGTCGGCAAAAAATCGAAGCAGCGACGCGGAATTTCGAACGCGAGGTCAACGATATCGCTCAGTCGCTCGATGCGGCCTCCAAGAGCATGGATCGTTGCGCGCAGATCATGGCGGAAGCCGCCGAACATAATAAGACCCAGGCCAATGCCACCGCGACGGCGTCCGAAGAAGCGACGACCAATGTCACCAGTGTCGCCATGGCCGCGGAAGAGATAGCTCAATCGGTAGAGCAGATTTCAAGCCAGGCGCGGACCTCGGCGGATATCGCCCGTCATGCCAGCAATGAAACGAAGTCGGTCATCAGCACGGTCGAACGGCTTGCGGCGACGGTCGGGCAGATCAATAGCGTCAGCAATCTCATTCGCGACGTCGCGGCGCGGACCAATCTATTGGCGCTCAACGCCACCATCGAGGCGGCGCGCGCCGGCGCGGCCGGACGCGGCTTTGCCGTCGTTGCTCAGGAGGTCAAGACACTCGCGGCGCAGGCCGAAAAGTCGACTGGTGACATCACGCAGCAGATTTCCTCGATCGAAGTGACGACGTCGAATGTCGTCCAGGCGATGAAGGCGATCGCGGGGACGATCGGCCAGCTTGATGAGAACGCCAACGACATTTCGGTAGCGGTGCAGCAGCAGGACGCGGTCAGTAAGGAGATCGCGAGGAGCGCCAGTGCCGCGGCCGAACGCACGCGCGAGGTCTCGGCGAGCGTGGTGCAAGTTTCGGATGCCGCCGCCAAGACCGGCGAAGTTGCCAAGGCGGTGCTTGCTGCCGGCGGCGAACTCGCAGCGAAGTCCGGTAGATTGCGCGCCGAAGTCGAACGCTTTCTGACGCAAGTCCGCGTCGCCTAACTCTTCCTCGCGGAAGTTATGCTGGCGCGTCATTTGGGTGGCGGCCTTGGCGCTTAGTGGCCGCTTCTATCTAGATGCGGCCGAAAATGACGCGATTGACCCATTTGAGACCTTGGCTTTTGAGCATTGTTGCTGCGCAACGTGACCTCTGAATCCCATTCCGCCAGTCGCAAATCCCTGCTCTAATTGTCTCATGGCGTTTGTCCTGAGCTTTAGGAGAGGCAGTGCGACGACGCGATTTTTGCGTGGGAATTATCGGCTCAGCGACGGCCTGGCCGCTTGTGGCGCGTGCGCAGCAGGAACGCGCGACACGAATGGTCGGCATACTCATGGGTATTGATGAGAGCGATCCGGCTGCGCAGGCCGAGGTAAAGGCCTTTCAGGATGCACTCACCAAGTTAGGGTGGATCGAAGGCGGCAACCTCCGGATCGAACTCCGCTGGGGTGGCGGTGACGCTCGGAAGATCAGAACGCTTGCTAAAGAGCTAGTCGCTCTTCGACCAGACGTAATCCTGGGTCGGAACGGCCGTGATTGACGTCTTAACCCAAGAGACGCGAACAATCCCCATTGTGTTTGCAGTTGTTGTCGATCCGATTGGACGCGGCTATGTCACGAGCCTCGCCCGTCCCGGAGGCAACGTTACGGGCTTCACTGCCGTTGATTCCGCGCTAGGCGGTAAATGGCTGGAGATTTTGAAAGAGATCGCTCCACAGACCACACGGGTGGCGCTCCTGTTCAACCCGTCTACTGCCGCGCCGCTGCAATTTTTCATGCCATCCATTCAAACTGCTGCGCTGTCATTCTCTGTCCAAGTGAGCACGGCTCCAGTTCATGCGAAGGGCGAGATACAAGACATCATCGCCAAGCAAGCAAGCGAGCCGGGCGGTAGTGTTATCGACATGCCCGACCCATTCAATGTGGCAAATCGCGATCTGACGACTGCACTTGCAGCCCGCTATCGCGGGACCTGATCCGCGGAGGGCATTATGGCCAGCGGTAATGTGAACCGCACTCAAAGGCCAAACACATGGCTGCGCCGACCAAGCCTGCGACGTGAAGATTCTCCTTGCCAACTCGGAGCCAATGGTATGGACCCCGCCCACCCGGCCGGGTCGAATGTCGGACGTGAACTGCAGCGAGGGAGGATCATCATGCAGGTCGTTCGAATTGGCTTGGACTTGGCGAAATACGTGTTTGAGGTTCATGGCGTTGACGGACACGGGAATGTTGTCATTCGAAAGACTTTGCGCCGCGGATCGGTAGCGACGTTCTTTGCCAATCTGCCGCCTTGCTTGGTCGGGATGGAAGCTTCCAATGGTGCTCACTATTGGGCGCGGGTCCTCACAGAACTTGGTCACAAGGTGCGTCTGATAAGCCCACAGTTTGTGGCACCGTACGTGAAATCGAACAAAAACGATCGGAATGATGCGGAGGCTATCTGCGAGGCAGTCGGCCGACCGACGATGCGCTTTGTTCCACCGAAGTCGTCCGAACAGTTGGCGATCCAAGCTCTCCATCGGATTCGCCAGCGCCTAGTGAGAAGCCGGACCAGGCTCGTGAATCAGATACGCGGCATCCTCGCCGAGCATGGCATCGTCATCGCTCGCGACATCTGGAGGCTGCGACGGGCTCTTGCCGAGATCACAGAACGTGCGACGGATGATCTCAATCCACTGGTCCGGGTGCTGATTATAGAGGCCCAATCCGAATTAGTGGAGCTTGATCGCCGGATCGCATCCTGCGATCGGCGGATCCGAGAGCTATATCGCACCAGCGAGCTGTGCCAAAGGCTTGGCGAAATCGAGGGCATCGGACCAGTGACCGCCACCGCCCTTGTCGCCGCCGTTGGGGATCGGAGCTGCTTCAAGAATGGCCGTCAGTTCGCCGCCTGGCTGGGGCTTGTGCCGAAGCAGCGGTCAAGCGGCGAACGACACCGATTGTTCGGCATCAGCAAACGCGGCGATCGCTATTTACGCACGTTGATGATCCACGGCGCTCGCGCCGCTCTCGGAAAGGCCGGAGGCAAGCAGGATCCGCGAAGCCGTTGGCTTGCTGGCATTCGCCAGCGTCGGCACCCCAACGTCGCGGCCGTGGCGCTCGCCAACAAGAATGCTCGCAT
>JASHOX010000258.1 GCA_030038415.1 Xanthobacteraceae bacterium
TCTGCGTCACCGTAAGCACGAGGTCGGTCGCGGTCATGCCTTCCTTGAGCTTGCCGTTCAATCGCACGCCGATCACTTCCGGCAGCAGCATCGAATAGGGCTGGCCGAGCATGGCGGCTTCCGCCTCGATGCCGCCGACGCCCCAGCCGAGCACCGACAGCCCGTTCACCATGGTGGTATGCGAGTCGGTGCCAACCAGCGTGTCCGGATAGGCGAGTTCGGTGGCCACCGTCTTGTCCGGGAACTGGATCTTGGCCTTCGACGTCCACACTGTCTGCGACAGATATTCGAGGTTGACCTGGTGGCAGATGCCGGTGCCGGGCGGCACGACGCGGAAATCCTCGAACGAGCGCTGTGCCCATTTCAGGAACTTGTAGCGTTCCTGGTTCTGCTTGTACTCGTCCTCGACGTTCTGCTTGAACGCAAGCGCGTTGCCGAAATGATTGACCGCGACCGAATGGTCGATGACGAGATCGACCGGGACCAGCGGATTGATCTTTTTCGCATCGCCTCCGAGATGGTCCATGGCGTCGCGCATGGCGGCGAGGTCGACCACTGCGGGCACGCCGGTGAAGTCCTGCATCAGCACGCGCGCCGGCCGAAACGCGATCTCGCGTTCCGAGGTCTTGGACTTGAGCCACTGCGCTACCGCCTGGATGTCCTGCTTGGTGACGGAGCGGCCGTCTTCGTTGCGTAACAGGTTTTCCAGCAAGACCTTGAGCGAGAAGGGCAGCCGCGAAATCCCTTTCAGGCCGTTCTTTTCCGCCACCGGCAGGCTGTAATACGCATAGGTCTTGGAGCCGACCTTGAGCGGCCGGAGACATTTGAAGCTATCGAGCGATACCATGACTTTTTTCCCATCCCGCCGGCCGGGCGCCGGCGCAATTCGGAGGTAATTTATTGCCGAAACTGGCCCAATCCCCTCCCGTCCCTCCCCCCGCTCGCGGAGGAGGAGGGGAGAGGTAAAATCGGACGTGGCCGGCGTCACCGGCGCGCCGCGGCCCGACCAGCGGCTTATAAGGTCTTTTCCGCGCTTGTGCCAGTTCAGCAACGAATTGTCCGCTAACATGCAGAGCATGGCCCAAAAGCTCGCCAAATCCCGGGCAAAAGCGCAGCCGGATCGGTGCTGATGCGTCTCACCGGCGTCGATCTGGCTTGTCAGCGCGGCGAACGCGCCGTCTTCGCCGGCATAAACTTTGCCGTCGAATCCGGCCAGGCTTTGACCATTAGCGGTCGCAACGGTGCAGGAAAATCGTCGCTTTTACGTATGGTCATTGGCCTTCTCCCCATCGCCGGGGGCCGGCTCACGCTGGAGGGCGGCGATCCGGAATTGAGCATTGCCGAACAGGCGCATTATCTCGGCCATCAAGACGCGCTGAAAGGCTCGTTGTCGGTTGGCGAGAATTTGGGCTTTTGGGCCGGTTTCTTCGGCCTGCGGTCGGCCGATCCACACAGTCCGCTGGAGATGGTTGGGCTCGCCGGACTCGCCAGCCTTCCCGCAGCCTATCTCTCGGCCGGGCAGCGCCGACGGCTATCGATCGCCCGGCTGATCGCGGTGCCGCGCCCAATCTGGCTCCTCGACGAACCGACCAGCACGCTCGACGCGGCGGCACAGGATCGGCTGGCCGAACTGATGGATGCGCATCTCGCCGGTGGCGGCCTGATTGTCGCGGCAAGCCATGGGCCGATCGGGCTTAGCGCGGCGCAGGAATTGCGGCTGGGGGAAGCGCCATGACGCCGCTCACCGCCCTTCTGGTCCGCGATATGCGCATCGCCATGCGTGTGGGCGGCAGTGCGCTGATGGGGGTGCTGTTCTTCCTCGTCGTCGTCACGCTCATTCCGTTCGCCATCGGACCTGATCTGGCGCTGCTCAAGCGCATCGGGCCGGCGATCCTATGGCTTGCGGCGCTGCTTGCCAGTCTATTGGCGCTCGACCGGCTGTTCGCCGGCGATCACGACGACGGCTCGCTCGACCTTATCCTGATGGGCCGCGCGCCTCTGGAACTCGTGGTCGCGACCAAGGGCTTGGCACATTGGCTCACCACCGGGCTGCCGCTCGTGATCTGCGCGCCGCTGATCGGGCTCCTCCTCAATCTCGATCTGCCGGAGGACGGCGCGTTGATGCTGACGCTGTTCGTCGGCACGCCGGCGCTGACATTCATCGGGCTGGTCGGCGCCGCCATCGCCGTGACGCTGCGCCGCGGCGGCTTACTGCTAGCCGTCATCGTGTTGCCGCTGACCGTGCCGATCTTGATCTTCGGCGTCGCCGCCGCCAATGCGGCAGTGACCGGTCCGACCGCGTTCGGCACGCCGTTCACGATCCTTTGTGCGCTGACGCTGGCGAGTCTTGTGGTCGGGCCATTCGCCGCCGCCGCCGCGCTGCGGCAGGAAATGGAATAAACTCGGGCAGCGAGATGAAACGGCAACCTTGCTCATACAAAAGTGACGGCCGGACCGGGCGAGCCGCATTGTATTACCACCGGCACCTGCACTAAGAACCGGACCCTACTGGAAAGCTGCCGATGGCCCTCATCGACCTCGCCAATCCGTCGCGGTTCCTGAAATTCGCCAACGGCGCCATTCCATGGCTCGCCGGCGTGACGGTTCTCGTCTTCGCCTTCGCGCTGGAGCAGGCGATGATCGCGCCGGACGACTACCAGCAGGGCGCCACCGTCAAGATTATGTATCTGCACGTGCCGTCCGCCTGGCTCGGCATGTTGTGCTGGGGATTGATGTCGGTCGCGGCACTCGGCACCTTGGTGTGGCGTCACCCGCTCGCCGACGTGACGGCCAAAGCGGCGGCGCCGATCGGCGCGGCGTTTACGCTCCTTTGTCTGGTCACCGGCTCGCTCTGGGGACGTCCCGAATGGGGCACCTATTGGGTGTGGGACGCTCGGCTCACCTCCGAACTCGTCCTGTTCCTGCTCTATCTCGCCGTCATCGCATTATGGAACACGGTCGAGGATCCATCGCGCGCCGCGCGTGCGGTGGCCGTGCTCACGCTGGTCGGGGCGATCGATCTTCCGATCATCAAATTCTCGGTCGACTGGTGGAATACGCTGCATCAAGGCGCTTCGGTATTCCGCGTCGGCGGCTCGACGATCTATCCGACGATCCTGTTGCCGCTTTTCATCATGGCCGGCGCGTTCACTTTGCTGTTCATCACGCTGGTGCTGGCGGCGATGCGCAACGAAATTCTGCGCCGCCGCGTGCGGACGCTGCAACTCATGCAGGCAAGCGCGGCGAATTGACGATGGAAACCACCGCGCATATCGATTTCATCGCCGCGGCCTATGCCGCCGCGGTGATCGTGGTCGGCGTCTTGATCGCCTGGGTGACGCTCGATTACCGCGCGCAAGGCCGCAGGATCGCCGAGCTTGAATTGCAGGGATTTACCCGCCGCTCCGATACGACTTCGGCTCGGCCGACGTCGCCAGCCAAGGAAGCGGCAAGAGAACAGACCGCGGAACAGAGCGCGGAACAGGCATGAGCGTCGCGGAAAACCCGAACCGCCCGGTGCGCTGGCATCGCGTTCTGATGCTCTTACCGCTCGGCATTTTCCTCGGGCTGGTTGTCTTGTTTCTTATCCAGCTCAATGCCGGCGATCCGTCGCTCGTTCCCTCCGCGCTGATTGGACATCAGGCGCCGCAAACCACGTTGCCGCCGATCGCCGGACTGGAGCGCGACGGCGCCCCGGTCCCCGGCATCGATCCGGCCGATTTCAAGGGCGCGGTGACGGTCGTCAATGTCTGGGCGTCGTGGTGCGTGCCGTGCCACGACGAAGCGCCGCTGCTCACGCAGCTGGGCAAGGACACCCGCTTTCGGCTGATCGGCATCAATTACAAGGACGACCCCGATAATGCGCGGCGCTTCCTCGGCCGCTACGGCGATCCCTTCATCGCCGCCGGCGCCGATCAAAGCGGCCGCGCCGCGATCGATTGGGGCGTCTATGGCGTGCCAGAGACCTTCGTAATCGGCCGCGATGGCCGCATTGCCTATAAGCTCGTCGGACCGATCACGCCGGAAAATTACGAGACGGTGCTCAAACCGCAGATCGACAAGGCGCTGGCGGCCAAGTCGTAATCGTCATTCCGCCGGTTCGATCGTGTATCGTTTCAAGAGCGGCACCTGCAAGACGCCGAATACAAGCGTCAGCGGCGTCACGCCGAACACTTTGAAATCGACCCACACATTGGTCGAGGTGTTGCGCCAGACGAGCTCGTTGAGGACGGCAAGAACAAAGAAGAATAACGCCCAACGCAGCGTCAGCTTGCGCCAACCCTCGTCGGTGAGGTTGAACATCGAATCGAATACGACGCCAAGGAGCGGCTTGTTAAAGACAAGCCCTCCGATCAAGACCGCGCCGAACAACGCATAGATGATAGTCGGCTTGACTTTGATGAAGGTCGCGTCGTGCAAGATCAGCGTCAGGCCGCCGAACACGACCACAATGATCGCGGTCACCACCGGCATGATCGGCAGCTGGCGCGTCATGACGAACGAGACCGCCAGCGCCGCCAGCACCGCGACCATGAACGTCGCCGTGGCGACGAAAATCCCGTAGCGGGTATTGGCGAAAAAGAACAGCGCCAGCGGCCCGAGATCGAGCGCGATCTTGAGGAGCGGATTGAGCTGCGGCTTTGCGGTCGTGGTCATGATGACGCTACTTACATTGTCGCCCGTCCCCGCGAAAGCGGGGGACCAGTATCTGGATTCCCGCTTCCGCAGGAATAAGCGGAATATTCCTTATTCATCCAACCCGACCATGGCACGGCCGAAATCGCGCGCTGAAAACGGCGCCAAATCGTCGATGCTTTCGCCGACGCCGACGTAATGCACCGGCAAACCGAATTTCGCCGCGATCGCCACCAAAATGCCGCCGCGCGCGGTGCCGTCGAGCTTGGTCATGGCGAGGCCGGTTACACCGACGGCCTTGGTAAAGATCTCGACCTGCGACAGCGCATTCTGTCCGACCGTGGCATCGAGCACGAGCAGCACCGCATGCGGCGCGCTGGCGTCGACCTTCTTGATGACGCGGACGATCTTCTCCAATTCCCCCATCAGTTCGGCGCGATTCTGCAGGCGGCCAGCGGTGTCGATGAGGAGCACGTCGATGCCGCGCTCTTTGGCCGCGCGTACCGCATCGAAGGCGAGACCCGCGGCGTCGGCGCCGGCCTCACGCGCGATGAAATCGGCGCCGCTGCGCGTCGCCCAGATTTTGAGCTGCTCGATCGCCGCGGCGCGAAACGTGTCGCCAGCGGCCAGTATGACGGAATGCCGTTCGGCGCGGAATTTTGCCGCCAGCTTGCCGATGGTCGTGGTTTTGCCGGAGCCGTTGACGCCGGCGACCAGGATGACGAACGGTTTCTTCGTCGGATCGATGACGAGAGGCTGCGCCACCGGCACCAGCGCCTTCTCCACTTCCGCCGCCACCACCGCCTTGATCTCATCTGGCGTGATCGACGTGCTGTAGCGGCCGTAACGGAGCTCGGTGGCGATGCGTGCCGCGGTATCCGTGCCGAGATCGGCGCGGATGAGCGCATCCTCGATCTCTTCGATCGTCGCCGCATCGAGCTGACGCTTGGCGACCACGTGGGCGATGGTGCTGCCGATCGCCGAGGAACTGCGCTTGAGGCCGCCGGAGAGGCGCCGCCACCACGATTGCTTGACTTCGGCGGCTTCAGCGCCGCCATCCGATTGATCGTCTTGCGGAGTTTCTTGCATGCGGCGTCCGTGATAGCCGTTTCGCCGAGGTAGGCAAACATGGCTCCCGAAGAGATGGTGTCGCGGCTCCTGTATCGCGACGGGCTGATGCTGGTGATCGACAAGCCGGCCGGCATGGCCGTGCATCGCGGGGCGCCGAACAGCAAGGACAGGGGCCGAGAATCCCTGGAGGATCACTTCGACACGCTGCGTTTCGGCCTGCCCCGGCCGCCCGCACTGGCGCACCGGCTCGACCGCGACACGACCGGATGCCTCGTCCTTGGCCGTCATCGCAAGGCGCTGGCGCAACTCGGCAAGCTGTTCCGCAGCGGTGCGATCGACAAGACCTACTGGGCCATCGTCGAAGGCTGCCCCGCCGCCGAGGAAGGCGAAATAGACATGCCGCTGGGCCGCCTCGACGCCAATATCGGCTGGTGGCAGAAGCACGATCCCGAGGGCCAGCCCGCGGTGACCAAGTGGAGGGTGCTGGGCCGCTCCATTGCGCTAACTTGGCTCGGGCTCGAACCGCTGACCGGACGCACGCATCAGCTGCGCGTGCATTGCGCGGAAATGGGCTGGCCGATTCTCGGCGATGCGATCTACGGCAATGCCCCGCGGACCGGTGGTCCGACGCTGCATCTCCATGCCCGTGAAATCGTCGTGCCGCTCTACAAGAACCGGCCGCCGATCCGCGTCGTCGCGCCCGTGCCGGAGCACGTGCGCGAGCGGCTGGCGGCGTGCGGGTGGCAGGGCGAAGACAAGAATCCCTCCCAGGCAAGTGGAGAACGTGAACAGTCGTCATTGCGAGCGGAGCGAAGCAATCCAGCTTCGTGAACTGGATTGCTTCGTCGCTTCGCTCCTCGCAATGACAAATTAGTAAATCGTCTGTTTGATGCGTTCAGGCGCCTGGCGGTCGTGCTCGGGGCCGCCCATCTTGCCATCGGTCAATTCGGCGAGAATGCTGCCCGGCGTCGGCAATGTCTTGCGGTCGACGATGCTCGCCGGATCCCACAGCTTCGAGCGAATGATCGCCTTGGTGCACTGGAAGTAGGCCTTCTCCACCGTCACCACCAGCACGCATTTCGGCAGCTTGCCGTTGAAGACAAAGCTCTCGGTCAGCTTCGGATCGGTCGAAATTTTGGCGCGGCCGTTGACGCGCATGGTCTCACCTACTCCGGGAATCAGGAACAGCAGCGAGATGCGCGGATCGCGTACCAGGTTGCGCAAGGAATCGATGCGATTGTTGCCACGGCGATCGGGAATGACGAGCGTGTGCTCGTCGAGCACCCGCACGAAGCCCGGTGGATCGCCGCGCGGCGAGCAATCCAGCCCCTCAGGACCGCAGGTCGCCAGCACCGCGAACGGCGCGGCTTCGATCAGCTTGCGGTATTGCGGGATGACGCGGTCGGTTTCCTTGAAGACCGCGGGGCCATAGGGTGCATCCGTGTACAGGTTCTCAAGCTGTTCGGTCGTCGAGATTACGTAGTCTTGCCCGTTGCCGTCCATATTTCGGTCTCCGCTGGCACGGTCGCTGATTCACACCGCAAATCTAACTCATGCCGCCAGCAATTGTCTGCCGTCGTGGGCTGCGATCGCTACGTCGACAATTGTGCCAGGGTCGGCCGGGATCGCGAGCATAACCGTGGTGAACTGCTCGGTGTGGCCGGTATTTTGCGATTCCACGAGAACGCGGCGCGTGGCGCCGATCTCACCGTCGAGATGACGGCGCAGCGCCGCGGCACCGAGGTCGCGCAGCCGCCGCGCGCGTTCCTTGACGGCGGCGCGATCGATCTGCGGCATCCGCACCGCGGGCGTACCTGGGCGCGGCGAGAACGGAAAAACATGCAGGTGCGTTAGGCCGCATTCGTCCACGAGATCGAGCGTCTTGCGGAACATCGCTTCGGTCTCGGTCGGGAATCCGGCGATCAGATCGGCGCCGAATACGATGTCCGGCCGCAAGCGGCGTGCCGCCGCGCAGAACGCGATAGCATCAGTCCGCAGATGCCGCCGCTTCATGCGCTTGAGGAGGAGATCGTCGCCGGATTGCAGCGACAGATGCAGATGGGGCATCAGCCGCGCTTCGGTTGCCAGCGCATCGAGGAGATCGCGGTCCGCTTCGACCGAATCAATCGACGACAGCCGCAGCCGCTTGAGCTCCGGCACGTGCTTGAGGATTTGTTTGACCAGCGTGCCGAGCTTGGGCGCGCCCGGCAGATCGGCGCCATAGCTCGTGAGGTCGACGCCGGTCAGCACGATCTCGCCATAGCCGTTGCCGACGAGACGCCGAACGTCGTCGACCACCGCGCCCATCCCCACCGAGCGCGAATTGCCGCGGCCGAACGGGATGATGCAGAAGGTGCAGCGGTGATCGCAGCCGTTTTGCACCTGGACGAAGGCGCGGCTGCGACCGATAAAGCTGTCGATGAGATGCGCCGCCGTATCCCGCACCGCCATGATATCATTGACGATAGCCTTCGGCGCATCGCCAAGATCGAACGCGGCGCGCGCCTGCGCCCAACCGGCCGCCGAGAGCTTTTCCGCATTGCCGAGCACGCGATCGGCCTCGACCATGGCACTGAAGGTCTGCGGCTCGGTCTGCGCCGCGCAGCCGGTGACCACGATCTTGGCTTGCGGGCGTTCGCGGCGCAGGGCGCGGATCGTCTGTCTGGCCTGACGCACCGCCTCCGCCGTGACCGCACAGGTATTGACCACGACGGTATCGGAAAAGCCGGCGCGCTCGGCATTGCGCCGGATCACTTCCGATTCGGCGGCATTGAGCCGGCAGCCAAACGTGACGACCTCGACGCTCATCGTGCCGCCCCCACTCCGGCGAGCGACGTCGCGTCGAAACGGCCCTTGTGCTCGTATTCGACCGGGCCGGTCATCAGTACATGGTCGTCGGCCTGGCGCCATTCGATGCCGAGATCGCCGCCGGGGAGCGTGACCGTCACGACGCGGCCGACGCGACCAAGCCGCGCCGCAGCGACGGCGGCGGCACAGGCCGCCGAGCCGCAGGCCTTGGTCAGCCCGGCGCCGCGTTCCCAGGTGCGGATCACGACATGATCGCGCGACGGCGTCGCCGCGAGCGTGATATTGGCGCGCTCGGGAAACATCGGATGGTGCTCGAGCAGCGGCCCGATCTTAGCGAGATCGTAGGCTGACGGATCGTCGACCCAAAAAATAGCGTGCGGATTCCCCATGCTGACCACGGAGGGCGAATGCAGAATCGGCGCGCCGCGCGGCCCGATTTCCAGTTCGATATGGCGCGTGTCGGCGAATTCTTGCGCCAACGGGATTTCGTCCCAGCGCAATCGCGGCCGGCCCATATCGACGGTGAACAGCCCATTTTTCCCACGCCAGCACGCCACGGTACCAGCGCGTGTTACGAATTTAAGTTCGGCGCGGCCGGTTTCTTCACTGATTAGCGCCGCCACGCAGCGCATGCCGTTGCCGCAGGCGCCCGCCTCCGAACCGTCATTGTTGTAGATGCGGATCGAGGCGTCTTCATTGCCGCGCGCCGGATAGAGCGCCATCAGCTGATCGTATGGCTCTTGGCTGGCCGCGGCGCGCGCCTCGGCCGCATCGATGGGGCTTCCGCCATGGCGCAAATCGACGATGACGATCTCGTTGCCGAGGCCGTTCATCTTGACGAAGTCGCGATTCGCCAGCGCGCCCATCGATACGCCCATGATAAAGCCCAAAATGTGAGCGACTTATATGAGAGTTCGATCCTTGTGCGCCAGCCTCACGATTCGGCGCGCAGATAGCGATGACGGCAATTTGGGCAGGGCGGATGCGGCGGAAAATGCTAGATTCGCGTTGGGGACCCATCGATCGGGTGGTACAGGCGACGGCGCAGTTGCGACCTCTGGATCGCCGATTCAAGGAGAAAACGATGTCGCTTCGCTTGGCGCGCGCCAGGCTTGCGGGCGCCGCATTAGCCGCAATCTTGGGCTGGGGACTGCCGCCGGCGGCGTTCGCGCAAAATGGGGCGCCGGCACCGGCGCAGACCCAGCCGCAAAATCCGACGCCTAACCCGCCGGCCGCTGCCACCGCGCCTGCAGCGCCAGCCGCGCCAGAGCAGATCGCGCCCAATTCGACCCCGGCACAGCCGGGTGACGTATTCGGCGAGAACACGTCGCTGACCGCGCACACGATGATCTATGTCAAAGGCAGCGGCACCTGGGACAAGACCTTCGACATCATCGCGACGTCGCTCAAGAAGATCAGATCCTACCTCGACAAAGAAGGCATCAAGCCCGACGGCCTGCCGATGACGATCTTCACTGCTTCCGACGATAACGGCTTCGATTACGAGATCGGGTTCCCGATCGCCGCGCCGCCGAAAAACCCGCCCCACGGCGAATTCGCCATCGGTCAGACGCCGGATGGCGCGGCGTTGAAATTCGTCTATCGCGGCTCCTATGACGATCTCGACAACACGTACGAGACGATCACCGATTATCTCGACGAGAAGCGGCTCGACGCCAAGGAGATGATCGAGGAATACGTCACCGACCCGCTTAGCGCCGGCGCCGACAAGCTCGTCATCAACGTTTACGTGTTGATTAAGCCGCCGGACGCTTCGCCGGATTAAGAAGCGCGATCACAACTCCCACACCTGTCCGGGCCGCAACGTGCGAAATCGCGCGGGCGGAATTCCGGCATCCGGCAGGGCATCGGCAAGGGCGACGAGCGGGGCATCGATCGCTTCGTCGGTGAGCTGGAAGGTGCCGAAGTGGTGCCCGAGCGCGAGCTCGGCGCCGCAATCGATGAACGCCTGGACCGCTTCGCCCGGATTCATATGCTGCTCGCGCATGAACCAGCGCGGCTCGTAGGCGCCGATTGGGAGAATGGCGAGGCGGAACGGTCCATGGCGCTCGCGGGCGCCGCGAAAATGGCGGCCGTCGCCGTAGCCGGAATCGGCGACGAAATAGATGCGCCCGGCCGGCGTCTCGATGACGAATGAGGCCCAAAGCGACATGTTGCGGTCGGACAGATTGCGCGCCGACCAATGCCGCGTAGCGACAGGAATAACCGCCAACCCCGCACCGAGATCGACCCGCTGCCCCCAATCGTAGCCTTCGGCGGCGATTGCCGGATCGTAATTGCGCATGATTGTGTCATTGCCGAGCGGCGTGACGATGCGGGGGCGGTGCGTGGCCGTAAGCCGCGATAGCGTGGCGACGTCCAAATGATCGTAGTGACCGTGCGAAACCAGCACGGCATCGATCGGCGGCAGGTCGGCAAAGGCGATGCCCGGGTCGTTGACCCGCTTCGGACCGACAAAGCGGAACGGCGAAGCGCGTTTCGACCAGATCGGGTCGAGCAGGATGTTGTAGCCGGCGGTCTGAATAAGAAAACTGGCATGGCCGACATAGGAGATACGCCAGGTCGCGCCCTCGACTCGGGACGGCGGACGGTCGGCATAGGGCGACGGCGCCCATGACGGCCATTTGGCTCTTGCGCCCCGGCGCAAACGCCAACGCAAGAGATCGCGCCGGCTGCGCGGCGGCGCGCCGTTCGGATCGAAAAACCGTTCGCCGTCAAAATGATCCGAAACTGGGCCGTGGTAATAGCGGGACATATTGGCCTTAAAATACAGCCTAGCCATCGAGGCGGCCCAGTCTCAACGCCGCTGTTGACGGGAAGAAGGCTGGCACCTATTTTCCGCGCGTTCTCGCAAGAGACCGAAATTCAACCGCCGACCGGCCCTCGAGACCGGAGGTTCCCGCCCGACAGCGCGATGCGCCCTCGGGCGCAAAGGTGTTTTGCATAGGCCGCCCGCAGGGACGGCCGATCTAAAAGGATCAGGACCTTGTTCGACAATCTCTCCGAACGGCTCAACGGCATTCTCGACCGGCTGACCCGGCGCGGCGCGCTGTCGGAGGCTGACGTCGAGGCGGCGTTGCGCGAGGTGCGGCGCGCGCTCCTTGAAGCCGATGTGGCGCTCGATGTGGCGCGGAGCTTCACCGAACACGTCAAGCAGCGCGCCGTCGGCGTCGAGGTGATCAAGTCGGTCACGCCCGGCCAGATGGTCGTCAAAATCGTGCATGACCAGTTGATCGAGACTTTGGGATCGAGCGCCGAGCCGATCGATCTCAACGCTCCGGCGCCGGTCGTCATTATGATGGTCGGGCTGCAAGGCTCGGGCAAAACCACGACCACCGCCAAGATCGCCAAACGCCTTGCTGATGGCCTCAAGCGCAAAGTGCTGATGGCCTCGCTCGATACCCGCCGGCCGGCCGCAATGGAGCAGCTCGCGGTGCTTGGCAAGCAAGTCAATGTCGAGACGCTGCCCATCGTCGAAGGCCAGACGCCGGTGCAGATCGCCGCGCGCGCCGAGCAGGCGGCGCGGCTTGGCGGCTACGATGTGGTGCTGCTCGACACCGCCGGCCGCCTCACGCTCGACGAAGAACTGATGCGTGAAGCGGCGGACGTGCGCCGCACCGCCCATCCGCATGAGGTGCTTCTTGTCGCCGACGCGCTGACCGGCCAGGACGCGGTCAATCTGGCGAAAAGCTTCAACGAGCGGCTCGACCTCACCGGCATCGTGCTCACCCGCGTCGATGGCGACGGCCGCGGCGGCGCCGCTCTGTCGATGCGCGCGGTCACCGGCAAGCCGATCAAGCTCATCGGCACCGGCGAAAAGCTCGATGCGCTGGAGGACTTTTATCCGCAACGAATCGCCGACCGCATTCTCGGCATGGGCGACATCATTTCGCTCGTGGAAAAGGCCGCCGCGACCATCGACGCCGAGAAGGCGGCGCGCACCGCCGAGAAAATGCGCAAGGGCGCCTTCGATCTTTCCGATTTGCGCGAGCAACTCGGTCAGATGCAGCAAATGGGCGGCATGTCCGGGCTGATGGCGATGTTGCCGGGCGTCGCCAAGATCAAAAACCAGCTGGCCGAGCGCAATCTCGATGAAACGGTCCTCAAGCGGCAGATGGCGATCATCGATTCCATGACGCCGGGCGAGCGGCGCCATCCCGATATTCTCAAGGCGAGCCGCAAGCGCCGCATCGCCGCTGGCTCCGGCACCAAGCCCGAGGACATCAACAAGCTCCTCAAAATGCACCGCACGATGTCCGACGTGATGAAAGCGATGGGCGGCGCCAAGCGCGGACCGATGGCGGGGCTCGCCAACATGCTCGGCTTCGGCGGCGGCGGCATGCC
>JASHOX010000259.1 GCA_030038415.1 Xanthobacteraceae bacterium
ATTCGTAAGTCAATTCGCCTTCGATATTCGCCAGGACCGCTCCGTTCTCAACCTTTGTCTCGTAGGTCTTGAGGGGTTTCTCGGTTTCGCCCTGCATCTCCAGCGTTTTTAGATTCCACGCCCACAGATGCTTTGTGCAGGTTAGAATGCAGCGGGCGACGACGCCCGATTCCGCCAGCGGCTCTTCCATATGTGGACAGATCGGCGGAATGGCGCGAAAACCCTCGCCGTAGTTCACAAGCAGGATTGAGAGGCCGTCCACGTCAATCTGCCGCACCGAGTTCTCAGGAACCTCGGCGGCATCGCATATAAGCTTCCAGGTCATCGCTGTTCAGATTGGCCAGTGCGAACCCTTGTCAAGCCGCCGATTTTCGATCCGGACCTCGCGGCTAAGAAATTTCGCCTGATCGTCCTGCAGCTTGAACGTATCGATATATTTTCCGACCAAA
Source organism: Xanthobacteraceae bacterium (assembly GCA_030038415.1). Lineage (GTDB taxonomy): Bacteria > Pseudomonadota > Alphaproteobacteria > Rhizobiales > Xanthobacteraceae > BOG-931. Next base: position 450 of record JASHOX010000259.1, read on the forward strand.
AACAAGCGACTTTCGCCCGCATCGATATGCGAATTAATGCCATCCAGCAACGTCTGGTAGACGACGACTGAGCTGATTGCTTTTGCCGACCGTGCCGCTTCATCGACATCGACGGTATAGACCGACGTGTGGCGCGTCAGCGGCGAATGGTCGGTGTTATGTTTGGGGAGAAGTTTGACCATCGTCGCGAGCCCGTTCCGGTCCAGCGCGAGATAGGTCACGTCTTTGTTGATCTCCGGGCTCCACGCACGGATCGCATATTCGAAGTTGTCATCGCAGTGCGCGAGCCAATCGTTCCATTCCTGACGATCGAGCAGGATGGTCGATCGATATATCGTGTCACGTACCAGAGCCGCGGAATCCACTAGCAGTCCCCATTTGCAACTACGTGGCACACAACGCCCGCCTCGCGCGGGCGAAGATGATGCCGAAAGAATGCGCCCTCGATTGGCCGATTAGCAACCGAGTTCGCGGTTACTCTGCCGCCACCGAAACCGGCTCGGCGTAGGGCAGGTCCGGCTTGCTCGGCGACCGATTCATCCAACGGCCCCATTCTTGGTAATAATGCCGCATGCCATTTTCATCATGAATCGTCTGGTTTTCGTGACGGCCGTGCAAAATGCGACGCGGCTCCGAACCGGTTGCCATGGTCGTGCCTTGGCCCTGAACGCCGATCAGATCCTCGTGGAGGTTGCGGCCGAACGGCCCCCAAATCGAATTATGATGATTGATGCGGGTCTGGCGCTCTTCAGCGGTATCGCGCTTAAGTCCCAAGCCGCGAAATTCAATCATGACTTTATCGGGGGCAAGCGGCGTGACGATGTCGCACCGCAGCGCCGAGCCACGCAGATTGAAATTCATCCCCGGGAACATATCGATCATGTACCACTGGTTGGGCGGCAGATGCGGGAAGGACAGCGCGGCGCGGCTGTCGAAGCCTTCGTATTTCTCGTAGTTGACCTCGAATGTGCCGACGACGATATGGCCGTGATCGAACGCTTCGTTCTTGCGCGCAAAGTAAGCATCGTTAAATCCGGTCACGCGGTTATGGTAATGCATGAAGTCGTGGTAGAATTCACAATTGGTGTCGTGCCAGAGCTTATAGTTCGCGTTTACAATCGCCTTGTGGTAATGGAAGACTTCAAGGGGCTCGGCTTCGAGAGTCTTACGTAAGCACGTGAAGGCCGCTGCGCCCCAGTCTTCGAGCGAAGTCTGCGGATTATCCTCGAGGTTGACCCAGACGAACCCGCCGAATTTCACCTCGCAGCGTAACCGGCGCAGGCCGACGTCTTCCTTGCACAACCGTTCTTGGAAGCCCTCCTTTTCACGGCTGATGTAAACGCAGTTGCCCCGCATGTCGTATTGCCAAGCGTGAAACATGCACGTCATTCGTTTCGGATTTCCGGAAGGCTGTCCTTCCAGAAAGCTTCCGGAAGGCCGACGCTCAATGATCATGCCGCGATGCGGGCAGACGTTGAAGAAGGCACGAACTTCATTATCCGGCCCGCGGCAAACAATCACCGGCTCTCGTGCAATCGAGGTGGTGCGGAAATCGTAAGGGTTCGGCAGTTCCGATTCATGGCAGACTGGGATCCATGATTTCTTGAAGATCTTCTCGAGCTCTTCTTCGAAGATTTCCGGATCGGAATAGATCCGACTGTCGACCCATTCGGATGGCTTGAGTGCGGGATCGGCCAACCATTGGCGATGATTTTTCGCTGCCACGGGCTTTTGCTCCTCCGAGAATTCAAGTCTGAGAGCCCTGAATTCCCCCAAACTGCGGATATTCCGTCGCTATATATGCCAAATCGCGTTGCCAAACCACTATTGCAGTTGCGCCATGAAAATCGAAGCTTCTTATCTACCAATAGATTGAACTATCACCTCAGAAAATAAAGCAGAATGCCCTGCTTTGTGGGTTAACCCATGGCTTGCGGGCTTCGAGATCTGCCCGGTCGGGCAGTTGGCTAATAGTGCGCCTCTATTATTTCATTAGTAAGAACAATTATCTCCCGAATAACCCGTGCTGTCATGCTCAGCGCCGAGTTGGTTGTGGAGGGCAAATCGAAACAGGCGGCAGCAGCCCGGTAAGGCACTGCGGCCTTTAGACTTCGCAGTGCTTGGTGGCACAGGATGCGGTCGCTGGCAGACTGTACTATCCTTGATTAATTGTCGTCAGAAAGGCGAACGAGAAACGAAAACAAAAAACTGCAGGTCGCGACGTCAAACTGAAGAACGATACGACATGAGGGGAGGGAGTGATGTACCGGACGAATAATGGCGCGCACGCGCGATTGCTCAAACGGGTGCAGGCAACAGCGTTGCGGCTGGTCACCTTCGGCATCGCCGCCATCGGCCTTGCGGCTATGTTGACGACGTCCCGACCCGCAAACGCAGCCGCCGAGAAGGATTACGGCAAGCCCGGAACGCCAATCGATCTCGTGATCGGTTATCAGCCGTACTATACGGAATCATGGTCCGGGCTGATCATGCGCGATAAAAAATTCTACGAGAAATACCTGCCGAAGGGATCGACTGTCAGCTTTCAGGTTGGCCTGCAAGGCGCAATCATTGTAAACGGCATGCTGGCCGGCAAGGTCGATATCGGTTACGTCGGCGACATGCCGGGTATCGTAGCGACCAGCCATCCTGACGTACGCGATATCCGCCTCGTCTCGGTGCTCGGCCTCGGCTATGATCAATGCAATATCTTCTTGGTGCGCAACGATGCACCTCAGTTCAACTCCCCGGAAGAAGCCATCAAATGGCTGAACGGCAAAACAGTTGCCGTGCCGAAGGGAAGCTGCACCGACCGTTTCGCACAAGCGGTATTCAAGCGCTATAACATTCAACCGTCTGAGTATCTGAACCAAAGCATTGAGGTGATTACGAGCGGCTTCCGTGCCGGCAAGCTCGACGCCGCGGTGATCTGGGAACCGACAGCTTCGCGCATTGTCGAAGACAAGCTTGCGCGTCGGGTCGCGTCAGGCGCGTCCGTCGACGAACGCGATGGCGGCTTCATGGTCATGCCGGAGGCGCTGATTCAACAGCGGCCCGACATCGTGAAGGACTGGCTGCAAGCGGAGCTCGATGCCGAGTTGTATTTCGCCGACCCCAATAACGCTATGGACATCGCAAAGATGGCCGAGGGTCAAACCACTGGGTTTCCTGAAAAAGCGCTGTGGAATTCTGCCTTCGGGACCATACCGAAGTCCGCCGGTGGAACGGCAACGCGGATCACGCTCGCCTACGGGTTTACTCCGGACGCCATGGATTTGATCCAAAAGGCATCCAAGTTCCTCGTCGAGATCAAGAGCATCAGTGCAGAAATCCGCCCCGATGCAGTCCAATCGCAATTTACCGCCGACATCTTGAAGGCCCGCGGCCTGACCGCTCCGGCCGGAGCGGTCAAGGCGCTTCCAGATTCGGCCTACACGGGGCCATAACAGCTCTCAGCCTGGCGCCGATGGCCTGAGTGTGCAACAGCTCGTATACGGCGCCTCGTCGGCAAAGGCGCATGAGTCAAGTTCGCAATGACCGAGGCTAGCCCGCTTCGTGCTCTGAACAGGGATGTATCCTTAGGCCTGGCGGACGATGCCGTTCGTGGTATCAGTCCGTTGGCGCTTGCGATTCATCGCTTCTTGCTATGGCTGAGAAGTCCGCGTCCGTACCTGATGATCGTCGGCTTTACTCTATTTATCGGCTTTTGGTACCTCGCGGTCGAAGTCTGGAAACTACCGCGGTTCTCCGAGATGCCGGGTCCTACGGAAGTCGTGCGGGAGTGGTTTAGCAGAAATCCGACCTATGGGCTGTCGGTCTTCACCCCCGAATATTACCTGCATATTTGGGTGAGCACGCGACGCGTTGCGATAGCTTTCTTTCTTGCTACTGCCATCGGCGTTCCGCTCGGCCTTTTTCTGGGCTGGTCAGAGCGCTTCAAGCAGTACGTCTTCCCGGTGTTTGAGTTGCTGCGTCCGGTTCCGCCGCTGGCGTGGGTGCCACTCGCGATTGTGATGTTCAAGGGCTCTGAAACACCCATCATTTTCCTGACATTCCTCGCATCTTTCTACGCGACGGCGCTGAACACAATGTTGGGCGTGGAGTCGATCGACGTATCCTATACACGCGCGGCAAGTTGCCTTGGCGCCACGCGCTGGCAAGTCTTCCGCCACGTGATCGTGCCGGGCGCCATGCCATTCATTTTTACGGGCCTGCAGATTTCCGTGGGCGTCGCCTGGTTCTCGCTGGTCGCCGGCGAAATGGTTTCCGGACAATATGGGCTCGGCTACGTCATCAATACCTCGTACACAATGGTTCGTTACCCAACGATTGTCATCGGCATGATCACGCTCGGTATTGTCGGCTATGTCACCAGCGCGGCTGTCCGGTTCGTTGGCGATCATCTGATGCAGTGGCGTACCCGCGAGCTTGCGTTGGGAGGCGACAGGTGAGCGCCCAGCCGGCGACAGCACGCAGTTATTCCGCCGTGCCGGCGCAACCACTCCGCAAAGGCGGCGTGCGGATCGCGGACGTCGTAAAGGTCTATGGCACCAGCGAGGCTGGCATTCTCGCAGTCGATCACTGCACGTTCGATGTTCCACCCGGTGAAATTACCGTTGTCGTGGGTCCATCCGGGTGTGGCAAGACGACGTTACTCAATGCGATCGCCGGCTTCCATAGCATTTCGTCCGGCAACATCTATCTCGACGACGAATTGTTGTGTGGTCCTCGAAAACTGAAGGCGCAGCCGGGTCCAGACCGGATTGTAGTATTTCAGAACGGTGCGCTTTTCCCCTGGAAAACCAATATCGAGAATGTGACGTTCGGGCCCATTATGCAGGGCCTGTTGTCGCGTGCGGAGGCCTACGAAAAGGCTCGCGACATGATGGCCGACGCGGGTCTGCGCGGCATTGAGCACAATTATCCTGGAGAAATGTCTTCCGGAGTGAGACGGCGTGTCGAAATCGTCCGCGCGCTTATGAATGATCCGAAGATTCTATTGCTCGACGAACCATATCGCGCGCTGGATTCATTGACGAAATCCGTTATGCATGAGGCGCTGCTCGAGGTCTTTTATAAGAATCGCGTAACGATCTTCTTCATTACGCACGATCTAGAAGAAGCGATTTTCCTCGGCCATCGCGTCGTCATCATGACTACTCGGCCATGTCGGCCGAAGAAAATCCTCGATATCGATATTCCGCATCCGCGGGATTACAGCGTGCTAACGACCAAGCGATTCCGCGAGTTCATGGATGAAACTGCCGCCGCCGTTCACGAGGAAGCGCTCAAAGCCTTTGCAGCCGGAGAGAAGGAGCGCTGAGCATGGCCAAAGCGTTCGTATTAAGGGCCATGAGCACCGTCGGTGGTGACGATTTCTGGCGTGGCATCGCGTCCATAGCGGTGTTCTTGATCTTTTGGGAGGTCGGATCGCGGTCGCAGGCTTTGTTTGGAATCGCGTTTCCATGGATTTCGCAAATTCCTGCGCCCAGCGCCGTCCTGCAGGAACTAGTCGTATTGGTTCAAGACCCCAGTTTTTGGATGAGTGCTTTACTAAGCACGCTGAGGGTGTTCGAAGGCTTCCTCGCAGCGATGGTGGTCGGTATCCCACTAGGCTTGGCGATGGCGGTGAGTCGCACGTTTTACGGCATTACTTTTCCGGTCTTCGAAGTGCTGCGGCCCATTCCGCCACTTGCCTGGGTGCCAGCGTCCATCATCTTTTGGCCGACGCAGGAATTGTCGATCGCTTTCGTCACTTTCTTGGGCGCTTTCTTCACCATTGTCATCAACGTGATCGGCGGCGCTCAGGCGATTGATGTTCGCTATTTCCAGGCCGCCCGCTCGATGGGTTCATCGACGTGGGACATATTTTGCCGCATTATTCTGCCGGCCACGCTACCTTCTATCGTAGTTGGGGCAACCGTTGGCGTCGGCATCACGTGGGCGGTAGTGGTTGCCGCGGAGATGATTTCTGGCGGCGGTAGCGCTGGCTCGGTGGGCGGTGCAGCCGGTGGGGGTCTCGGATTTTTCATCTGGAATTCGTATGTCGGTGGCTCTTACACGCAAATTGTTGCCGGCATGATCAGCATTGGGATCGCTGGCTACCTATCGAGTGCGGTACTGCGCAAGATCGGCAAATGGCTGACACCCTGGCTTTCGCAATACTGACTGGCCTAGAGATATGAACATTCAACAAATGGCTCAAAGTTCACAGGTCATCTCTAGTCCATTGGGCAGCCAGATCAGCGTCACAAATGTAAGCAAGATCTACGGCGCTGGCGACTTCGCCAAGGAGGTCGTGCGCGACTGCAGCTTCACCCTCGATCGCGGCAAGCTGACCGTCATGATTGGGCCATCTGGCTGCGGCAAGAGTACACTAATCCGCATGCTCGCAGGATTCGAACGTCCAAGCAGCGGCGCCATTACGCTTGACGGCAAAGCAGTGTCCAGGCCGGGTCTCGACCGCCTGGTGGTGTTCCAAGAAAGCGCGCTTTTTCCCTGGATGTCGACCTACGACAACATCATGTTCGGTCCGCGCGCGCGCGGAGAAGATACGCCGGAAATGCGGGCCTACGCCGAGGAACTGCTGCATAAGGTCGGGTTGGACGGTTTCCGCAAGAAATATCCCGCTCAACTCTCAGGCGGCATGCAGCGGCGCGCTGAACTGGCGCGCTCCATGATCAACAAGCCCGCCGTCATGATCCTCGATGAGCCGTTTCGCGGCCTCGACGCGATGACAAAAAAGCTGATGCAGGAGTACTACTCCAACCTCTATGAAGAGTTTCGACGTACGACTTTCTTTGTCACCACCGATATTGATGAGGCGATTTACCTCGCCGATCGCATCCTCATCATGACGAACATCCCGACACAGGTGCGCGCCGTGATTAACGTCGATTTGCCGCGACCGCGCCACGTTGAGGATATCACGGAGAACGACGACGCCAACGCGATCAAGATGCGTGCTCTCAGCCTGTTGCACGAGGAAGCGATGAAGTCTTTTGCGCGCGGCAGCAAGGCTGCCGCGGATTTCGTCGATGCCTATGCGAAACGCATAAATAAGGAATGAGGAGTCTTTAGATGGCGACCTGTCTGCCAGCGCTTCTAGACTCCAGCCCCGGAAACTCATGACCGCAAAACTCATTGACGGCGTTGCCGTCGCCCAGAAGATCCGCGACGAGTGTCGCGAGCGGGTGCAACGCATCATTGCGCAGGGTGGAACGCCGCCCGGCCTCGCCGTGATAATCGTCGGATCCGACCCGGCCTCGCAGATCTACGTGCGAAACAAAATTCGCGCCTGCGCTAATGTTGGCATCAAGTCTTTTCGCTTCGATTACCCCGCGGACGTAAGCCAGGACACTGTGATCGACCAAATCATGCAACTTAATGATGACCCGGCCGTGCACGGGATACTGGTCCAGCTGCCGCTACCGCCGACTTTCGATATGAGCCGTATTCTGCACAGTATATCGGCTGACAAGGATGTCGACGGTTTCCACCTTTACAACGTCGGCGGTCTTGTGGTCGGCGGCACCGTATTTCCGCCATGCACGCCCTACGGCGTGCTGAAACTGCTCGAACACGAACACATAACGCTCGAAGGCAAGAACGTCGTCGTTGTCGGCGCCAGCAACATCGTCGGCAAACCGATGGCTTTGATGTTGATGCAGCACGAGGCGACCGTTTGCATCTGTCATGCCAAAACCAGAGATTTGGCGCAATTCACAATTCTCGCCGATATCCTTGTTGTTGCAGCCGGATATCCAAATCTTATTCAACCGGAAATGGTGCGCACCGGCGCGGTGGTGATTGATGTAGGCATCAATCGGCTTAGCGACGGACAGCTTGTGGGAGACGTTAACTTCGCGGGCGTTGTGGCGAAGGCCTCGTATATCACCCCGGTGCCCGGCGGGGTCGGCCCTATGACCGTATCGATGCTGTTGGTCAATACGATCACGTCCTGCGAGCGTTGGCAGCAGCAGAACTTCGTGCCCATCGTGAAGAAATTCTCCTCCGCGCGAGCCGCCACATGAGGCGCGGGCTGGCAGTTTGACCTAAATCAAGGTTCTTCCGCCTTGTCGACGCTAAACATCGACTACGTTTCGAGCTCGCGCCGAGTGGGTGAGGAGGATCGGATATGCGTCGGCTCCGCGAAATATTTGAGGACTTAAAGAGCGCAATTACCACGCAGCGTGCAGTTTCCCGCTTTATGTGCGGAGGCTGCGAGTTGCGGGATTGTTGCAGTTTGCCGGCCCGTCGACGGCAATTATGCTGGGAAACGCGTGCGCTGCGTCCCCAGCCATGACAGAGAGTGATGCCGCCTAATTTGGGCAGCGGATTCTGAGCTAAGTCTCGAGTGCCGCGCTGCGGCTGGCGCCTGGCTATATAGGCGCCCGTCACCGTGCCGATGGCCTCATCTTCGCGCGTCGCGCCGACCGACAGAAAATAATTGCCGGATGTGACGCCTTTGATCAGCGGCGTCAGCACGTTATCCGGCATGACATCAGCCAAACATCGTTATCCTTGAGCAGGCCGAGGAAAGTATCGGACCAGGTCATTCGATGCTCTCTTGCGATCCGGGCTCGACGACTGACATGACAACGGGCCGGCCCAACGGTTAGGCTCGCGCAATAGCGGCGATGCCGGCCGCCGCGGCAACAAGAAAATACAGTGCGGGACGAAACGGGAGGCGATCTTGGCAAAACTTGTGGGCGTGTGTGCAGCATTGGCAATAGCTGCTTTTGGCGCGTCGAGCCTCATGGCCGCCGACGATTACCCAAACCGGCCGATCGTTCTGGTCATTCCGCTGCCGCCGGGCGGCACCAACGACATCATGGCCCGGGCCGTCTCCGACAAGATGAGCGCGACGCTCGGCCAGCGGGTCGTGATCGAGAATCGCAATGCCGGCGGCAGCGGCACGGTCGGCACGCGTGAGGTCGCCCACGCCGCGCCGGATGGCTATACGATCATTCTCGGCTACACCTCCACGCTCGCCACCGGTCCGCATCTTTATAAAAATGTCGGTTACGATCCGCGCAAGGATTTCGCGCCGATCGGCTTGATCGCGTCGGCGCCGGCACTGCTCCTGGTCTACAAGGATTTGCCGGCGCACGATGTCGGCGAATTGATCGCGCTGATGAAGGGCTCAAAAGAGCCGTTTCAAGTCGCCACTCCCGGCGCCGGCACGGTCAACTTTCTCGCCTCGGTATTGTTCGCAGAGCAGGCCGGCGTGAAGGTCGAGCAAATCATCGAGAAGGGCTCGGGCCCGCTGGTCACCGATATGATGGGCGGTTTTGTCAAGGTCGGCTTCAATCCGATCCCGGCGTCGCGGGCCGGTCTCGACGGCGGCTACATCCGCGCGCTGGCGGTGACTTCCTCGAAGCATTCGACGCTGATGCCGAGCCTGCCGACGCTTGCCGAATCCGGCTTGCCCGGCTTCGACGCGACCTTGAGCTATGGCTTGCTGGCGCCCGCGGGCACGCCGCAGCCGATTGTGCAAAGACTAAACGAGGCGCTCAATGAGGCGCTGGCGGACGACGCGGCGCGAAAGCGCATCATCAACGAGGGCGCCGAACCGGAGCCGGGAACGCCGGCCGATCAAGCCACCGTCATCGACCGCGAGGAAACCAAGTGGGCGGCGGTTATCGAGTCGGCCGGCTTGCAGCCGAAGTAATCGACGGCTCCTAGAGAAGCCCTCCGGCGCTATCGAAGAACGGATACGGGCCGTCAAAGTCGCCGATCGGTACGACGTGTGTCGCCACGTTGCCGAAATTCTCGCCTGCGGACCAGATATGCAAATGAAATGCCGGCGGTTCGACTTTGAATGACGGCGGCCTGCGCGCATCGAGATCGAGCGCAACGGCATGGTTCGGCGCCGGGCAAATTGTGGCGGCGACGCCGGCAAAGCTCGTCAGCACGGAGCGGTGAACGTGCCCGGCGGCGACGAGCCGCACGCGCGGATGTTTGCGCAAGATGACCGCGAGGTCGGCAGCATTGCGCAGGTTCTGGACGTCCATATGGCCGATCCCGGTGATGAACGGCGGGTGGTGCAGGAAAAGCAGTGCTGGCTGCGTCAATGAAGCGGCGAGCGTGGAGTCGAGCCAAATCAGCGTCTGGGCGTCGAGCGCGCCATGTGCCGCGCCGGGCACCGAGGAATCGATCAGCACGATGTCCACGTCGTCAAGAGAAAGCGTTTTGTTGGACACGCCGGCGGCACGGCCAAGCAGGATTTTGTGCAGCATCGCACGGTCGTCGTGATTGCCCGGAATCGCCGCATATGGAATTTCCAGCGGCGCGAGCAACTCGCGCAAGTGCGCGTAGGCTTCCTGCGACGGTTTATCGACAAGATCGCCGGAGATGACGACCAGGTGCAGCCGGGGTTTAAACCGGTTAAGTTCGTTGATGCAGCGTGCCAGCGCCGCCGCTGTATCGACACGTCCATAAGCGAGTTCACCCGGCGGCTTTATGTGCAGATCGGAAATCTGGGCGACTAAGCGCCGCGCGCTCATGAAGCGTCTCCCGGCAGCAGACGAACGGCCGACGGATCGATCGCCAGGCCGACGCGGTCACCGACCTTGAAGGTGACGGAATTCGGCACATCGGCCATGATCGGTTTGGCCGCGGCGCCGCTGATCGACGCACGTTGCCGGTCGCCGACGAAGCTGATGCTGTCGACCTGGCCGGACAGAGCGGCGCCATCGGCGGTCACGATCTTGATCGTTTCAGGTCGGATCATCGCCAACACTTTGCCGCTCACATTGCCGTTTGCCGCACCATCCCCTACCAGCAGCCTGCCGCCGGCCAATTCAAGTGATCCGTCCTTGCAGCGAGCTTCCACGATATTGGCGGCGCCGACAAATTCGGCGACGAAGCGGCTCGCCGGAGTAAAATAGATATCGCGGGGCGTGCCGATCTGCGCGATGGCGCCTTTGCGCATCACCACGATGCGATCGCCGAGCGCCATCGCCTCGCTCTGGTCGTGCGTCACATAAATCGTGGTAATGCCCAAAGTACGCAGCAGACGATTAAGCTCGCTGCGCAGCCTTTCGCGCAACGCGGCGTCTAGCGCGGTCAGCGGCTCATCGAGCAGCAGCACGCTCGGCCGCACCGCGATGGCGCGCGCCAGTGCCACACGTTGGCGCTGGCCTCCCGAGAGTTGATCGATGCGACGGTGCTCGAGCCCTTCGATCCCGGTCAGAGCGACAAGCTCGGCGATTCGTGCTTTGCGCTCGGCGTCTTTGACGCCGCGGATCTTCAGGCCATAGCCGATGTTCTCGGCGACGTTCATATTGGGAAACAGTGCATAGGATTGGAACACTATGCCGACATTGCGCCGTTCGATCGGCACGCGGGTGACGTCGGTGTCGTCGAACGATACCCGTCCGCCGGCATCGGGCGTCTCGAGCCCCGCGATGATCCGCAGCAAGGTCGTCTTGCCGCAGCCGGACGGCCCGAGCAGCACCACGGTCTCGCTGCGGGCAACATCGAGCGTGATCGTTTCGAGCACGCGGGTGCCGTCGGCAAAAGTCTTCGCGCAGTTCTCCACGCGTAGCGCGATGCCATGGCTATCGACCGGTCCGCTCATCGCCGTGTGCCCGAGAGATTACTGCGGTAGCCGACAAATACCTGCATGGCGATCAATAGCGGGATAATCATCACAAAAAACACAAGCGTATATGCCGAAGCAACTTCGAGGCGCATCGACGCATAGCTGTCGGCGAGCCCGACCGGCAACGTCTTGGTCAACGGCGTGTGCAGCATCCAGGTCAGATTGAATTCGCCGAGTGACAGCGTGACCACCATCAATGATCCGGCCAGGATGCCGGGGCGCGCATTCGGCACGATCACATCGCGGAATCGCCGCCATGGCGTTGCGCCGAGCGAGGCGGCGCTCTCGTCGAGCGTCTCAACGCCGCTCGCCGCGAACACCGCCAGCACCGCGCGCACCATGAAAGGCAGCGTGAATACGACATGGCCGACGAGGATGAACAGCCAGGAGCGGCGGAACTCGCCAAAGCTGCCGTAGGTCAATAGCAAAGCGAGCGCGATAGCTAGCCCCGGAATAGCGAGCGGCAAGGTGATGATCTCTTCCACCGCCCGGGACAGTCTGTCGTTGCGCAGATGCAGGGCATAAGCCGCCGGAATGCCGACGACCAGGGTCACGCCGAGGGTGGAAAACGCGATCAGAAATGAGCGAAAAATCGTGTCGGCGTAGAGTTGCCACACCTGCAATACCCATTGCAGCGTCAGGCCGGATTGGATACCGCGGAAATAATTGGCGGTAACACCGGCCATCATCGACAGCACGGCAGGCACGATCAAAAAAGCCGCGACCGCAAGCGTGAACAAGAGCTGCGCAGCGAAGATCGGCCGGTTGCGGATCGGGCTCATCCAGCAGCCGCCACGGTGGTGCCGCCGTAACTGCGCGCCAGCGCAAGAATGGCCCAGGTCACCAGTCCCAATCCGACCGACAGGGCAGCGGCCACGGCGATATTCGCCGACAAGGTAAATTCGGTGTAGATCAGCATCGGCAACACGTCGATGTCGGTCGCCAAGGTAAATGCCGTGCCGAAAGCGCCCATCGCGGTGGCGAAGGCGATAGCGCCCGAGGCGATGAAGGCCGGCGCCATCGCCGGCAGGATGACGTCGATAAACACCCGCCAAGGGCTGGCGCCCAGAGCGCGGGCGGCTTCTTCAAGGCTGGGATCGAGCTTCTCAACCGCGGCCATGACGGTGAGGAGCACGCGGGGGATCGAGAAGTAGAGATAACCGAGGAACAGGCCCTGGATCGAATAGGCAAATACCTGGCGGTCGCCGAACAAGCGCAACGTTACATCGCCGACCAATCCTTGGCGCCCGGCGAAGAGAATGATCATGAAACCGACGACGACGCCGGGGAAAGCGAGCGGGAATGTCAAGATCGCGACCAACAGCGCGTGGCCGGGAAACCTGTGCCGCTGCAGGAACAGCCCACTGACGGTAGCGATCACCAATGTGGCGGCGGTGGTCGCCGCCGCGAGCAAAATAGTGTTGATTAGGGTCGCGCGGTAGCGCGGATCGAGCAGAATTGCCGCATAAGCCTTCGCACCGAGTTCACCGCTCGCTCCGGTGACTACGAGGCGCGCCATTGGTAGCACGAAAAACGCCGCGACCAAGACGGCGAGCGGGACGAAACAAAGAACGATGAACGTTTTTTTGGCCATGGGCGATTGTGTTGCAGCAGGCACGGCGCGCCGCGACACAATGATGCATCATCTCACTTCGGCGAGATAGCGCCGGGTGAAGGCATTCTGCACCGATTCCATCTTGGCCCAATCCACGCCCTTGGCGCGGGCATATTCGCTGTCCGGCAGGAATTTGCTCTTGACCGCTTGCGGCAATTCAATCGGCCGGGCCGGACGCAAATAAGCATTGGCCCATATCGCCTGGCCCTTGTCGGACAGGAAATAATCCAGGACCTTTTCCGCTTTGTCCTTGTCGGGCGCACTTTTGACGAGACTCGTGACGTAGGGAAACACCGCCGTGCCTTCGCAGGGAATTACGAAGGCGAAGTTACCGTTCTCGCTATATTTGGCGCGGTAGGCGTTGAAGTCGTAATCGAACAGAATCGGAATCTCGCCGGATACGACGCGTGCATAGGAGGTCTGCTTTGGCACGATCGGCTGATTGTTGTGCAATTCCTTGAAGAAATTGATCGCCGGGGTGAAATCGTTGTCGCTGCCGCCTAGCGCGATATTGACCGCGACCGCTCCGACATAACCCACTGCGGCGGACGATGGATCGAGGTAGCCGACCATGCCCTTATATTGCGGCTTGAGCAGGTCCTTCCAGCAGGCTGGCACCGGATTGCCGCCGAGCGCGTCCTTGTTGACGAACAGGCCGAGCGTGCCGGAATGAATGGTCGTCCAGTAACCGTCGGAGTCCTTGAGCCCAACCGGGACCTGGTCCCATCCTTTCGGCTTATACGGCTCGACCACGCCGTCGCCTTTCGCTTTCATTCCGAAGTTTACGCCGTAATAGACGATGTCGGCGACCGGATTGTTCTTCTCGGCGATCAGCTGCGACAGGGCCTGGCCCGAATTCTTGTTGTCGAACGGGATGTCGTAACCGAGATCGGCCTTGATTGTCTTCAGCATGGTGGCGAAATCGGCCCACTGCGGCGGACAATTGTAACAGATCACGTCGGCAGCCTGGGCCGGTGCCCGCTGGCCGACGGTCAGCAGTGCGGCGAAAATGAAAGCTATGGTCCACTTGCGCATGGCTCGCCTCCGGAAATTTCTGTGCTGCCGTGGTGCGCCGAATTTAGGCGCACGATAGTATTGCAATTCGATGACAACGACGATGCAACAATGGAATCTCACTGCGGCGCCAGAGGCGAAAACCGGAAGGACAGGGCGATGAACTTCGACTTCACTGCCGAGCAACAGCAGTTCGCCGATTCGGTGCAGCGTTTTGCGCGCGAGCATCTCGCGGCGGAGGCCCTCAAGCGCGCACACGATCCACGCTTCCCCTTTGATGTAGCGCGGCTCATGGCCAAGCATGGGCTCATGGGGATAACGCTGCCGCAGAGCGACGGCGGACAGGGCGGCAGCCTGATCGACGCCGTGATCGCCATCGAGCAGGTAGCGGCGGTTTGCCCGCGCAGCGCCGACGTGGTGCAGTTCGGTAATTTCGGTCCGATCCGCACTTTCGCCGAATACGGCACGCCCGAGCAGAAAGCGCGCTGGCTCGGCGAACTGCTCGCCGGCCAGATGGTGATGTCGCTTGGCATGACCGAGGCCGATGCCGGCTCTGCGCTGACCGATTTGAAGACGAGCGCGCGGCCAGACAGTTCGCACTATGTCATCAACGGCAGCAAAGTGTTTTCGACGTTCAGCCCTGACGCTCAGATTTTCCTGGTTTATGTGCGCTTCGGCCCAGGAGTCTCCGGCATCGGCTCAGTGCTGGTCGAGCGCGGCACGCCGGGATTTTCCATCGGCGCGCCATCGGCCTTCATGAGCGGCGAGGAATGGTGCGAATTGCATTTCAACGACTGCCGCGTGCCGACCGAGAACGTGCTGCTCGGGCCCGGCGGATTCAAGAAGCAAATGGCCGGCTTCAACGTCGAGCGGCTGGGCAACACCGCGCGCTCGCTGGCCTACGGCCGCTACGCGTTCAACACCGCCCGCGACTACGCCGCGACGCGCCGGCAATTCGATCGGCCGCTATGCGAGTTCCAGGGCCTGCAGTGGAAATTCGCCGACATGGCGATCAAGCTCGACGGCGCGCAATTGCTGCTCTACCGTGCCGCCGCCAATGCCGACCGCGGCCTGCCGTCGGCCTACGAGACCGCAATCGCCAAGGCGGCATGCAATCAGGCGGGCTTCGAAGCGGCGAGTGAAGCGGTGCAGATCATGGGCGCGCTGGGTTACAGCCGCGAGACGCTGGTCGAATATTGCATGCGACGCACGCGCGGCTGGATGATCGCCGGCGGCTCAATCGAGACGCTGAAGAACCGCATCGCCGAGCACGTGTTCGACCGCCGGTTTGACCAGCGTAAGCGGGCGGGGGTGCCGAAGTGAGGTCTCACTTGACGCTGTGACCGCGTGACAATGCTAATAACAGCCAGCCAACCAGCGCGGCGCCGGCGCTCAACGCGGCGATATCGGTGAGGCGCGACGGCAGCACTGTGGTTGTGAGCGCCAATGCGGCCAGCGCGACATTAACGGCGAAGACGCGCGCCACCACTTCCAGTACGGAAAAGCCGCGGTCGGTTGCGCGCTGATAAAAATGCGAGCGATGGGCCCGCCAAATCTTTTCACCATCGAGCGCGCGACGAATAAGAGTGATGACCGAGTCGGCGAGATAATAAAGCGGTAGCAAGACAGCCGCGGCGCGATTGCCATGACCGGCGAGTAACACCAACAGCCAGCCGAGGATAAGCCCGATAGGCAGGCTGCCGACATCGCCGAGGAACAGCTTGGCGACCGGACGATTGAAAAACGCAAAACCGATCGTCGCGCCACATAAAGCGAGGCTGATGACGATTGCTGCCGGGGGCAGGAAACCGAACAGGCCGATCGCCGCGAGCGCAGCCGTGAGCGGGACAACCTCCGCCACCGTCATCCAGTCGAGGCCGTCCATGAAATTCACCAGATTGACAAACCACAATCCGGCAATGGTGAGACCGAGGCGCTCGATCGGCAGCGGTAAAATCGGTAGAATGCGCGATTCCGGCGGCAGGACGAAGATCACTGCCGCAACAGCAAGAGTCTGCAGTAGCAAGCGCGCCCCGAAATTCTCCGGATGGATATCGGCGAGTACGCCGACGCCCGCAATCAGAACGACGGCGGCACATAGGATCGAGAATTGAGGCACGGCGGCCGTGTCGGGCGGTAAGAAATAAAACGCGGAGCAGGACACGGCGATAACTGTCGCCACGACAGCAATGCCACCGCCTTGTGGCGTCGGTATTTTATGCGACGAGCGTGCGTTGGGCCGTGCCATCGCATAGCGCTTGAGCACGGGGTACAGGGCCAAGATCAGAAATGCGCTAACCAACGCCGACGCGACGAGGATCACGGGCCCGATTACGACCCAGAAAGCCACCGATTCGCCCTTCATCGGGGCACCCGAATTCGCCTTTCCATTCCGCAAAGCTCTAGCATAAAAATCTTGCTGGGCCGCGCAAATTACCGGATGCTGCGTGGTCCCACAGACCGGTTTGCTGCGTGACGATATTGTCTGCGATGCAACGCTTTGATCGGATGTCCTTTGTGCCGCTTGCCGATTGGTTCGCCGTCGGCGTGGCATTGGCGCTGCCGTGGTCGACCAGCGCGACTGCAATCTTCATCGCGCTGTGGCTCGTTGCGGCGCTGCTGACAACAGATCCTGCCGCGCTCAAGCGCGAGCTTGTCACGGCGGCCGGTGGCTTGCCGGTTCTGTTGTGTTTTCTTGGTGCGGTCGGCATGCTGTGGGCGGATTTCGGCTGGCCGGCGCGTCTCGCTGGCTTTGACGGTTATGTGCGGTTGTTGATGATTCCACTTTTGCTGACGCAGTTCCGCCGCTCCGGTCGGGGCCGCTCGGTGGCTTGCGGCTTCTTGATCTCCTCGTCGCTTGTTTTGGCGGCATCGTTCTTCATGATTTTGACGCCTAGCCTCGATTGGAGCCGGCACGTCTATGGTGTTCCGGTTCATGACGACGTATTCCAGGGATCTGCCTTTCTTCTCTGCGGTTTTGGCGCGCTCGGCTATGTTGTCT
>JASHOX010000260.1 GCA_030038415.1 Xanthobacteraceae bacterium
TAGGCGTGGAACGAGAACGACATCCAGTTGTTGCAGAGCGTGATGAGGAGCCCGAATACGATGACGCCGACCGCGCTCGACTGCTGCGCAAACAACAGCCCGAACACCGCGATGCCGGCCGCGGCCCAGGCGATCTGCCATTTGCGCTCGAACTGGTCGGCGAACACCATGCCGACCAGCGGCCCGACCGGCGCCGCCACCGCGATGATGAAGGTGTAAGTGAGCGACTTGGTCACGTCGATGCCTTGCGAGATCAACAGCGTCGGCACCCAGCTGGAGAAGCCGTAATAGCCGATGGTCTGGAACAGATTGTAGATCACCAGCATGATGGTGCGGCCGCGATAGGCCTCGTTCCACATCTCCATCCAGGCGCCGGTTTTGCGCTCGGCTTCGCCGGCGACGAGTTCCGGCGGCGACAGCTTGATGCCGTCGGCGCTGATTTTCTTTTCCAGATCGGCGACGATCGCGTCGGCTTCCGCGGTGCGGCCGTGCTGCTCCAGCCAGCGCGGCGATTCCGGCAGGCGACGGCGGATCCACCAGATCACGAAGGCGCCGATCGAGCCGATGATCACCACCCAGCGCCAGCCGTCGAGCCCGAAGATCGTCTGCGGCACCAATTGCCAGGCCAGGAAGGCGACGATCGGCACCGCCGTGAACATGATGAACTGGTTGTAGGCGAAGGCCGGCCCGCGCTGGCTCTTCGGCACCAGCTCCGACAGATAGCTGTCGACATTCACCAGCTCGACGCCGAGCCCGATGCTGGCGATGAGCCGCCACAGGTCGACGGTCTCCGGCGTGTTCTGAAACGCCATGATGAAGGCGCCGACCGAATACCATAACAGCGCGAAGATGAAGATCGAGCGGCGGCCGAAGCGGTCGGACAGCCAGGAGAAGGCGAGCGTGCCGATGAACAGGCCGAGAAACAGCGCGGCGACGAAGCTGGCAAAGCCTTGGAGGTCGAACAGGCCGGCCGTGGTCGGTTTGAAGATGCCGCCCTTGAACAGGCCGATGGCGATATAGGCGGTGAAGAACAAATCGTAGAATTCGAACCAGCCGCCGAGCGACAACAGCATGACCAGTCGGCGCGTATGGCGCGACGGCGGCAGCCGGTCGAGCCGCGCCGCAACGGTGATTGTTCCTTCGGCCATATCGTCCTCCCCCTTCAGTTTTGCCGGCGCGTTTCTGCCGCGTCCGGTTCCGATCAAATGATTATTTCCGCAGGCTCATGATATAGGCCGCCGCCTGTTTGACCTGATAAGGCGCCAGATCGGGATTGGGCATGCCCTTTGGGTTGTCCAGGCCGCGATGCGCGGTGGTAATGAATTTTTCCAGCGCGTCCGCGGTCAGCCCCGGGCGCTGCGCGATCGATTCAAACGACGGTCCCGGCGGATTGAGCAGCGGTTTCGTCGCCTGATCGGGCGCCGCGAGATGGCAGATCGAGCAGATGCGGACGGCGAGGACATGGCCTTTGCTGACCTCGTCGTCGCCGGCCTGACTGAAGGCCGCCGAAGCCGTCACGCCAAGAACGACGCAGACCGCCGATGTGGTTCGCAACGATCGCAACATGGATGCCGACATGGCGCACACCTCTTCCGGTTGGCCGCGACCGTAACATCCGCGTCCGATGCCGATCAACCTCGCAGGTTTGGCGATTTCGGCGCGGCGCGTCGGAGTTTGCGCTGCTGCGTCGCAAAATCCGCGGCATTCGCCTTTTGCCGCCGATAGGATATGACGTTCGGCGAGCGTTTTTCCTCGCTGCCGCCCCTCTCTTGGACCCGATCATGGATGTTTTCGAAGCCGTCGATTCCCGCATGTCCTGCCGCTGGTTTCTCGACAAGCCGGTCGAACCCGCCATTGTGCGCGACCTGATCGCGCGCGCCGCGCGCGCCGCCTCCGGCGGCAATCTGCAGCCCTGGCAGGTCTATGCGCTCACCGGCGCGCCGCTCGGCGAGCTCAAGCGGCAGGTCGCCGCGTTCATCGCCGGCCGCGACGCGCGCCACATCGACGCCGAATATCCGATCTACCCGGCGGTGCTGTGGGAGCCCTATAAGGGGCGGCGCGATTATCACGGCGTGCAGCTTTACGGCGCGCTCAACATCGACCGCAGCGACGCTGCGGCGCGGCTTCGCCAATACGAGCGCAATCTCGAATTCTTCAATGCGCCGGTCGCGCTGTTCATCGCCATCGATCGTCGGCTCGGACCCGGCCAGTGGGCCGATCTCGGCGGCTATATCCACGCGCTGATGTATCTCGCCCGCGGCTACGGGCTCGACACCTGCCCGCAGGAATCCTGGGCGCGCATCCACGAGGTGGTGCGCCCGTTCGTCGGCATGCCGGGCGAACAGATGCTGTTCTGCGCGGTTGCCATCGGCTACGGCGATCATGCCCATCCCGCCAACAGTTTCCGCGCCCCGCGCGCGGCGCTCGACGAGTTCTGCACGTTCATGGGGTTTGAGTGAGACGCTCGCGCCTCCCTCTCCCCGCACGCGGGGAGAGGGTTGGGGTGAGGGGGCCTCTCCGCTGGGCGCTAAGTTTTGAGGCTCAGAATCGCGGAGAGGCCCCCTCACCCTCGCTTGGCTCGACCTCTCCCCGCGCGGCGGGGAGAGGTGATTTGCGGCATTTCTACTCATAAAAACCCCGCTGCGTCATTTGCCGTGCCTCGTGCTCGGCGCTCGAAGAGTTTTGCAAGTTCATCGGGTTTGAGCAGCAAAACAATTGACCTCTCGCGGCCCGCATCGTCGCCCGCCCGCGCGCGGGCAGAGGTGAGGACATACTCTCCCGTTCCCGCACGCGGCTTCGCCTGCGGGGCA
>JASHOX010000261.1 GCA_030038415.1 Xanthobacteraceae bacterium
GCGGTAACGACTGCAAACAAGATCACGCCGACGACGAGGGCGAAGAACGCGATCTCATGCTGGTCGATGCTGCGATGGGCGGTCAAGACGAGTTCTTGCAGCGACAGCGCTGGCTGTTCGGCTGCGGCCGCGGGAAACGGCACAATTGAGCCGATCGCCGCCAGGAATCCGCCGATCCCTTGCGCGCGCCGCCGCTGCGCATAGCTTCGGCTCGTCCGGATTGTGTCCGGCATGCCCCTTCGCCTCTGCTGGCTGCCGCCATCTCGCCAGCCCCCTCCCTTCCCCCGTTTGCGCAGGAGGAAGGGGAGGGGCAGAGCCCGCGAATCGGACGACTTTACTCTCAAGCGGAATCACGCCGAAAGAGTCCAGATCGTGAACGCCAATTTGGTTGCCTCAGGGTCGGCCGGCACCGCGGCCCGGCTTGCTCAGAGCCTGCGCATCGCGCGCCATGTCTTCCAAATTGATGCGGGAAAGCGCGACGCCGAATTCGGTTTCCGCATTGGCCATGGCGGGCAGAACGATCTTGAGCAAAAGATCGGAGGCGCCATCGGGCAGTTCGCTGTCTTCGACGGTTCGGGCGGCGCGCAGAATGTCATTGGCTGTCACGCGTCTGCGGTCGCGGGCAAGCTCGTAACCGCCGCGCGGCCCGCGAACGCCGCGCAAAATTCCGCAGCGAACGAGCGCCTGCAGGACGGGCTCGAGATGCCGTGGCGGCAAGCCGTGACGCGCGGCTAACGTCTTCGCGGAAATCGGCTGTCCATGCTCTTGCATCGCGACATCGATAACCGCGGCGACGGCGAGGACTCCCTTTCGAGGCAGCAGAGGCATCGAGGAGAACAAACGCCTTTGAGCGGAGATTAGTTCATCTCCAGCGCTAATATCTTACACGTCGTGTGCGGTCTATGTTTAACTTCAGTTTAGCTATGCTTAATCGTGCTTCCGGTAGAACCAAATCCTCCGGCCTGACGCTCAGTCGCGGTTAATTCGGTGCATTCAACAAGAACTACATGTTGTATGGGAGCGACTATTAGCTGTGCAATCCGCATTGCTCGCGTGATAATGACAGTTTCGGCGCCGTGATTAACGAGAATGACTTGTAGTTCTCCGCGGTAGTCGGCGTCGATGGTCCCGGGAGCATTCAGTACGGTGACGCCATGGTGGATAGCCAAGCCGGAGCGCGGCCGGATCTGACCTTCGCTGCCAGGTGGCAATGCAATCGCAATTCCCGTCGGGATCATGGCGCGACCGCCCGGTGCGATCGCCGCGGGCGCGTCGGCCGCCACCGCGGCAAGCAGATCGAGCCCGGCGGCAAGCGCGCTTTGGTAAGCCGGTAAGGGCAAATCGGCGCCATGCGGCAAGCGCACGATGCGCAGCTCGGTGCTCACCGTTTGTCTCCTTCAAGCTCGGCCGCGATCCGCTCGATAAGCGTGCGGGCAACGTCATCTTTCGATTGCGGCGGCCACGACTCCACCGCCGTCGGTGTGATCAAGTGGATGGTGTTGCTGTCCCCGCCCATGATGCCGGTCGCCGGCGAGACATCGTTGGCAAGAATCCAGTCGCAGCCCTTCTTGGCAAGCTTGATCTTGGCATTGGCGATGACGTGATCGGTTTCGGCGGCAAAGCCGATCACCAGCCGCGGCCGGCCGTATTTGCGATGCGCGATCGTCGATAGGATATCGGGATTCTCGATCAGTTTGAGCGTCGGCGTGCGGCCATTCTGCTTTTTTATCTTAATTGCGCTCGGCTCGGCAGCGCGCCAGTCGGCGACGGCTGCTGCAAATATGGCGATGTCGACCGGCAGCGCCTTGTCGACCGCATCCAGCATTTGCCGCGCGGTCTCGACCTTGACGACGGTAACGCCGGCCGGATCGGGCACGGCGACCGGGCCGCTCACCAGCACCACATCGGCGCCGGCTGCGGCTGCGGCCGCGGCGATGGCATGGCCCTGCTTCCCCGACGAGCGATTGGCGATGAAGCGTACCGGATCGATCGGCTCGCTGGTCGGACCGGAGGTGACAAGGACGCGCCGGCCGGACAGCGCTCCCGCGCTCTGCAACAGCGCTTCGACGGCGACGACGATTTCCAACGGCTCGGCCATGCGGCCCAAACCGGCTTCACCGCGCTCGGCCATCGCGCCGGCATTCGGCCCGACACGGTGA
Organism: Xanthobacteraceae bacterium; assembly: GCA_030038415.1. GTDB lineage: Bacteria > Pseudomonadota > Alphaproteobacteria > Rhizobiales > Xanthobacteraceae > BOG-931. The sequence goes on from JASHOX010000261.1 coordinate 2,160, forward strand.
ATGCCATCCGCCGCGAGCTGCGCCAGATTGCGCTGTGTCGCCTTAGCCGCCCACATCTGCGGGTTCATCGCCGGCGCGATCAGGACCGGCTTGTCGGTTGCCAGCAACACCGCGGTGGCGAGATCATCGGCGTGGCCGCCGGCCATTTTTGCGATCAGGTCGGCGGTTGCCGGCGCGACGACGATGAGGTCGGCATCGCGGGCGAGGCGAATGTGGCCGACGTCGAATTCGCTCTGCGGATCGAACAGGTCCGTATAGGCGCGTTCGCCGGCGAGCGCACCGACGGCAAGCGGCGTGACGAAGTGCTGCGCGGCCTGGGTCAGAACGCAGCGCAAGTTCGTGCCGCGGTCTTGCAGGCGGCGGATGAGATCGAGCGACTTATAGGCGGCAATGCCGCCGCCGATAATGAGCAAGATGCGCGGGCCGCCGGCCTCGGCAGCCGGTGACCTTTGCTGCGCCGATTGCGCGCGAGGCTCGAAACCTTCGAGGATATCGCGGCTGGTGTCCTCGGCCGCTGCTTTTAGGATGGTACGCACCTCGTCTTCCATCGAGCGGCCGTGGCGCGCCGCGCGCAGCCGCAAAAGCTTTTTCAGTTTGTCGTCAAGCTGGCGGACGGTGAGGCTGGCCACTGGCGTTCCCTGGCAAAACATCAGGATATTAGCAGCCATGTGATTGCATTGCAATCAATGCAATCACCAGCGCCGAAAAGCGACCCAAGCCAAGAGAGCGGCAATCACCCACAGCACTACCACCGTCCAGCGGCGGCGGCGGGCCTCGGCCTTGTCGAATTCGGCAAGCGTCTGCGGCGACAGCACCAGGCCGTCGCGGGTGACTTCGTCGAGCTGGTCGAGCACGCGGGCGCCGCGCGTGAGCAGCCCGGGCGCGCTGCCGAGAAAGCGGCCGACCTCCGCCGCGCCCGCCGCGGCGCTTTCCAACTTGCCGGCGGGTCCGAGATTGCGCTCCATCCATTCGCGCACCACCGGTTCCGCCGTGCTCCACATGTCGAGTTTGGGATCCATCGAGCGCGCCACGCCTTCGACCACGACCATGGTCTTCTGCAGCAGCAGAAGTTCCGGCCGGGTGCGCATGTCGAACAGCTCGGTTACCTCGAACAGCAGCGTCAGCAGTTTTGCCATCGAAATATCTTCGGCGGCGCGGTTGTGGATCGGCTCGCCGATGGCGCGGATGGCTTGGGCAAACTCCTCGATCGCATGGCGCGGCGGTACGTAGCCCGCCTCGAAATGAACTTGCGCGGTGCGGTAATAGTCGCGGGTGATGAAGCCGTGCAGGATTTCTGCCAGAAACAACCGCTCCTTGGCGCCGAGCCGCCCCATGATGCCGAAGTCGACGGCGATCAGCCGGCCGGCATCGTCGACGAACAGGTTGCCGGGATGCATGTCGGCGTGAAAGAAGCCGTCGCGCAGCGCGTGGCGGAGAAAGGTCTGGATCAATGCGCGGGCGAGTTGCCGCAGATCGAAGCCTTTGGCCACCAACCGTGCGCGGTCGGACAGCGGCGTGGCGTCGATCCATTCCAGCGTCAGCACTTCCTTGGCGGTGCGGTCCCAGTCAACTGCCGGCACGCGAAAATCCGGATCGTCCTTGGTGTTTTCGGCCATCTCCGAAAGCGCCGCCGCTTCTAGACGGAAGTCCATTTCGACCATGACCGAGCGGCGCAAGGTGTCGACCACTTCGATGAGCCGCAGCCGCCGCGCCTCGGCGGAGAGATTCTCGGCATGCTGCGCGGCAAAAGCGAAGGCCGCGAGATCGGCGTGAAAGCGCCGTTCGACGCCCGGCCGCAAGACCTTGACGGCGACGGCGCGCGGCTCGGCGCCCGTCGCCACCGCTGCGCGATGGACTTGAGCAATTGAAGCGGCCGCGACCGGCGGTCCGAAGCTTGCGAACACGGCCGTGACCGGCCGGCCGAACGAGCCGGCAATGACCGCTTCCGCCTCGGCTTGCGGGAACGGCGGCATCTGATCTTGCAAGCGCTCAAGATCGCGCGCCAAGGCGGCGCCGACTACATCGGGCCGCGTCGCCAAGAACTGGCCGAGCTTCACATAGCTTGGCCCGAGCCGTGTCAGCGCCGCCGACAGCCGCGTCTCCGCCGCGCCGGTCGAGCGCCGCTCGAACAGCCGCGCCATCCGTAGCAAGGGACGCGCGGTCGCCGGCACCATGGCCGGATCAACGCTGCCGAACACGCCCTCGCGGGCGAATACGAAGCCGGCGCGGCCAAGACGAATGAGATGCGTGGAGCCGGAGATCACAAACGCCAACCGGAATGCAGCGCGACGATGCCGCCGCTCATCGATTGAAATGTGACGCGAGCAAAGCCGGCCATCCGCAGCATGGCGGCAAAGGCTTGCGGGCTTGGGAAGCGGCGGATCGATTCCACTAGATAACGATAGGATTCGGCATCGCCGGTCACGGCGCGGCCCAGGGCGGGAATGACGTTGAACGAATAAAAATCGTAAAGCCGGTCGAGGCCCGGCACGTCAACGGCGGAGAATTCGAGGCAGGCGAATTTGCCGCCGATCTTCAATACGCGATAGGCTTCGGCCAGCGCCTGTTCGATGCGCGGCACGTTGCGGATGCCGAAGGCGATGGTCACGGCATCGAAGCTTCTGTCGGCGAACGGCAGCGCCTCGGCATTGGCCTCCGCGAATGTGATTGCATGCTCGAGCGAACGTGTGGCCGCGCGCTCGCGGCCGATTTCCAGCATGTCGGCATTGATATCGCAGACCGTTGCCCGCGTTTGCGGGCCGCCGCGCTCGACTACGCGGAACGCGACGTCACCGGTGCCACCGGCGATGTCGAGGAGCGCAAAGGGGCCATTCTTCGGCGGATTGACTGCCGTGACCAACGCGTCTTTCCAGGCGCGATGCAGCCCGAACGACATCAGATCGTTCATCAGATCGTACCGGCGCGCGACGCTATGGAACACGTCGTCGACGAGGTCCTGCTTCTCGCCAAGGGGCACCTGGCGGTAGCCGAAATCGGCCTGTTGTCGCTCGGATTTGACCATGTGACGTCCTTCCGCTCGACGATAGCGCGAGGCGTGCTTGAGCGCTACAAAGCGCCGTCCGGATGGTTTAGGGGGTGCCTATGGACGTGAAGGGGTTTACATGACATTTGAGGTGCAACGCGTCGTGCCCACCTTCCGCATGTTTTCCGTGGACAAGGCTCGCGAGTTTTATCTCGATTTCCTCGGATTTAAGGTCGATTGGGAGCATCGCTTCGATTCGGATGCTCCGCTTTTTATGCATATCTCAAGGGAAGGGCTCGCTCTTCATCTTAGCGAGCATCATGGCGACAGCACGCCCGGCTCTCACGTTTACGTGTATATGACCGGGGTGCGGGCGTTGCATCGAGAATTGCAGCAAAAGCGATACCGTTATAACCGTCCCGGCCTGCAACAGCAGGAATGGGGCATGACCGAACTGACAGTGATCGATCCGTTCGGCAATCGCATTACATTTGGCGAGCGGACCGAAGCAGCCGCCGATGCCTGAACTTCCCGAAGTCGAAACCGTGCGCCGCGGCCTCGAGCCGGCCATGGAAGGCAAGCACTTTACCAAGGTCGAGGTCCGCCGCGGCGACCTGCGCTGGCCGTTGCCGAAGGATTTTGCGCAGCGGCTCAAGGGCAAGACCGTGACCGGTATCGGCCGGCGTGCCAAATATCTGCTCGCGGATTTGTCCTCCGGCGACGTGCTCTTGATGCATCTCGGCATGTCGGGCTCGTTTCATGTCTTCCAGGAAAAAGACCGCCAGCTCGGCCGCTATCATCGCCAGCGCGAGAAACACGCCGCGCACGACCACGTCGTCTTTCACATGTCGTCCGGGGCGACGGTCACCTTCAACGACCCGCGGCGCTTCGGCTCGATGAAGCTTGTGCCGCGAACGAAGCTCGACGCCGAGCCGTTCCTTAAGGGGCTTGGCCCCGAGCCGCTCGGCAACGCGTTCGATGCCGCGACGCTGGCGCGCGCCTGCCGCGGCAAGAAGACGAGTCTGAAGGCGGCGTTGCTGGACCAGCGCGTCGTCGCCGGGCTCGGCAACATTTACGTCTGCGAGTCGCTATATCGTGCGCGCCTTTCTCCCAAAAGAACGGCGTCGACGATCGCCGACAGGAAAGGTGAGCCGAACCAGCGCGCCGAACGGCTGGTCGAGAGCATCAAGGCCGTGCTCAATGAGGCGATCAAGAGCGGCGGCTCGTCGCTACGCGACCACCAGCGCACCGACGGCGAGCTCGGCATGTTCCAGCATAACTTCCGCGTCTACGATCGCGAAGGCAAGCCGTGCCCGACGCCGGGTTGCGGCGGCACCATCAAGCGTATCGTGCAGAACGGCCGCTCGACGTTTTATTGTCCGCTGTGCCAGAAATAGCCAGGGAGAAAATCGTCCATGAGCAACGACACCATCATCGTCGAGACCCGCGGCCGGGTCGGTCTCGTCCGGCTCAATCGTCCGCAGGCGCTTAATGCGCTCAACCGCGCGCTGTTGAGCGAACTCGGCGATGCCATCGATAGTTTCGACGCCGATACGCAAATCGGCTGCATGGTCATCACCGGCTCGGACAAGGCTTTTGCCGCCGGGGCCGATATCAAGGAAATGGTCGATAAGACTTTCATCGAGGTCTTTTTCGATGATTTTTGCGCGGCGTCGCATCGCGTTGCGTCCGCGCGCAAGCCGGTGATCGCCGCGGTTGCCGGCTTTGCATTGGGCGGCGGTTGCGAGATCGCCATGCAATGTGATCTCATCATCGCCGCCGACAACGCCAAGTTCGGCCAGCCGGAAATCAAGCTCGGCATCATTCCCGGCATCGGCGGCACGCAACGGCTGACGCACGCCGTCGGCAAGGCTAAGGCCATGGACCTGGTCCTCACCGGGCGCATGATGGACGCAGCGGAGGCCGAGCGCTCCGGTCTGGTCGCGCGTATCGTGCCGCTGCAGGACCTCCTTGAAGAGGCGCTCAAGGTCGCCGAGACCATCGCTTCGATGTCGCTGCCGTCGGTGCTGGCGGCAAAGGAGGCGGTCAATCGCGCCTTCGAGACATCGTTGGCTGAAGGCGTGCGGTTTGAGCGTCGCGTTTTTCATTCGCTGTTCGCGACCCGGGACCAGAAGGAAGGCATGGCGGCGTTCATCGAAAAGCGGCCGCCGAAATTCGAACACAGATAGTCCGGGCGCGCTCCAGCCGGAGCCACTATATTCCCGACATGCTGACTGCCGACGAGCTGGAGCGATACGCGCGTCACATTGTGCTGCGCGAAGTGGGCGGGCCGGGCCAGGCCGCGCTCGGCCGCGCGCGCGTGCTCGTTATCGGCGCCGGCGGGCTTGGCGCGCCGGTGCTGCTTTATCTCGCCGCGGCGGGCGTCGGTACGCTCGGCGTAGTCGACGATGACGTGGTGTCTTTGTCGAATCTGCAACGGCAGGTCATTCACGCGACGCTTGATATTGGCGCGCCTAAGGTCGACAGTGCCGCGGCGATGATTGGGCGTCTCAATCCGCATGTCGCGGTGAAGCAGTACAATACCCGTCTCACGGCGAAGAACGCGCTCGAATTGATCGGCGGCTATGACATCGTCGCCGATGGCTCCGACAATTTCGCCACGCGCTATCTGGTGTCCGACGCCTGCTATTTCGCCAAGAAGCCACTGGTCACTGCCGCGCTCGGCACCTTTGACGGCACGCTCACCACCATCCGCGCCCATGAACGCGGCGCCGACGGCAAGCCGAACCCCACTTATCGCTGTCTGTTTCCCGAACCGCCGCCGCCCGGCACAGTGCCCGCTTGCGCCGAGGCCGGCGTGCTCGGCGCGCTGGCCGGCCTGATCGGCTCGATGATGGCGCTGGAGGTAATACGCGAGATCGTTGGCTTCGGCGAAAATCTGGTGGGGCGCCTGGTCATGGTCGATGCCCGCGCCATGCGCTTTGAGACCTTGCGTTATGGCTGGGATCCCGCGAACCCGCTGTCCGGCGAGCAACCGGCGATCCGGGATCTTGCAGGTCACGCCTGACTTCCTGTTAGCGGTTCTGCTTGTGATAGACGCTGTTCGGCCGCATGTCGCTAGCGGAGGCGACGCGGTTGGTCATGTTGAAAAAACCGGCGACAGCGGCAATATCCCAGATGTCACGATCGGAAAAACCGGCGCGGCGCACGCGTTCGCGGTCTTCTTCCTCGACAAGCCAGGGCTCGGCGGTGAGCTTGACGGCAAAATCGAGCATGGCGCGATGCCGTTTCGACAGCCGCGCGGCGCGATAATTCATCGCCATCAATTCGCCGAGCGGCGGGTCGCCAGAAAGTTGGCGCACGGCAGCGCCATGGGCGACCAGGCAATAATAGCAGCGGTTATGCGCCGACACCGCCACCGCGATCATCTCGCGTTCGAGCTTGCTCAGGCCGGATGGCGCCAGCATCAAATCGTTGTACATGGCAACAAAGGCGGAAAGCTTAGCCATGTCGAACGCGTAGGCCTTGAGCACGTTCGGCACGAAGCCGAGCTTTTCCTCGCACTTGGCAAAATAGGCTGTCATGTCGGTGGAAAGCGGTGCCGGCGGAAGCTTGAGCGCGGTAATCGCCGTGTCATCGGTCGCCGCGGCGCTGGGTTGCGCCTTGGTGCTGGAAGTCGCCGTCTTGGTGCTGCGATTTGCCATAGGGTTGATGTCCATTGTGCCGCTCCATCGGCGGCAGCCGGAATTATATCAGGTGCATAAAATAGCGCCGCAGCGCGGTAGCGGATGTGCTCGGCCAGTGAGTAATATCCCAGGAAACCGAGCAAGATAGGGAAGACATGGACGTCCAACAGCTTCCCCACGACGGCGCCGACTATGCCCGCGTCGCCTTGCTCGATGCGACCGCCGCCCTACTGGCAAAGCGCCGGCCCGACATCCCGGACGACTTTGTCCTCAAGCTGTTCGGCCTTGCCGTACCGGAGGACCTCGAACGTTACAGCGCGGAGGCGCTTGCCGGCATTGCCGAGCATTCGTGGGTATTCCTCGCCGAGCGCCCAGCCGGCGTGCCCAAAATCCGCTTCGAGCCAGCCGCTGCGCCGCCTGGCATTGCCGTGCTTGAGATCGTCAACGACGATATGCCGTTTCTGGTCGATTCCGTCGTTGGCGAGATCAACCGGCGCGGTCTCGATATCCGTTTATTCGTCCATCCGGTTTTCGTGGTCGAGCGCGACGCCGCGGGTCGACTGACCAAATTTATGCCGGTGCGCACCGTCGGGGGCTCGCGCGAAAGTTTTATCCACTTGCATGTCGAAGGTGCCGACGATGCGGCGCAGCGCGCGGAAATCACCCGGGCACTCCAAGGCGTGCTCGCCGACGTGCGCGTCTGCGTGCAGGATTGGCAGCCGATGCTGGCGCGGATTCGCGGCGTCATCGCCGAGCTGAGAGAAAATCCGCCGCCGCTTCCGGTCGATGAAATTGCCGAAGCCATCCAGTTTCTGGAATGGATCGCGGAGGATAATTTCACGTTCCTCGGCGCGCGGGATTTTGCTTTCACTTCTGCCGGCGACGTGCTCGAACCGGACTTCGCGACCGGCCTCGGTCTATTGCGGTCGCGCGAGGCGGGTTCGCTGCACCGTTGGAACGAACCGCTGATCATGACGCCCGAGATTCGCGCGTTCCTCCAGGAACCAAGACTCCTCATCGTCACCAAGTCGACGGTGCGCTCGCCCGTGCATCGGCGCGTCCCGCTCGATTACATCGGCATCAAGCGTTTCGACCGCTCCGGCGAACTCGTCGGCGAATACCGCTTTTGCGGCCTGTTCACTTCGACTGCCTATACGCAATCGGCGCGCACCATTCCATATCTACGGCGCAAGACCGACAGTGTCATCCGCCGCGCCGGCTTCGATCCGTCGAGTCATTCCGGCAAGGCACTGGTCAATGTGCTCGAAACCTATCCGCGCGACGAGCTGTTTCAGATCGACGAAGACACGCTCTATCAGTTCGCGCTGGACGTGCTGCAGCTCGACGAGCGTCCGCGCGTGCGCGTGCTGCCGCGCTACGATCGGTTCGACCGCTTCGTGTCGGTGCTGGTCTACATTCCGCGCGACCGCTACGGCGGCCAGATCAGGACGGCGATCGGCAATTATTTGGCCGCCGCATTTAACGGCCGGCTGAGCGCTTATTACCCATTCTTCCCCGAAGGGCTGCTGGTGCGCGTGCATTACATCATCGTGCGCGCTGGCGCCGCGACGATCAATCCGGACCGCGTGGCGCTCGATCGCGGCGTCGAGGCCATCGTGCGCAGCTGGATTGATGGGCTGCGTGAGGCGCTCGCGATGGGTCAGGACCCGGGTCTTGGACGCGCGCTGTTCGCGCGTTATCGCGACGCGTTTCCGATCGACTACCGTGAGGTTTATCCCTCGCCGATTGCGGTCGGCGATATTCGCGTTATCGAGGGACTTACGCCGGAGCATCCGCTCGGCGTCGATTTTTACCGCCAGGGCGGCGCGTCGCCGTCGCGCGCGGGACTGAAGGTATTCAGCCACAGCCGGGCGATTTCGCTCTCCGAGCGCGTTCCGGTGTTGGAAAATATGGGCTTTCGCGTCCTCGACGAGCGCACTTACCACATCCGGCCGGCCGGCGCGGCCGAGGTCTGGTTTCATGACATGGAGCTCGAAAGTGCGTCCGGTCAGCCGATCGATCTTGCCGCGCTCGAAGTACGACTGGAGGCTTGCTTCCTCGTCGTGATGGGAAAAATGGCGGAGAGCGACGGCTACAACGCGCTGGTGTTGGCGGCCGGATTGGGCTGGCGCGATGTCGCTTTGATCCGGACTATCTCGCGCTTCCTGCGCCAGATCCGGGTACCTTATTCGCAAGATTATATGTGGGCGACGCTGCGCAAATATCCCAGCCTTGCAGCGCAGATCGTGAGCCTGTTCCGGACGCGCTTCGATCCGCATTTGCGCGTAGCGGCGCACGAGCGCACGGCGCGCGAAACGGCGGCGGCCGCGGAAATCGAAGCGGCGCTGCAAGCAGTTGAGGGCCTCGACGAAGACCGCATCCTGCGTCATTTCGTCAACGCGGTCGCTGCCGCCATCCGCACCAATTTTTATCAGCTCGGCAGCGACGGGCGCGCCAAGGAGCTTATCGCGATCAAATTTGCCAGCCGCAAAGTCGATGCGATGCCGCTGCCGCGGCCGCTCTACGAAATCTTTGTCTATTCGCCGCGGGTAGAGGCGGTGCACCTGCGTTTCGGCAAGGTGGCGCGCGGCGGCATTCGCTGGTCGGACCGGCCGCAGGATTTCCGCACCGAGATCCTGGGACTGGTCAAGGCGCAGAACGTCAAGAATGCGGTGATCGTGCCGGTCGGAGCCAAGGGCGGCTTTGTGCCGAAGTTTTTCCCGGCCGGCGGCTCCCGCGATGCTATCCAGGCGGAAGGCGTCGCCACCTACAAGATGTTCATTTCGACGCTGCTCGACATCACCGACAATATCGGAACCGGAACCACCGGCGTCATTCCGCCGCCCGACGTAGTGCGTCATGACGGCGACGATCCATATCTCGTGGTGGCGGCCGACAAGGGCACGGCGACCTTTTCCGACATCGCCAACGAGTTGGCTATTGCGCGCGATTTTTGGCTCGGCGACGCTTTCGCCTCGGGTGGCTCGGCCGGCTATGACCACAAGAAGATGGGTATCACCGCCCGCGGCGCCTGGGAATCGGTTAAGCGCCACTTTCAGGAAATGGACGTCGATATCGCGGCCATGCCGTTCACGGTCGTCGGCGTCGGCGACATGTCGGGCGACGTGTTCGGCAACGGCCTGTTGCGCGAGAAGACGACCAAGCTTCTCGCCGCGTTCGACCATCGCGATATTTTCATCGATCCCGATCCCGATCCGGAACGGAGCTTCGCCGAGCGCCGGCGCCTGTTCGATCTGCCGCGTTCGGGTTGGCAGGATTACGACAGGACGCTGATCTCCAAGGGCGGTGGCGTTTATCCGCGCACGGCAAAGGAAATCAGACTTTCGCTGGAGGCGCGGAAGCTGTTCGGCGTTGGCGAGCGCGTCACGCCGCAGGAATTGATCCGCGCCGTCCTCAACGCGCCGGTCGATCTGCTGTTCTTCGGCGGCATCGGTACTTACGTGCGCGCGTCGGACGAGAGCGACGAGGCGGTCGGCGACCGCGCCAATGACGCGGTGCGGATCGCCGGCAGCGACTTGCGCTGCAAGGTGATCGGCGAGGGCGCCAATCTCGGCATGACCCAGCGCGGCCGTATCGAGGCGGCGTTCCATGGTGTACGGCTCAATACCGACGCCATCGACAATTCCGCCGGCGTGAACACCTCCGACATGGAGGTCAATATCAAGATCGCGCTGAGCATTCCGCTGCGCGACGGCCATCTGACCATGGCGGCGCGCAACACGCTTCTGGCCGAAATGACCGATGACGTCGCTCATCTGGTGCTGCGTAACAATTATCTGCAGACGCTGGCGCTTTCGCTTGCCCAGCGCCGCGGTCCGGAGGATTTCGGCTTTCTGCAGCGTCTCATCCAGACGCTGGAAGCCCGCGGCTTGCTCGACCGCGCGGTGGAATTTCTGCCCGATGACATGCAGCTTGCCGAGCGGCGGCGCCGGTCGGAGCCGTTCACGCGGCCGGAACTTTCGGTGCTGCTCGCCTATGCCAAGCTGACCCTTTACGAAGATCTGCTCGAATCCGCGGTGCCGGACGACCCTTATCTCGCGCGCGAGCTCGGCCGCTATTTCCCCAAGGCGATCGACGCACGCTTCCCCGACGCGCTCGAGCATCACCGGCTGCGGCGTGAAATTATCGCCACCTATCTCGCCAATTCCATGATCAACCGCGGCGGGCCGTCGCTGATCGTGCGCATCGCCGACCAGACCGGCGCCGCCCCGGCGTCGATCGCCTCGGCCTTTGCCGCCGTACGCGACAGCTACGGCATGACCGCCCTGAACAGCGCGATCGACCGCCTCGACAATAAGATTCCAGGCAAGCTGCAGCTCGATCTCTATGCGGCGGTGCAAGATCTGCTGCTCGATCGCATCGTTTGGTTTTTGCGCAATGTCGATCTTTCCCAAGGCCTTGCCGACCTGGTCGCACATTACCGCGACGGCATCGCTGCGGTGAGTGCTGCACTCGACGGCGCGCTGTCGCAGGACCTCGGTGAGGCGCGCGCGGCGCGGCGAAGGCACCTCGGCACAGCCGGGGTGCCGGACGAGCTCGCCGGCAGCATCGCCGATCTTCGCGCGCTGACCGCGGCACCGGATATCGTTCTGGTTGCCGATCGCACTGGCAAGCCGATTGCCGAGGTCGTGGCGACCTATTTTGCCGCCGGTACGTTCTTCCGCCTCGACCGGCTCGCCAGCGCTGCGAGTACGATCCCCATCGCTGACTATTTCGATCGGCTGGCGCTTGATCGCGCGCGGGATACGATCGGTGATGCCGAGCGCCGACTCACTGCCGCCATGGCCGGCCTGGGCGCCGCCGGCATGGGCGCCGTCGAAGCTTGGGTGGCGCCGCGCAAGAATGAAGTCGAGCGCATCCGCATCGCGATACAGGAGATTGCCAATTCCGGCCTGACGCTGTCGAAGCTATCCGTCGCGGCAAGCTTGCTCGGCGATTTGGTGAAAGACTGAAGGCTGCCTAAGGCGCCGGCCGACTCCGCACAAAAAAAGAACCCCAAGCAGATACGCCGCTTGGGGTCCTTAAGTTGTTGCCTCAACTCAGGCTTATCTAACCGAGCGACAGGGGTGTCGGGGGATGGGGAGCCGCTCGGCCGGCCTTCATGACCAAGAGATAGGAACGCGATCCCCAGATGCAATGCGGATCACGCATTAGTGTGATCCGCCATGGCAATTCCGCGGTGGGGCGTCGTCACATCGCCCATGGCATGGCCCATGACATGCGAAGCAACAGATCAGCCAAGTGATTTCCGCATGCGGGGCACTTCATCGCGTCTCGCCGCCATCGGGCAGCCCGTAGCGATGCAAGTCGGCGCCGTGGGCGTCGAGCCAGGCCTTGGCGCTTTCATGGTGCGGGCAGATCCGGTGCACCACGCGCCAGAACCTTGCCGAGTGATTCATTTCGACGAGATGGGCAACTTCGTGCGCGGCGAGATAATCTAGGACTTGACTCGGCGCCAGGATGAGCCGCCAGGAGAACGACAGCATGCCGGTCGTCGAGCAGGAGCCCCAACGGCTCGATTGATCGCGCACGGTGACGCGTCGGACCGTCAGACCAAGCGCGCGGGCATAGCGCAGGCTGGCGGCCTCCAGGTCGCGCCTGGCTTCGCGACGCAGGAAATCGGCGATGCGACGGTCAATGTGAGGTGCGTGGCCGGCAACGCATAAGAGCCGCTCGCCATTGTCATCGATCTCGGTCCACACCGTGCCGCGTGCGCCATGACGGTGCGCAATCCGATGCGGCACCCCGCGGACGGGGACCACGATGTCATGCGCAAACGGCACCGGCTCCGGCAATCGGCCGAGTCGCGCCGCGATCCAGCCGCCGTGCTTTTGCGCGAAGCTGCGGGCTTCCCGCAGCGTGCCGCGCGGCGGCATGGTCAATATGACTTCGCGTGTCGCCGCCTGAATGCGCAGCGTATAACGGCGCGCCTGCCGGTGCCGCCGCAACAGCACCGGATAGATCATTCCGTCGAAATCGACTTCGATCGTCTGCGGCTCGCTGGTGCGACGATAGAGCAGCGCATGCAACGGCATGGCGAAAACCCCGAATCTAATCGCGGGCGGGATAATGCCACATCGCCGATGCCGGTGGCGAGATTTACGCGGGACGATAATCGACCGACTATGCGGTATGCAGCGTGGCGCCGTTGCCCAAACGGACGCGGGTGCGCGCGACACCGGTCGGCTGGCTCATCGACAGCACGAAGTCGGAAATGCGCGGCGCGATCTCCGAGCGGAAGCGCGAACCGTTGAACACACCGTAATGACCGACACCCGGCTGCAGCCAATGCGCTTGCCGGTCCGGCGGAATATTGGCGCACAAGCGATGCGCCGCCTCAGTCTGGCCGACGCCAGAGATGTCGTCGTGCTCGCCTTCGACGGTCAGCAGCGCGACGCGCTTGATGCGGCCAGGATCGACCCGCCGGCCGCGATGGGTCATCTGACCCTTCGGCAAGTCGTGACGCACGAAAACGGTGTCGACGGTCTGCAGATAGAACTCGGCGGCGAGGTCCATCACCGCAAGATATTCGTCGTAGAACTCTTTGTGCTTCTGCGCCGAATCGCCGTCGCCGCGCACCAGATGCATGAACAGCTGCTTGTGCGCCTCGATGTGTCGGTCGAGGTTCATGCTGACGAAGCCGTTGAGCTGGAGGAAGCCCGGATAGACGTCGCGCATGAAGCCGGGATTCGGAAACGGCACCTTGGTGATGACATGAGTGCGGAACCAATCGATGCCGCGCTTTTCGGCAAGGTTGTTCACGGCAGTCGGGTTGACCCGCGTGTCGATCGGCCCCCCCATCAGCACCATCGAATTCGGCACATAGGGATCGTCATCGGCTTCCATGACCGCGACCGCTGCCATGACCGGTACCGATGGCTGACACACCGCGACGACGCTGATGTCGCCGCCGAGCGCATGCAGGATCGAGATCACATAATCGATGTAGTCGTCGAGATCGAAGCGTCCCTCCGACAGCGGCACCATGCGCGCATCGACCCAGTCGGTGACGTAGACGTCGTGATTGGGCAGAAACGCCTCGACGGTGCCGCGCAACAGCGAGGCATAGTGGCCCGACATCGGCGCGACGATCAGTAGCCGCGGCTGCGGCCGTTTCGGCGGCCGTTCGAAGATGCGCTCGAAATGGATGAGCTTGCAGAACGACCGCTCCCAGACGGTTGAGATGCGGATCGGCACGCGCTCGCCGCCGACCAGCGTCGAATCGATGCGCCATTCGGGGCGGCCGTAACGCCGCGTCGAGCGCTCGAACAATTCGCAAGCCGCGGCGACCGACTTGCCGAAGGTGGTGAAGGACAGCGGATTGACTGGATTCTTGAAAAACAATCGCGTGGCGTCGGCCCAGGCGCGCGATGGATTGAGCGCCGCGTGGCTCATTTCGTAAAACCAGTACAACGGCGTCGACAGCAGAAGACCGTTGTCGCCTGGCACGGCCGGCGCGCCGCCGAACTCTCCGATGGCCATGGATGAACCTTGCCAGGCGTCTTGCTGCAGCGCAGCATGGGCTTTGTGATATGTCATATTACCAACATATAGGCAATTTGTTTCGGTTTTCCTGCAATAGCCGCCGCCGCTTTCCCATCTGCGATGAAGGTCAACGTTTTGCATCTATTCGCAGCGCACATAGCGTCCATTCGCCCCGCACGATTCGGAATCTCGTCCGGAACCTACTCGCCAGTCTGCATAAGCGAGCCGTGGCGGCGCGCGCTCTGCAGCAGTTTGAGAAAGCCGAATACGCCGGCGGCGAACAGCACGGCATTGAGCGCCAGTGCATCCAGCATCAGGTCGCCGCGAAACACCTTCTGGACCAGAAGTGCGCGCATGCCCTCGAACACATAAGTAGGTGGCAATACCCACGCGACCGGCTGCAGCCAGACCGGGAGCGTGGTGACCGGGTAGTAAACGCAAGTGAGCGGCATGAACAGAAACATGATCGACCAGGCGAAGTTCTCGGCGCCCATGCCGTTGCGCAGGATCAGCCCGGACACGAAAATTCCGATCGCCCAGCTGGTCAGCATCAGATTGAAAAAGAACGCGACCAGCGCCAATCCCAGCCCGTAGAGGTTGAAGCCGAAGAAGGCGATGGCAAGAAACGTCACCGGCACCGCGCCGATCGACAGCCGCACCACGCTCATCACCATCAATGCCGCGATGAACTCGATCGGACGCAGTGGGCTCATCATCAGGTTGCCGATGTTGCGCGACCACATCTCTTCGAGAAAGGAAATCGAAAAGCCGAGCTGGCCGCGAAACAGGATATCCCACAACAGCACCGCGCCGATGAAGGTGCCGCCGGCACGGGCGAAGAAGCCGGCATTGGTGGCGATGTAATATTGCAAAAACCCCCAGGTCACCATTTGCACCGTCGGCCAATAAACGAGATCGAGCAGCCGCGGCCACGACGAGCGCAAGAGATACCAATAGCGCAGCATCATCGCGCCGATCCGCTGTGGCGAGATGGCGTAGGCGCTCTCGGTTCGCGCGATCACTGCGCGGCCTCGCTCGAGACGCCGCGCGCCACGTCGAGGAAAACTTCCTCCAAGGTGCGCCGTCCGTAGCGCGCCAACAGCTTGGCCGGCGTATCGTCGTCCTCGATACGGCCGCGCTTCATGATGATGACGCGCTCGCACAGCCGCTCGACCTCGGCCATGTTGTGCGAGGCGAGCAGCAGCGTGGCCTGCCGCTCGCGGCAATAACGTTGGAGATGCGCACGCACCCAGTCGGCGGTATCGGGATCGAGCGAGGCGGTGGGTTCGTCGAGCAACAGCACGTCCGGATTGTTGATCAGCGCCTTGGCGAGCGACACGCGGGTCTTCTGTCCGGCGGAAAGGCGCCCGGTCGGACGGTCGAGCAGATCGGCGAGATCGAGCTGCCGCCCCAGCTCGGCGATGCGCCCGCGCAGATTCTCGACGCCGTAAAGCTTGCCGAACACAGTCAGGTTCTGCCGCACCGTCAGCCGCATCGGCACTTCGACATAGGGGCTTTCGAAATTCATGCGGTGCAGAACGCGGTAGCGCTCTCTCGGCATGTCCGCGCCAAGCACGGTGACGCGCCCGGACGTCGGCGTGGTCAGGCCCATGATCATGGCGATGGTCGTGGTCTTGCCGGCGCCGTTGCCGCCGAGCAACCCCGTAATGGAGCCCGGCGCTAGCGTGAAGGAAATGCCGTCGACCGCCGGGATGGTTTTGTAGACTTTGACGAGGCGTTCGACTGCTATGGGAGGGGAACCCGGCATCGCGCTCACATGTGGCCCGCGTGGTCGCGTGAAGCAAGAGGCCAACCATGCGGGGTTGCGGGTGGTCGGCGGCCAAGGAACATGGCAGAAGGACGGTCGATCGAAACGCGGGGAGAGCAAAGTGACGACCATTTCGCTGGCACAGGCCGAGCGGATCATCGATGCCGCGATCGAACGCGGCGCCGCGCTCAATTGCCGGCCGCTGAGCGTGATCGTGGTCGAGCCGGGCTGCAAGGTGAAGGCGTTCAAGAAGGAAGACGGCTCCTCGATGATCCGCTTCGAAATGGCCTACGGCAAAGCCTATGCCGCCTTGTCGCTCGGCCGCAGCTCGAAGCTGGTGCGTGAACGGGCGCAGGAGAAGCCGATCTTCATGCGCTATTTGATTGCGGCCAGCGGCGAGCAGATTTTTCCCGAAGGCGGCGGCATATTGATCCGCGACCATGGCGGCGAAGTCATCGGCGCCGTGGGTGTCACCGGCGACACTGAGGATCGCGACGAAGAGCTGGCGATCCACGGTATCCATGCCGCCGGATTGAAGACGGACGCGGATTGCGCCGGCATGGGCCGGGCGGTCGGTTTGCCGAAAACAAAATAGAAGCAAGAGGAAGTATGAAAATCGGACTTTTCGATCACGTCGAATTCGGCGACCGGCCGATGGCGCAACTGTTGGACGAACGGCTGCAATATGCCGAAGCGGCCGATCAAGCTGGCGTCTATTGCCTGCAGGTCGCCGAGCATCATGCGACGCCGCTCAATATGGTTCCGGTGCCGGGCGTCTATCTCGGCGCGCTGGCACGCGCGACCAAGCGGATGCGGCTCGGTCCGCTGGTTTATCTGTTGCCGCTCTATTCGCCGCTGCGACTCATTGAAGAAATCTGCATGCTCGATCACTTAAGCCATGGCCGGCTCGACGTCGGCGTCGGGCGTGGCGTGTCGCCCTACGAATTGAAATATCACAAGGTCGAGCACGACCAGTCGCGTGAGATCTTTTTCGATGCGTTCGACTGCGTCAGCGCCGGGCTGAAAACCGACTCGCTCACCTACAAGGGTGAGCACTATGTCTACGAGAATGTGCCGATCGCGTTGCATCCGCTGCAGCAGCCGCACCCGCCGTTCTGGTATGCCTCGTCCAATGAAATCGGCTCGACCTGGGGCGGCGAACAGGGCCTGCACTATGTGACGCTCGGACCGATGGCGCTCGCCAAGACCAATATTGCCGCCTACAAGAAAGCGCTGGCCAAGCGCGGCGCGCCGGCGCAGCCCAAAGCCGAATTTCCCGGCGGCGCGGCGATCGGCGTGCAACGGCACATATTCGTCGCCGATACCGATGCCGAAGCGCACCGCTTCGGCAAGCCGGCGATGGACAGGCATCTCGAGCATATCAACTGGCTGCGCACCAAACACGGCCAGACCGGATTGACCAGCCGCTTGAACGTCGAGCGCGGCGCGAATTTCGAGGCCTGTCTCGCCGACGGGACTGCGATTGCCGGCTCACCGCAGACCGTACGCGCGGCGATCGAAAAGCAGGTCAAGGAATTGGGCGTCAATTATCTTCTAACGTATCTGTTCCTCGGCGCGATGTCGTTCAAGGACGCGATGCGGTCGCTGGAGCTATTCCGCGACGAAGTCATGCCGCATCTGGAGAAGCTGTAACACAGAGATTCCGCTCATTCCCGCGAAAGCGGGAATCCAGAAAATTGGCTGCTGGGTCCCCGCCTTCGCGGTGACGAGCGGCTAGAGTGCTCACTTATCGCCGTTATCCGTCACCTGCTTCGCATCCGCCCGCAGCGCGTCGGGATGCGGCATGGCGATGATGTTGTAGCCGGAATCGACGAAATGGATTTCGCCGGTGACGCCGGTCGAGAGACCCGAAAGCAGATAAAGCCCGGCGCCGCCGAGTTCGTCGAGCGTAACGCCGCGATGCAGCGGTGAATGCCGCTGCTGAAACGCGAACATGGCGCGGGCGTCGCCGATGCCGGCGCCGGCGAGCGTGCGAATCGGCCCTGAGGAAATCGCGTTGACGCGAATGCGGCTGCCACCGAAATCGACGGCGAGATAGCGCACCGAAGCTTCGAGCGCGGCCTTGGCGACGCCCATCACGTTGTAGTTCGGCATGGTGCGCAGGCCGCCGTTATAGGTCAGCGTCAGCATGGCGCCGCCATTCGGCATCAGCGCCGCGGCACGCTTGGCCGCCTCGGTGAAGGAAAAGCACGAGATCAACATGGTGCGCGCAAAATTCTCGCGCGTGGTGTCGGCATAGCGGCCGGTCAACTGAGCCTTGTCGGAAAAGGCGATGGCGTGGACCAGGAAATCGAGCGTTCCCCACACGCGGCTGAGTTCGGCAAATACTGCATCGACCGAGGCGATATCTTCGACGTCGCATGGCAGCACTAGATCGGCTCCGACCGATGCCGCCAGCGGCTTGACGCGCTTGCCGAGCGCGTCGCCCTGATAGGTGAAGGCGAGCCTGGCGTCATGCGCGGCGAGCGTGCGCGCAATGCCCCAGGCAATCGAGTGATCGTTGGCGACCCCCATGATCAGGCCGCGCTTGCCGTGCATCAGCCCCGCCATGCGTCAGGCATCCGGGTGCTTGAGCACGATGGAAGCATTGGT
>JASHOX010000262.1 GCA_030038415.1 Xanthobacteraceae bacterium
CCTTGCCAAGGTTGGGGTCGAGGGTTCGAATCCCTTCGCCCGCTCCAATTTTCCAATTATCCGGCCCGGAGACATGGCTGGCAGAACGCACCTAAGATCGGCGCGGTCTACGCATCTCTGGTAAGAACCGACCGCCGTTGAGACTGCCGCCGGGACCATCGTGAAAAGCCACATCCAGCAATCCGCTCGTCAGAGTATCATTGCCCTGTCGCTACTTTGGTTGTCCGGCGCGTGCCTACGGCTCACCGTCCTGGCAGTCCCACCGGTCGTGCCGCTGTTGCACGCCGACCTGCATCTGTCCGAGACGGACATCGGCTGGCTGTCGAGTCTGCCGCCAATGCTGTTTGCGATCGCGGCGGTGCCCGGCGCGGTGTTGATCGCGCGCTTCGGCATCGTGCCGGCGCTGGTCATGGGCCTGTTGCTCAATGCCGCCGGCTCGGCGGCGCGTGCGGCGTTTTCCGATCCCGTTTTCCTCTATGGGTCGACCATCGTCATGGCGGCGGGCGTCTCGATCATGCAGCCGTCGCTGCCGCCGCTGGTGCGCTCCTGGTTCCCGCAGCGCATCGGCTTTGCCACCGCGGTCTATACGACCGGGCTCTTGATCGGCGAAATCCTCGCCGCCGCGCTCACCATCCCATTGATCCTGCCGCTCGTGCATGACAGCTGGCGGCTCAACTTCGTTGTCTGGTCGATTCCGGTTCTGGTCACCGCATCGTTCGTTGCGCTTTATGCGCCAAAGCTCGGCAGCGCCAAGAATGGAGCCAGCAGCGTCGCGCCCTCCGCCGGTCGCCGCTGGTGGCCGGATTGGCGCCGGCCGCTGATCTGGAAGCTTGGCCTCATTCTCGGCAGCGTCAACGCGACCTATTTCGTGACCAATGCCTTTCTGCCGGATTACATGACTGCCGATGGACGGCCCGATCTCATCAGCAGCGCACTCACCGCCATCAATCTCGGCCAGTTGCCGGCGGCGTTTTTGATGCTCAGCATTGCCGGTCGCCTGGTGACGCGGCCGTGGGCTTATGCCGCGACCGGAACGCTGGCGCTGATCTGCCTCGTCGGCATGCTGACCATGCACGGACCCTGGATCGTGTTCTGGGTAGCCATCCTCGGCTTCACCGGCGCGGTAACGCTGATCTTGGCCTTGGCGCTACCGTCGGTGCTCAGCGCGCCGGACGACGTGCATCGCACCTCCGCCGGGATGTTCACCATCAGCTACAGTCTAGCGATGGCGCTATCGGTTGTCGGCGGCTGGCTATGGGATCTCACCCATTCACCGGTCGCAGGCTTCGCTCCAGTCGCCGTGTGCGCGCTGTTGATTATTGCGCTGGCGTCGACGGTGAAGCAGGCGGATTACGCGGTCCACTAATAGCCAACCGCCAGCGCTCCATGCGAGCGCGGATCGGCGGCGCCGATAAAACCTTCGGGCGTGATCAAGATGGATTCGGCCGAAGTGAAGGGCCGCTGCTGCACGACCTTGTCGCCGCGCGCTTGCAGCGCGGCGATGACATCGGCCGGCGCCGCGGGCTCGGCAAAAACCTGATCTGGCTGCCATTGATTGTGCACGCGCGGCGCCGCCACCGCGTCGGCGATGCTCATGCCGCGGTCGATCACGTTGACGATCACCTGCAGCACGGCGGTGGTGATGCGGCTGCCGCCCGGCGAGCCGGTGACAAGGAATGGCTTGCCGTCCTTGAGCACGATGGTCGGCGTCATCGACGACACCGGCCGCTTGCCCGGCCCCGGCTCGTTGGCTTCGAAGCCGATTAGGCCGTAGGCGTTTGGCGCCTCGGGCTTGGCGGCAAAATCGTCGAGCTCGTTGTTGAGCAGAATGCCGGTGCCATCGGCGACCAAGCCGACGCCATAGCTGAAATTGAGCGTGTAGGTATTGGACACGGCATTACCGAAGCGGTCGACAATCGAAAAATGCGTCGTGTTGTGACCTTCGGGATCGCTATCGCCGCCGGCGCGGATGGCCCTCGCCGGCGTGGCGTGCTCGGGATCGATGCCAGCGCGCAAGTCGGCGGCATAGCTCTTGGAGACGAGCTTTGTCACCGGAACCTTGACCGTTTCGGGATCGCCGAGGAACAGCGCGCGGTCGGCATAGGCGCGCTTCATCGCTTCGATCATCAGAAAAAGCGTCTGCGTCTCGTCGTCGTGGGCGAGATCGTAGCCTTCGAGAATATTGAGCATCTCGAGAAGCTCGACGCCGCCCGACGATGGCGGCGGCATCGAGACGACGTCGTAGCCGCGATAGCTGCCGCGCACCGGTGTGCGCTCGATGGCGTGGTAATCCTTGAGATCGTCGACGGTCATCACGCCGCCCGCAGCCTGCACCGCCGCGGCGATCTTCCAGGCGATCGGTCCCTGGTAAAACGCGTCCGGGCCGTCGCGCGCGACGGATTGCAGCGTGTCGGCAAGATCGGTTTGCATCAAACGATCGCCGGCAGCGAGCACACTGCCGTCAGGCTTCAAAAAGATCTTTGCAGACGCCGGCCAATGCGCGAGCCGCGCCAGAATGTTGGTCTGTTCATTGGTGATATCGTCGTCGAGCGTGATGCCATCCCGCGCCATGGCGATCGCCGGCGCGACGAGATCGGCAAGCGTGAACCGGCCGGAACCGTATTCCTTCTCGGCGAGCGCCAAGCCCGCCACCGTGCCCGGCACGCCGATGCCGAGCGCCGAGAAGCGCGACTTCTGCGGATCGGCATTGCCCTGCGCGTCGAGAAAGCTCTTGGCATTGATCGCCGCTGGTGCGGTCTCGCGATAGTCGATGGCGGTGTCCGTGCCGTCGGCGAGGTGGATCACCATGAAGCCGCCGCCGCCAATATTGCCGGCGCGCGGATAGCTCACGGCGAGCGCAAAACCGACCGCGACCGCGGCATCCACCGCATTGCCGCCTTGCTGGAGGATATCGACGCCTATATGCGCCGCGCGCGCCTCCTGGGCCACCACCATGCCGTTTTGCGCGACGGGGCCCTGGGCGGCCGCAATCGCGACATCGGGGCTACGATCTTCGGCACGGACGCTGAGCGAAAATGCCAGCGTGATGGCGAGCACGAAGCACGTCAGCGGGCGCGGCAAACAAATGCGTGGCTTCACCATCGCGCGGGCTGACGCATTTGCATCATAGCATCGAAGGCAAGACGCGGTCCGGCGGGCGGTGGCCGTCGAGGAACGTCTTGATGTTGACGATCACCTTCTCGCCCATGTCGATGCGGCCTTCCAGCGTGGCGGAAGCGAGATGCGGCAACAGCACCACTTTGCCGGCGCGCGCCAGTTTGACGAGCTTTGGGCTGACCGCAGGTTCGTGCTCGAAAACGTCCAGTCCGGCGCCGGCGATTTCCTCCGCCTCGATCAGGCGGGCCAGCGCGTTCTCGTCGATCACCTCGCCGCGGGCGGTGTTGACGATATAGGCCTCGGGCCGGATCAGCTTGAGGCGGCGCGCCGACAGCAAATGATACGTCGCCGGCGTGTGCGGGCAATGGATCGAGATGATGTCCATCCGGGCGAGCATCTGATCGAGGCTCTCCCAATAGGTCGCGTGCAGCTCTTCCTCAAGCTCTGCCGGAACCCGGCGGCGGTCGTGATAGTGAATCTTCAAGCCGAAAGCCTGCGCCCGGCGCGCCACCGCTTGGCCGATGCGGCCCATGCCGACGATGCCGAGGCGCTTGCCCCAGATGCGATGGCCGAGCATCCAGGTCGGGCTCCAGCCGGTCCATTCGCGGTCGCCGGTCAGCACTTGCGCGCCTTCGGCCAGGCGGCGCGGCACCGCGAGGATCAGCGCCATCGTCATGTCGGCGGTGTCTTCGGTGAGCACGCCCGGCGTATTGGTCACGGTGATGCCGCGCTGCACGGCGGTTGCCACATCGATGTTATCGACGCCATTGCCGAAATTGGCGATGAGCTTGAGACGCTCGCCGGACTGGCTGAGCACAGATTTGTCGATGTGATCGGTCACCGTGGGAACGAGAACATCGGCGGTCTTTACCGCCTCGATGAGCTGCGCCTGACTCATCGGCTTGTCGTCGGCATTGAGGCGGGCGTCGAACAATTCGCGCATGCGCATTTCGACGCTGTCCGGCAGCCGGCGGGTGACCACGACCAGCGGCTTCTTGCCCGTCGCCATTCGCTGCCTCTTGCGCAGATCGCCCAGAACGGACCAACAATTCGGCGTGCAAATTCAGACTGTTGCAACGACCGTTTGCCGCATCCGCCTGTTCAGTTCTCCTTAACCCCGCTCGCCGACATTACGGCAGGAGGCGGTTCATTAAAGTCTCTCTACCAGATGGCCGCGCTGCCACAAAGCGCGCCGGGCTGCGCCGGTGTGTTGGCGTGGCGATCGTGGGATTCGGGCAGGTTGCGATGCTATTTCGCCCCGGCAAGGCGCTTATTTCGCTGCACGCCGCGATCGCGGCCGCCATCGTCCTGATCTACGCAGCGAGCCTGGCGCGCGCGGCCGATTCCACGCCGAGCGGGCTGCCGGTTCCGCGCTTCGTCAGTGTCAAGGCGGATCGGGTCGCTGTTCGCGACGGTCCGGACAAGGACCATGACGTTTCCTGGATCTATACCCGCGTCGGCTGGCCGGTCGAAATCACCGCCGAATTCGAGGATTGGCGGCGCATCCGCGATTCCGACGGCTCGCAGGGCTGGGTCTATCACTCGCTGTTGTCGGGCAAGCGCATGGCGGCCGTGCAGCTCAAGACCAAGACCGATTTGGCGCCGCTCTATGACAAAGCCGATGCCGCGAGCGTGGTGACCGCGCGGCTGCAAGTCGGCGTGCTTGGCGCGGTCAAAAGCTGCACCGGAACCTGGTGCCAGATCAGTGGCAAAGGCTTTGACGGCTGGATTCAACAGAACGAGCTGTGGGGCGTTTATCCCGGCGAAAAGATCGAGTGAAGCACACTTGGCACCCGTGGCCAGCGCGTAAAAGCGCGGGCGACGCTAACTTAGCGCTGCAATTGTGCCTACGGACGGTCAGCCGTCTGCGCGTCCAACAGCGAGATCAATCCCTTTAGGATTTCCATTGGCGCAGGCGGGCAGCCGTGAATATGCAGGTCGACCGGCACCACCTTCGACACCCCGCCGGTGACGGCATAGCTGCCCGAGAACATTCCGCCGTCGACTGCGCAGTCTCCCACCGCGACGACCCATTTCGGGTCCGGTGTCGCGCGATAGGTGCGCTCCAGCGCTTCGCGCATGTTCTTGGTCACCGGCCCGGTCACCAAGAGAACGTCGGCGTGGCGTGGCGAGGCGACAAAGCGAAGACCGAAACGCTCGAGATCGTAGAACGCATTATTGAGCGCGTTGATTTCCAGCTCGCAGCCATTGCATGAGCCGGCATCGACCTCGCGGATCGACAGGCTACGTCCGAGCCGTCGTCGCGCGGTGCGGTCAAGCTGGCTGGCAAGCTCGGCAAGCATTTCATCGCCGACACGGGGTGGCGCTTCGGTTAGCGGACGGCGGGTCAAGCCCTCGAACAGCGTTCTGCGCATGGTCTCGCTCCCTTGCGGCTTACAGGTCGTGGCCTGAATAAGAGCAGTTGAATGATTTATTGCAGAGTGGAAAGTCAGCCACGATATTGCCTTCGATTGCGGCTTCCAGCAGCGGCCATTGAAACCATGACGGGTCGCGCAGATGGCAACGCGCGACGCGTCTGCCCTCGACACGCACCGCAACCAACACATCACCACGGAAACTTTCCGCAAAACCCAATCCTTCGCCGGTGCCGCCATTGAGCGCGATGGCGACCCGGCCGTCCGGCAGTCGCTCGATGATTTGTTCGACGAGCGCCAGGCTTTGCTCGACTTCGCGTATGCGCACCCAGACGCGGGCATTGACATCGCCCGCCGTCATAACTGGAACGGCAAAATCGAGGTCATCGTATGGCGCGTAGCCCGGCGATTTACGTGCGTCGCAATCGCGGCCGCTGGCCCGGCCGACATAGCCGGAGGCTCCGAACTGCTGGGCGAGTTCGCCAGAAACGATTCCGGTCGACACGGTGCGATCCTGGAGCGAGGCCGTGTTGTCGTAAAGCTCGACGAGGCGCGGGAATCGCCGTCGAAATTGCTTTAGCGCATCCTTCAGTAATGTCAGCCCGTCAGGGCGAAGATCGGTCGCGACGCCGCCCGGTACGACCCGATCCATCATCAAACGGTGCCCAAAACAGGCCGCAGCCGCGCGCAACACCAGCTCCCGGAGGATGCCGCAATGGGCGTTCATCAGTGCGAACGAGGCATCGTTGCAGATGGCGCCGATGTCGCCGAAATGGTTCGCCAGCCGTTCGAGTTCCGCCATCAGCGCGCGCAGGTATTGCGCCCGCGGCGGAACCTTCATTTGCAATGCCGATTCGACGGCATGGGCGAATGCGATGCCGTAGGCGACCGTACTGTCGCCCGAAGTGCGTGCGGCAAGCTTTGTCGCGCGCTCGACCGTCGCGCCCATCATCAGCGTCTCGATGCCCTTGTGCAGATAGCCCAGTCGCTCTTCCAGTCGCACCACAGTCTCGCCCGAAGCAGTGAAACGAAAATGTCCCGGCTCGATAATGCCGGCATGCACCGGGCCTACCGGAATCTGATGCAGGCTTTCGCCTTCCACCGGCAAAAAGCCGTAGCTGGGCCGCACATCAGATGCGGGCGCGCGTGAGCCGAGCGGGTATTTCACATTCCAAAAGCCGAGGTCGAGCCACGGACGAGGATCAGGTGCGCTGATCGGCCGGAGTCCGTAGAGGCTGTGAACGGTGCGTTCGAGCCGGATGGCCGGCGGGTGCACAGCGCCGACCGACGGGAAGGTTTTGTCCGGACATTCGAGGCTCACAACCGCAATGGTGGTACTGCCCTGATCGACGAACGCCATATGGACCACATAGAGTTCGCCGGCGTTGGCCCAAAGGCCGAGGAGGGTGGCGCGGCCGGCCGCGATTTCGTCGGCAATCTTTCGCCAGGTCTCCTGCGTCACTAGCAGGCGCGGCCACGGGCGATGATCTTCGATACGCCTGCCCTCAATGGTGTCGACGATTGCAGGCATCGATTTATCCAAGCAATCCCGCGACGTTTTGAAACCACACGACGAGCGCCGGAGGCATGTAGATGCCGGCTACGAGCACGAGCGCGAGATGGCTGAACATCGGGACATAGGAGGCCTGCGCCTTGGCTGCCGGACCGCGCGGCTCGCCAAAGGCGATGCTATTGAGCCGGAGAAACAATCCCGCGACGCCGATGAGGATGCCGGCGACGAGAAGAATCGCGAGCGGCGGCTCGCGGGCGAAAGTCGAACTGACCACGAGGAATTCGCTCATGAAGATGCCAAGCGGCGGCAGCCCGGCGATGGCCACGACGCCCAGGATCAAACTCCAGCCAAGCACCGGATGAGTCTCGGTGAGTCCGCCCATATCGGCGATGCGCTGCGTGCCTTTGACCTGCGCGACATGGCCAACGGCGAAAAATATTGCCGATTTGGTGAGTGAGTGCATGGTCATGTGCAGGAGGCCGGCAAAATTGGCGAGTGGTCCGCCCATGCCGAAGGCGAAGGTAATGATGCCCATATGCTCGATCGATGAATAGGCGAACAGCCGCTTGATGTCGCGGCGGCGATACAGCATGAACGCCGCGAACACGAGCGACAGCAATCCCAACGTGACCATGAGCGGGCCCGGCGCGATCGCCGCCGGATTTGCCGCCAGCAACATTTTGAAGCGCAACAGCGCGTAGAGCGCGACGTTAAGCAGCAGTCCCGACAACACCGCCGAGATCGGCGTCGGGCCTTCGGCGTGCGCGTCGGGCAGCCAGGCATGAAGCAGCGCGAGCCCGACCTTGGTGCCGTAGCCGAGCAGCAGAAAGACGAAGGCGACGTCGAGCAGTGCCGGGTCGAACGCGCCGGCACGGGTGACAAGCACCGACCAGACCATGGCATCGACACCTTCCCCGACCACCGGACGCGCGGCCACATAGACCAAGATCGTGCCGAACAGAGCCAACGCGATGCCGACGCTGCCGAGAATGAAATACTTCCACGCCGCTTCGAGCGCCTCATGGGTACGGTAAATGCCGACCATCAGCACCGTTGTGAGCGTGGCGAGCTCGATTGCCACCCACATCAGGCCGATATTGTTGGCGACGAGCGCAAGATTCATCGCAAACATCAGCATCTGATACATGGTGTGGTAGAAACGCACGGCAGCCGGCGTCAAGCGGCCGATTTCGAGTTCGTGACCGATGTAGCTCGCGCTGAATATGCTCGTGGTGAAGCCCACGAAGGTCGTCAGCACGATGAAGGTGCCGTTGAGGTCGTCGACGAGAAGATAGGGGCCGGGTTGCGGCTTGCCGAAGAACAGCGACAGCGCGCAGATCAGCGTCAGCGTCGTCGCCATTACGTTAAGCCGCGCGGTCGCCCTGTAATTGGGTAGGATGGCAAGCAGTGCGGCGGCCACCGCCGGCACGACCAGCACTCCGGGCAGAGCGTTGACCGCCCATCCGTCGATCATCATCGGCGTTCTCCGCGGAAGCGGTCGAGCGCGTGGACGTCCACCGTGTCGAAGCGCTCACGGATGCGGAACAGGAAAATCCCGATGACGATGAAGGCGATAAGGATGGAAAATGCGACGCTGATCTCGACCACAAGCGGCATGCCCTTGGCGCCGGTCGCCGCCAGCACCAGGCCGTTTTCGAGCGACATGAAGCCGACCACCTGGCTGACCGCATTGCGCCGCGTCACCATCATCAAAAGGCCCAGCAGCACTACCGCCAGCGCGAAGGCGAGATCCTCGCGCGTTAGCGGATCGGCTTCCTGCGTCACCCGCAGCATGACCACCATCGACAATGCGACGAGGCCCATGCCGGCGAGCATGGCGGGGCCGACTCCCACCACTTTGTCGATCTCGCGATGAACGCCGAGCCGAACGATCATCCGATGCAGCGCCACCGGAATGACGATCGCCTTGAAGATGAGTGCGATCGTCGCGGTGACGTAGAGATGCGGTGCGTCCTGAATAAGGGCCTGCCAGGCGACCGAAGCGGCCAGCACCAGGGCATGCGCCGCATAGACATTGAGCAGCGCATAAAGCCGATCCTGATAAAGCTCGAGGAAGCTGACCAGCACCAGCGATCCGGCGAGCAGATGGGCGACATCGAAATCAAGGCCGCTCATCAGAAGCTCCCTGATACGAAACGCAGCAGCGTCGCCAACAGCCCAAGCATCAGCGCGGCTCCGAGGAATTCCGGAACGCGGAACACGCGCATCTTGGCGATCGAAGTCTCGAACAGCGCGAGCAGAAAGCCGCCGATGGCGAGCTTGCCCACATAAGCGGCAACGCCGACGGCGAGTGTCGGCAACGCGGCGCCGGCGGATTCGATCCCCCAGGGAGCGAACAGACACCCGATCAACGAAACGTAGAGAATGAGCTTGAGCCAGGTGGAAAGCTCGATCAGTGCCAGATGGCGGCCGGAATATTCGAGCACCATCGCTTCGTGCACCATGGTCAGCTCAAGATGCGTCGCCGGATTATCGATCGGGATGCGTCCGTTCTCGGCGATCGCCACCATGACGAGCGCGATCAGCGCCAAACCGAGCGAGACGCGCAGCCCCACTGCCGGAGAGGTCATGAACGCCGCAATGGTGGAAAGCTGGGTCGAGCCGGCGATCAACGCCAGCGTGAACACGATCATGATCATGGCCGGCTCGGCCAGCGACGCGATCATGACCTCGCGACTTGAGCCGATGCCGCCGAAGCTCGTGCCCACATCCATTCCGGCGAGCGCCAGAAAGAAGCGCCCGCTACCGATGAGCGCGATGATGGCAATGAGATCGGCCGACCAGGAGAACAACAGACCAGTGCGAAACGTCGGCACCAGCGAGGCGGCGACCCAGGTCGCGGCGAAAATCAGGTAGGGAACGATCCGGAACAGCCATGACGCGCTTTCCGCCAGCACGACTTCCTTGCGCATCAGCCGGACCAGGTCGCGATAGGGTTGAATCAAAGAAAGCCCCTGCCGCCGCAGCAACCGCGCCTTTACCTTGCGCACGAAAGCGGTGAACAGGGGCGCCAGCAAGAGCACCAGCAGCATCTGTGCTCCCTGAATGGCGAAATCGCGGATCAGGACCATACGGCAAGCACCAAAAGCAGAACCACGAGCGTGCAAAACACCAGCGTCAGGAACTGGCGAATGGTCAGAAACTGCAGCCGATTAAGACGGTCGGCGGCAATGCCAATGCCGACGACGAGCGGTGCGTAAATCGCATCCCAGATCAAATCATGCAGTTCCGCTATCAACCGCGCCGGCCGCGTATCGCCGGGCGGCGGCACTTGGACATGCTCCCGGGCCCGGAATACCACGGTGCCGAACACGCGGCGGATCGGCTGTGCAAAACTCGTCGCCGAATATTGAGTAGTCGGACTGACGTCGGGGTAGCCGCAATCCCATGCCGGCGCCCGACGCAACCGGTCCGAGGCGAGGCGATGAATCGCGGATGCCGCGAGCGTGCCCGATATGATCATGAACATAAAGACCAACAGGCCGTCATAAGAACTGCGGCTGGCGGCGATCGGGACGATCGAGAACCATTGGCTGCCGCTCTGCGCCGGCATATGCGCGCCGATGAGGGCGGTGCTGACCGGCGCCAGTGCGTCGATGAAAAATCCGGGGAGGATCCCGGCAAAAAGACAGAGCGCTGCAAGCAGCATCATTGCGGCGAGCGAATAGCGATCGGTTTCAGCAGCCGCTTCGGCTGCGCGCGTGCGTGGGCGGCCGAGAAACGTCACGCCGTAGGCTTTGACGAAACAGGCGGCGGCCAACGCCGCAGCGAGCGCAAGGAGGGCACCGACGGCAGGCACCAGAAGCTTGAGTCCCCATGCCGGCAGCTGCGGGCTCAGCAGAATGGCCTGAAAGGTCAGCCATTCCGAGACGAAGCCGTTGAGCGGCGGCAGCGCCGAGATGGCGACGCAGCCAATCAGAAAGACAAACGCGGTCTGCGGCATGCGGTGGATCAGACCGCCGAGATGCTCCATGTCGCGCTCGCCGGTCGCGCCGAGCACTGCGCCGGCGCCGAAAAAGAGCAGGCTCTTGAACAGCGAATGGTTGAACACGTGGAGAAGCGCGGCGGTGAATGCCAGAGCCGCGGCGAAGTCCATTCCAAAGGTCTTGAAGGCGAGTGCAAGGCCGAGTCCGATAAAGATGATGCCGATATTCTCCACGGTGTGGTAGGCGAGCAGCCGTTTGAGATCATGCTGCATGAGCGCATAAAGAACGCCCATGACCGTCGTCACTCCGGCGAACGCCAGCACGACGATGCTCCACCACCAGGAAGGTTCGCCGGCGAGATCGAACACGATGCGCAGGAAACCATAGACGGCAACCTTCGTCATCACGCCGCTCATCAGGCCGGAAACGTGGCTCGGGGCGGCGGGGTGCGCGAGGGGAAGCCACACATGCAGCGGCACAAGACCGGCCTTCGATCCAGCTCCGACAAGCGCCAGGATCAGCACCAGCGCGCCCAGCGCCGCGGAGGGATGCGCGCCACGCATCTGGCTGAACGTGTAAAGCCCGTCCGGTCCGGCAAGCAGGCCGAAGGCGAGCAGCAAGGCAAGCGTGCCGAAACTCGCCATCACCAGGTAGACGTAGCCGGCGCGCACGTTATCGGGCACGCGATGGTGCGACATCACCAGCGCCCACGAGGTGAGCGACATGAATTCCCAGGACAGAAGATAGGTGAAGGCATCGTCGGCGAGCACGACGAGCGTCATGCCGGCGAGGAACGCCGGATAGAACGGCAATACGCGCCCGGCCGCCGTTTCGTGGCGCCCATAGCCGAGCGCAAACAGGCTTGCACTCATGGCGCCGAGATCAACGACAAGCAGGAAAAAAGCCGACAGCGCGTCGATGCGCAAATGGGCGCCGAGCCACGGCACACCGACCGGCAAGGTGATGCTTTCAGGCACCACCGCCCCAATGAGATGCACGATCGCCGCGGCAAGCGAGACTGCGGATGCAACCATGCTCGTGCCGTAGACGAGCCGCGTCGCCACACGCGAATGACCGAGCGCCACTGCGAGCGGGCCGAGGGCCAGCAGGACCGCGGCGCAAGCAAGGACAGATGTCAGCGTCACGAGGCTGGCCTCTTCAGGCGCACGCCGCGGCCGCCGGCCTCGCTGGATGCGTTTTCGGAAATCAGCTCGATGCCGAGCCCGTCGAGCGCCCCGATAAGCTTCATCAGCGAATCGACATTGCCACGGATGACGCCCTCGCTCGCTTCCATGCGCTGGATGGTTGGGAGCGACAGACCCGCTAATTCCGCAAGCTTACGCTGATCAATGCCGAGAAGAGCTCGAGAGGCCCGCAACTGACCGGATGTGATCATGTACAGAATCATAAATGATGTATAAAACATCACTTATTGTGGATAACATCTTGATTATCATGCTGCAAGCAAAAACTTGAAATTATGCACCTGAGCGTCCGCGAGCTGCCTCTGGGCCGGACGTGAGCTTCGCCGCCAACGTCGTGGAGGCAAGAAACACAGCCCGCGCCGCAATACAAAATAACGCCGCGGCAAGGTTGCGGAACCAACAGCCCTGCTATGAAAAGTTCAGCGCTTACGGCGCAGGCGAACGACGACGTCGATGCGGGCGATCTCGTAGCCCTCGGGTGGCACCGGCGCCTTGCCGACCACCACGTCGCTCGACGGGATGTCCAGAAGATCGTTCTGATCTTCGATGAAGAAATGGTGGTGTTCGGAATTATTGGTGTCGAAATAGGCCTTCGAGCCGTCCACCGCGACCTGGCGCAGCAGGCCCACCTCGGTGAACTGATGCAGCGTGTTGTAAACGGTGGCGAGCGATACCGGCACCTTGGCGCGGGTGGCTTCTTCGTAGAGCATTTCCGCCGTCACGTGACGGTCGCCCTTGCCGAACAAAATCCAGCCGAGCGCCATGCGTTGGCGGGTCGGCCGCAAGCCGACGTCACGCAGCTTGGCCTTGACGTCGTGCCAGGGGCACCCCGTGAGATCGCCGCGGACCGGCTGAAACTGCTGGTTCGTCGGGGCGGCAGGCCTGAAGGTCAAGGAACTCGACTGTGACATAACGGCATCCGGCGGCGGTCAGGCCACAAAGATCGTTGCAAGTGAAATTACTATACGCCAGCCTGCGCCGGCTGCAACTCCTTCGCCAGGTAAGCCGCGGACCGGCTTACCCGCCGTACTGCGTCATTTGCGGGGGATGCGCCTTTGCCGCATTGCCCCAATATGTTAGTGAATGAACGATCGGCCGGAAACGGCGGAAACTGGATTTAGCATGCAGGAACGCCGTTCGAACTTCGAATATGAGGACCTGCTGGCGTGCGGGCGCGGCGAGCTGTTCGGCGAAGGCCCGCAACTGCCGCTGCCGCCGATGCTGATGTTCGATCGCATTTCCGAAATCGCGGAAGTGGGCGGCGAATACGGCAAGGGCTTGGTGCGCGCGGTCCTCGATCTCAAGCCCGATCTCTGGTTCTTCCCTTGTCACTTCAAGGGCGATCCGGTCATGCCCGGCTGCCTCGGCCTCGATGCGCTGTGGCAGTTGCTCGGCTTCTTCCTGGGCTGGCTCGGCTCGCCCGGCAAGGGACGGGCGCTGGGCATGGGTGAAATCAAGTTTTCAGGGCAAGTGCTGCCGACGATGAAGAACATCGTCTACGGCATCGACATCAAGCGCGTGATGCGCTCGAAGCTCGTTCTCGGCATTGCCGACGGCTGGCTCTCGGCGGACGGTTCGGTTATCTATCGTGCGCTCGATCTCAAAGTCGGACTGTTCCGCAACGCAGAGCCGGAACCGAACCGCGCCTAGAGCCTGATCCCGAAAAGTGGCTAGCGGTTTTCGGAAAAGATCATGCTCCAACAAAAAAAATCCAGTCGGCCGAGGCAAACATGAAACGCGTGGTCGTCACGGGGATGGGCATCGTCTCGTCCATCGGCAACAACACGCAGGAAGTGCTGGCTTCGCTGCGCGAGGCGAAATCGGGCATTGTCCGCGCCGACAAATATGCCGAGCTCGGTTTTCGCTGCCAGGTCCACGGCGCGCCGACGCTCGATCCGAGCGAGTCCGTCGACCGCCGCGCCATGCGCTTTCTTGGCGGCGGCGCGGCCTGGAATCACGTCGCCATGGAGCAGGCGATTCGTGACGCCGGCCTCGACGAGAGCGAAGTATCGAACGAGCGTACCGGCATCATCATGGGCTCGGGCGGCCCCTCGACGCGGACCATTGTCGAAAGCGCAGACCTTACCCGCAGCAAGGGCCCCAAGCGCGTCGGCCCCTTCGCGGTGCCGAAAGCCATGTCGTCCACCGCTTCAGCGACGCTGGCGACCTGGTTCAAGATCAAGGGCGTCAACTATTCGATCTCATCGGCCTGCGCGACCTCCAATCATTGCATCGGCAATGCCTATGAGACAATCCAGGTCGGCAAGCAGGACAGGATTTTTGCCGGCGGCTGCGAGGAGTTGGATTGGACGCTGTCGGTGCTGTTCGACGCCATGGGCGCGATGTCGTCGAATTTCAATCAGACGCCCGATAAGGCCTCGCGCGCCTACGATGCCGACCGCGACGGTTTTGTTATCGCCGGCGGCGCCGGCGTGCTGGTGCTGGAAGAACTCGACCACGCCAAGGCGCGTGGCGCCAAGATTTACGCCGAGGTCGCCGGCTATGGCGCGACCTCCGACGGCGCCGACATGGTGGCGCCGTCGGGCGAAGGCGCGGTGCGCTGCATGAAGATGGCGCTGGCGACAGTCGGGCCGCTGGTCGACTATATCAATCCGCACGCCACTTCGACGCCGATCGGGGATCTCAAGGAAATCGAGGCGATCCGCGAAGTGTTCGGCGCCAAATGTCCGCCGATCTCGGCGACCAAATCACTGACCGGCCATTCGCTCGGCGCCGCCGGCGCGCAGGAGGCGATCTACTCGCTGTTGATGATGAATTCGGGCTTCATCTGCGAGAGCGCCAATATCGAGAAGCTCGATCCGGCCTTCGCCGACATGCCGATCGTGCGCGAGCGGCGGGACAACGTGAAGCTCGGTTGCGTATTGTCCAATTCCTTCGGCTTTGGCGGCACCAATGCTTCCATCGTGCTCAAGCACCCGGATGCCTGACGCATGGCGGGGCTGATGCA
>JASHOX010000263.1 GCA_030038415.1 Xanthobacteraceae bacterium
CGGGTTGAGCCCGATTTCGAGCGGAAACTCGCTGCCGTCCTTGCGGCGTCCGATAAGGTCCTGTTTCGCCACCATGCGCCGCGCCACCGGCTTGACGCCGTAGTTGCGCCGATCAGCAAAATGCTGCGCCCGCAGCCGTTCCGGAACAAGAATTTCGATCGATTGGCCGACGAGTTCCTCGCGCCGGTAGCCGAACAAATCCTCGACGGCGGCATTGACCATCACCACGCGCCCGGTGCGATCGGCCATCAGCATGCCTGTGGGACAGGATTCCACCGCCAGATGGAATTTCTCCTCCGCGGCTTTTTGCTCCGCTATATCGCGGGCGATCTTGCAGGCGCCGATGATCTCGCCTGACGGCAATTTTATCGGCGAGATGCTCAACGAGACTTCGATCGGCGCACCGCTCTTGGCGCGGCGCAGAGTTTCGCAATGATCGACGCTCTCGCCGCAGCGGATTCGCGCCATGATGCCGCGCAGCTCTTCCTCGCGGTCTTCCGGAACGATGATGTCGATGCGCTGGCCGACGGCCTCGGCGGCAGTGAAGTCGAACAGCCGCTCGGCGGCCGGGTTCCAACCGGTGATGACGCCATTGAGGGTCTCGGTCACGATTGCGTCGACCGAAGACTGCACCGCGGCGCTGAACAGCCGTTCGCGATCTGCAGTGCGGCGGTGCTCCGTCGCCTCGCGCTTGTGCTCCTCTTGCTCCGCTTCAAACCGCTTGGCAAGCTTGGCGTACAGCATGCCGGTTTCGCGCAACAGCATCACCAAGACGAACGTGCCGGCCAGAAGTCCGTAAGCCCGACCGGCGTAGAAGCCGAGATCGAAGCGTCCGGCGTTGAGTAGCGCACTGAGCGCCACATCGAACAACCACGCGCACATCACGACCATCAGCCAGAGGTCGAGCACGGTGTGGGGGTGCCGGCGCCACAAAAGCAAGAGAGCGACGAGCGTCAGCAACATGTCGGCCAAAATCGCGATCGTCAAAGCGACGGTGTTAGAGTTGCCCGCCATGAGGTCGGGCAGGATTGCTTGGCCGATGGTGGCCAGCAGCGTAGCGCCGACTACTGCGCCGACAATAGCGCCGATACTTAGCAATAGCGTGAGCCGACCCGGCGTACTTTGCCGACCACCGGCAGCGTTTCGACCCTTTAACAGCGCATATGAGATGACCGCGAGGGGAAAGCCGCCGTGCCAAATCACGTAGAGCCATGCGGTACTGTTCGGGCCAGCGCCGAGCAACCCCGTCGGCGAAAACAGGCCGGGAAAAGTCAGCACATGGGGCACCGTCATCAGCGCGGTGAACAGGTATCCGCAAGCAAGCGCCAACAGCGCGCGTGACCGCAGGATGTCGAACTGGATGAGAAAAATGACGGCTGTGACCAAGTCGCTGATGGGGAGCGCCGATTCGTAGATCGGTATGAACGCCCACATTTGCGGCAACGGTCGCCGGGCATACGGCGCTAAGCAGACAAAAATCAGCAATGAGACAATGATGGCCGTAAAGGCAATGCTGCGATCTTTACGGCGCGCCAGCGCAGTCGATAGAAAATCGGCTTGCTCTGCGGCAACGCGATCCATCTTTTACCTAGGGATCGCAAAAGTTTGGACCGCACACATCCCGGCGCGGATCGACTTTCCCGGCGGGCCGATCGTGTCGACGAGGTGATACGTTAAATGATTCGGCGCTGCCGCGGTGACAAGCACCACGCCGACGATCGCCAAAGCCAATTGCGTGGACAGCCTCATCGCTCAGACGCCTGCGCATCGGACGCCATGGTCGCGTCGCGCGCCACATCCATGCTCCGAAAGGCGATCGCCAGCCTTACGGCGCCGGCGCGCTTGGGCGCTCCGCAGCCTCTTGGCGTCTGGTTCCGCTGTTCATGACGATGCGCATGAGATCGACGGAGTTTTTGGCGCCGAGCTTGTGCATGATCCGGCCGCGATGGATTTCCACGGTGCGCGGGCTTATTCCGAGATTCCGCGCGGTCTCCTTGTTGGAGGACGCGGCCGCGATCTGCGCCAGCACCTCGCGCTCGCGGCGTGTGAGCTGATAGTAGCCGCGGATCGCCGGCGAGAGCGGCGCCGGCGACTCGACACGCTCGCGGAGCTGCTTCCACGATTCGACCGCGTCGACGACGCGCGTCACGATGGCATCCGCATCCAGCCGTTTCTCGATATAGTCGAAGGCGCCGTTGCGCATCGCCTGGACGACGTTCAAGACGTCCTCCTGCGCGGAGATCATCAGGATCGGCGCCGGGTAGTTCCTGGCATCGAGGTCCTTGAGAACCTCGAGCCCCGACATGCCGGGCATGCACAGATCGAGCAGCACGCAAGCGGGTGCCTGCCCGCGTGCCAGCCTGACAAACGATCTGCCGTCGGCAAAGGCGGCGGTGCGGTAGCCTTCCTTGCGAAAGATCGCGGAAAGCGCTTCGCGCATATCGTAGTCGTCGTCGACGATGAAGATCTCGCTGTTGAGCATAGCTTGGTCCGTTCGTGCTTGACGTTGCACTGAATGCCGGAACTCGCGACGCGCACCTCACGAATCCCAGCGGGGTTCCTCACAGGGAAGCATAGGCTGGCGCAAATCCCCGCGCTGGGCATTCCTCGACCGCCCATCTGGAGACATGGCACTTCGCCCAATTGTACTTCGTCGAATTTTTTGTTCGAAGCGCCAACGACCGACGCACCAAAATCAGTCAGCGGCAAATCTGACATGATACGTACTAAGTCGCTGTTCAAAATTGCACAACTTCTACGGATTCTGCGTACGTACTAACACGAGGCACTGTTGCTAATGATTTGTTTGTATGTCTGGCTTGGTGGTTTAAGCGGACTTCGACTGCCGACGCGGATGACCTGTTACGCGCTCTCGATTGCATCCTCGGCGTTGCTTAAGTCGGGCACCAGCACGCTCGACAGAGAACGGCGCACCGCAATGTTGCCGTTGTAATCGATGTAGCCCAGATCGCGGAATTTATTCATGAAATAGCTGATGCGGGCTCGCGTGGTGCCGACCATTTGGGCGAGTTCCTCCTGGTCGAGCCTCGGAATGATTACGTCGTCGCGATTGGTCCCGTGGTTCGCCAAAATCAGAAGTATCCGCGCCAGGCGCTGTTCACCGGTCTCGAAAAGATGACTGACGAGGCGTGCTCGCAATCGCCGGAGGCGGCGCATGGTTCGTATGAGAAGAAACTCGGCAAAGCGCGGATCGCTTTGCAACGCTCGAATTGCGTCCGATTTCGTCAGGCGCGTCAGAACACAATCGGTCAGGCATGCCACCGTCGCGACGCGCGTGTTTTCGCCGAGTAGGCAGGTCTCGCCAAAGAAGCTATCGGCGTCGAGGGTGGCCATGATGGCGACCTTGCCCTGCGGCGACACCACCTTGATCCGCACCTGTCCATCGTTGATGTAGTAAAGGCCATCGGCGGGATCGCCCTGCGCGTAGATCACGGCTCCGGCTTTCGGCTTGCAAATCGTCATGCCGCCGCGGTCGGCGGCGAACGCTTGGAAATCAAAGGCATCCCGCGAGCCGAACCGTCGCGCTGCGCCGTATCGATTGTTAGCAACAGACATCTCTCATCGCCCCATCCCATGGTCCGGGCCATCAAGTTCCGCTCGGGCGCTCCGCGCCCAGCGAATCCTATTGCTGCTTCGGATTTCGGAGCAGCTAACGGAGCAACGATCAGCTCACATTAATCCAGATCAACTGCGAGGTGCTTGCCCGGCAATTGAACCGTGGATGGCGGCCTGCACGCTAACAAGCCACCGCCATCCCATCATCATCGCAGGTGTCGTCATTGAGCGCGACGTTCGACAACGCGCGGTACACAACAATGACGCGGCCGTCGTAGTCGACATAGCGCAGCCTACGAAATTTGTTCATGAAATGATTTACGCGCGAACGGGTCGTGCCGATCATCTGCGCCAGGTCTTCCTGGTCGATATTGTGTATGATCTTTGGCTCGCCTTCGCGGGGGTGACCTGCCAGCTGGAGCAGCGCGCGCGCCAACCGTTTTTCGCTGGTATCGAAAAGCTGGCTGATGAGGTTTTGCCTCAAATCGACTACGCGCCGCAAAGCAAAGGTGAGAAAGCACGTGGTGATCTCGGCATTTTCCCGGGTGGCTCGAATGACGCTCGCGCGCTCGAGACGCGCCACCGAGCTGTCGGCGATGCAGGTGACGGTGGCCACCCGGTTGCGGTTGCCGAGCAGGCAACCTTCGCCGCAAAAATCGCCGGGTTCAAGCACGCCGAGAATGCCTTCCTTGCCCTGGCTCGACACCACGGTGATTTGGAGCTGGCCCTCCAGAAGGTAGTACATGGAATCGGCCGGCTCGCCCTGGCTGTAGAGCACGCTGCCGGATCTGAGCCTGGAAACGGTCACGCCGCCATAGTTCGCGGCGAACATCTCAATATTAAAAGGTCGCCCGGAGTGAAGTGCTCCGCCGTCGAGAAATGGAAATCCTTCGTTCCTTGAATTCATGGCCTGCCCCCAAGCTAGCCACGAC
>JASHOX010000264.1 GCA_030038415.1 Xanthobacteraceae bacterium
AAGCGCACGCTCAAGGAGGCGCAGCTGGTGCCGGCGAAATAGTCCTATGAAAAAATGGAACCTCATCATCGACGTCGCTGAGTGCACCAACTGCAATCTGTGCACGCTCGCGGCGATGGACGAATATGTCGGCAACGACTGGCCCGGCTATTCGGCGCCGATGCCCAAGCACGGCCACAAGTGGATCAACATTTTGCAGAAGGAACGCGGCCAACTGCCGATGATCGACATCGCCTACGTTCCGACCATGTGCAACCATTGTGACGACGCGCCGTGCATGAAGGCGGATAAGACCGGCGCGATCAAGAAGCGCAAGGACGGCATCGTGCTGATCGATCCGAACAAGGCGAAGGGCCAGAAGCAGCTCGTCGATGCCTGCCCCTACGGCCACATCTGGTGGAACGAGGAATTGCAGCTGCCGCAGGCCTGGACCTTCGACGCCCATCTCCTCGACCAGGGCTGGGAGCAGACGCGCGGTCAGCAATCCTGCCCGACCGGCGCCATGCGCGCGATAAAGGTCGAGGATAGCGAGATGGTGCGGATCGCGCGCGAGCAAAATCTCGAAGTGATGAAGCCCGAGCTCGGCTCGAAGCCGCGGGTCTATTACCGCAATCTGTGGCGTTATGCGAAATGCTTCATCGGCGGCACGCTCGCTGAGGAAAGAAACGGGACCGTCGATTGCGTCGAGGGCGCCAGCGTGCAACTGGTCAAGGACGGCGCCTCGATCGCGCTGACCACGACCGATAATTACGGCGACTTCAAATTCGATCGCCTCGACGAGAATTCGGGCCGCTATACCCTGCAGATCTTTTCGCGCGGCCGATCCAAGACGATCGAAGCCAATCTCGGCGCCAGCATCAATCTCGGCGAAATCAGGCTGTAGCAGACCCGCCATGAGAAAATATCTCGTTGCCTCGCTGCTGTGGATTGCGTGCTGCAGCGCAAGTGCGGCGCAAACGCCTGCTTATCCGTCGCGGCAAGTCACGCTGGTCGTCACTTCGGTGCCCGGCGGCGTCACCGACGTCGTCGGCCGCGCCTTGGCGCAGGCGCTGAGCAAGGACTGGGGGCAGCAGGTCATCGTCGAGAACAAGGGCGGTGCCGCGCACATCATCGGCGCCGAAGCCGTCGCCAAGGCGGCGCCCGACGGTTATACGCTGCTGGTCGGCGAGTCCGGCACCTTCACGGTCAATCCGACGCTCTTGCCTGCGGGTAAGGTGCCGTACGATGTCGATAAGGATTTCACCCCGATCACCGGGCTGGTGCGCATCTACCAGTCGATCTTCGCCGCCAAGTCGCTGCCGGTCGCCAACATCGCCGAGCTGATCGCGCTGGCCAAAGAGAGGCCGGGCCAAATCACCTACGGCACCGCGGGCGTCGGCTCGGCGCTGCACATGAACATGGCGCTGTTCGACAGCATGGCCGGCGTCAAAATGGTGCCGGTGCATTATCGCGGCGCGACGCCGGCGCTCAACGATCTGATCGGCGACCACATCGACACCATGGTGGTCAGCGTCGCCTCGGGCCTGCCGGCCTACAAGGCCGGCCAGATCAAGATGCTCGGCGTCGGCGCGCCGAAGCGGATGCCGCTGGTGCCGGAAGTGCCGACGGTGTCGGAGAGCGGCTTGCCCGGCTATGAGGCAACGGCCTGGTTCGGGCTATTCGGGCCGGCCGGCATGCCCAATGACGTCGTCATGAAAATCGACCGGGAAACGATCAAGATTTTCAGCGATCCGGCGTTCCGCGCGCGCTTTCTCGATCCGCAGATGTTCGAGTCGATGGCCGGACCGCCCGATGAATTCGCCGCCTACATCAAGGCCGAGCGTGCCAAATGGGCCAAGGTCATTCACGACGACGATATCAAGATTCAATAATTATTCCGGCGGCGTGCCGTTGGCGGCTAAGACTTCGCCGGCCAGATAAAGCGAGCCGGTAATCAGAATGCGCGGCGCCGGGTGCAGATCGAGTTTGCCGGCGACCGCGATGGCGCTTTCGATGTCGTCGCGCGGCAGCGCCGGAATGCCGACGTTGCCGGCGATTTCAGCAAGCTCGGCGGCGGGCACGGTCTTGTCCTGATGGATCGGCACGGTAATGACGCGCCGCGCGAGCCCGGAAAAATTCTTCAAGAAGCCTGCGCTGTCTTTGGTCGCCAGCATGCCGACGATAAGCACCAGCGGACGCGACACGCGTTCCTCGAGATCGGCAAGGGCCGCGGCAACGGCCTGGCCGCCGTCGGCGTTATGGCCGCCGTCGAGCCACAGTTCGCTCTCCGGCGGCATCAAAGCGGCGAGCCGGCCGTGCGCCAGCCGCTGCATGCGCGCCGGCCAATCGACCTGCGTCATGCCGTCTTCGTAGGCCGCCGGCGGCAATTTCAAGCCGCTCGCGCGCAGCGCCGCGATCGCGGCGCCGGCATTCTCGAACTGGTGGCGGCCGTAAAGCTTGGGCGGCGGCAAATCCAAAAGCCCATCGCTGTCTTGGTAGACGAGCCGGCCGCGTTCTTCGGTCGCGGTCCAATGCTCGCCGGCGATGTGCAGCGGTGCCTTGAGCCGCGCCGCCTGGCGTTCGATTACGGCGAGCGCCTCGCGGGTCTGGCTGGTAACGACGCACGGCACGCCGGCTTTGATGATGCCGGCCTTCTCGGCGGCGATCTTCTCCAACGTATCGCCAAGAAAATCGCGGTGATCGAACGACAGCCGGGTGATGATGCTCGCCAGCGGGCGTTCGACGACGTTGGTGGCGTCGAGCCGCCCGCCGAGCCCGACTTCCAGCAGCAAGACGTCGGCCGGATTGCGCGAGAACAACAGGAACGCAGCGGCGGTCTCGATCTCGAACACCGTGATCGGCGCGTCGCCGTTCTTGGCTTCGCATTCGGCGAGCGCCGTGCTGAGTTCGGCATCGCCGACCAGCTTGCCGCCGTCTTTCCGGCCGATGCGGAACCGTTCGTTGAGACGAACCAGGTTCGGCGACGTATAGACATGCACGCGTTGGCCCGCGGCTTCGAGGATCGCGCGCATGAAGGCGATAGTGGAGCCCTTGCCGTTGGTGCCGGCGACATGGATCACCGGCGGCAAATGCCGTTCCGGGTGATCGAGCGCGGCAAGAATGCGCGCCATGCGCTCGAGCCCGAGGTCGATGCGCTTGGGATGCAGCGCCAGCAGCCGCGCCAGCATGGCGTCGATCGGCGCCGCGTTGGCCGCCCGGTCGCTCACGTGGTCGCGGGTTCGGGCGCCGGCAGGCTTATGTGCTGCGCCGGCGCGCTGGCGGGCGCCTTGGTGAGGAGCCGGCACAGTCTGGCGATGGTCGCGCGCAACTCGTGGCGATGCACCACCATATCGACCATGCCGTGGTCGCGCAGATATTCGGCCTTCTGAAAGCCCTCGGGCAGTTTCTCGCGGATGGTCTGCTCGATGACGCGCGGGCCGGCGAAGCCGATCAGGGCGCCGGGCTCGGCGATGTGGACGTCGCCGAGCATCGCATAGGATGCCGTCACGCCGCCGGTCGTGGGATTGGTCAGCACGACGATATAAGGCTTGCATGCCTCACGCAGGCGCTGCACCGCGATGATGGTGCGCGGCATTTGCATCAGCGACAGGATGCCTTCCTGCATGCGGGCGCCGCCGGAGGCAGCGAACAGTATTAACGGGCAGCCCTTCTCCACGGCAGTGTCGAGCCCCTTGATCACTGCTTCGCCCGCCGCCATGCCGAGCGAGCCGCCCATGAAATCGAAATCCTGCACGGCGATGACGGCGGCGAGACCGTCGAGCTTGCCGTAGCCGAGCTTGACGGCATCATTGAGTCCGGTCTTGCCGCGCGCTGCCTTGAGGCGATCGGTATAACGCTGCTCGTCGCGGAATTTCAGCGGATCGACGGGCACCTCCGGCACGGCGATGTCGAACCAGGTCGCGTTGTCGAACATCGATTTGAGCCGCGCGGCCGCGCCCATACGCATGTGGTAGTTCGAGCCGGGGATGACGAACAGGTTCGACTCGACGTCTTTGTAAAATACGAGCTGGCCGGTCTCCGGACATTTGATCCAGAGGTTCTCCGGCACTTCGCGCCGCAGGATATTGCGAATTTTCGGCCGTACTACGTTGGAGATCCAGTTCATCGCAGGCGTGGCTCGCTGACCTCAGTTCGTTAAACTGTTGCTCGTCATTATTATAGCATCCTCTGCCGGAGAGACGAATCGATCCCGATATCGTCGCCGCTACGTCTCCGGCGCTGCGCCGGCGGACGGTCAACCCACGCGGGATCGCCGGGCGTCGGTTGGAAGCTGCCGCCGCGACGTGAATCTCGCGCGGTCCGTCGCGACATGCGGCCGCAGGCGCCTGGAGCTTTCCGGCCGCGCAGTTTCCTGCGCCGTGAAGCCGCCCCGGCAGCGGCACAATTTCGCCTATCTGGTCAATCAAGCAGGCGCCGGGGCCGACGCTGCTTCGGGCTTAACCGTGACGGTAAGACCGGGGTAACCAAGT
This sequence comes from Xanthobacteraceae bacterium, assembly GCA_030038415.1. Classification (GTDB taxonomy): domain Bacteria; phylum Pseudomonadota; class Alphaproteobacteria; order Rhizobiales; family Xanthobacteraceae; genus BOG-931. The sequence goes on from JASHOX010000264.1 coordinate 4,470, forward strand.
TGTGCGCACAGTGTTAAGGCGAACGGCGGTCACTTAAGGCGCCGACGCCAGCGAGGCCGTAAGACCAATGGTAAAAAAGCTTGTCGCGGGATGTTTTGCGTTCTGGACGCTGGTCGCGGCGCAATGCGCCGTCGCGGCCGATTTGTCGGTTGCGCCGCTTTACACCAAGGCGCCGCCGCCCGCCGAGGTGACGCAGGCCTACAATTGGACCGGCTTCTATCTCGGCGCTAACGCCGGGGGCGGTTGGGGCCGCTCCTGGTGGAACGGCACCTCGACGCCGGTCGATCTCTCCGGCGCCCAGGTCGGTGGCACCGCGGGCTACAATTGGCAGCTTGGCAACACCGTGCTCGGCCTCGAAGGCGATTTGGACTGGTCGAACCTCAAGGGCACCGGCACAACCGGATGCGCGGCTGGCTGCACCACGCAGAATGACTGGCTCTCCACTGTGCGCGGCCGCGTCGGTTATGCGTTCGGCGGCGTCCTGCCTTATGTCACCGGCGGTCTCGCCGTCGGCGATATCAATGCCTCGACGCCGGGATTTGCCGGCGCGAGTGCGACCAATGCCGGCTGGACGGTCGGCGGCGGCCTCGAATTCGCGCTGCCCGGCAACTGGAGCGCCAAGGCCGAATACCTGCATGTCGACCTCGGCAGGCTCAATTGCGGCGCGAACTGCGGCGTAGCGCCGACCGACAACGTGTCGATGCATGAGGACGTCGTGCGCGCCGGGCTGAACTACCACTTCGGCTGGGGCAAGTAAGAAGCTTCGCTGCTGCGCCTTTGCGCCCGTTGACTTAAGGTCTCGGCGCTGCTGTGATTTTGCTAGCCCGACGCTCCTCTGCCTGGATGCCAGCTGGCGCGGAACGAGCTAGGAACGTGGCGCAGCATTCGAGCCAGCAATGCCCCAATCAACGCATAATCTCGACTTCGACAAATACCGTCTCCGCAACTTCGTCGGCCGCTTGATCGAGCTCGGCGAGGTGGAGGTGCACGACCGGCCGGTGCCGCTGACCGACCTGAGCGGCATTATCGAATCAACCGACAAGGCCGTGCTGTTCAAGAAAGCCGGTCCCGAACAGGTCGAGCTCGTCGCCAAGACCGCGGGAAATCGCAAGCGGCTGGCCGCGGCATTCGAGACCACCGAGGCCAAGCTTTACGACGAATATTTCAAGCGGCTCGCCAATCCGCAGCCGGTCGTCGAAATACCGTCGAACGAGGCGCCGGTGCACGCGATCAAGGTCACCGGCAAGGACGTCGACCTTACCAAGCTGCCGTTTCATCCGCAGCACGCGCTCGACGGCTCGTGCTATCTGAGCTCGGCGATCGATTACACTATCGATCCGGCGACCGGGCGGCGCAACGTCGGCTGCCGGCGCCTGAGTCTGCGCAACCGCACCGAATGCGGCATCAACGTCACCGCGCCGTCCGATCTCAAGCGCATCTATACCGCAAGCGTCGCGCGCGGCGAGAAATTGCCGGTGACGTTCACCGCCGGCGCGCATCCGCTCGATTTCTTCGCCGCGACCACGCGCATCGGCGGCGACGAACTGCAGCTGGTCGCGCAATTCCGCGCCGAGCCGGCGCCGGTGGTCAAAAGCCTCACCAACGACATTCTGGTGCCGGCCGACGCCGAAGTGACGCTCGAAGGCTATCTCGACCAGCGCGGCTACGTCGAGCCGGAAGGGCCGTACGGCGAATACATGGGCTATTACGGCTCCATCCACATGGACCCGGTATTCCATTGCACCGCCATCACCATGCGCGCGGACGTGCTGCATCACACGCTGCTGCACGGCTCCGCCTTCAAGCTCGACGAGACGGATAGTGCCGTGATCTCGGCACTGCGTGCCGAGGCGGAAGCCATGCGCATTCTCAAAGCCAGCGTGCGCGAGCCGGTCGCTGTCTACTTGCGCGAAGTGTCGGGGGGCTCGAACACGCTGCGGGTCTCGATCCGCCAGCGCGTCTATGGCGAAGCGCGCAACGCCATCGCCGCGCTGTTCGGCGGCATTCGGGTACTCAAGCACGTCTATGTCTTCGACGAGGACATCGATATCCACGACGACCGGCAGGTGGAATGGGCGATGGGCACGCGCTTTCAGGCCGACCAGGACCTTGTGGTGCTGACAGGCATGATGGCCATGACCATGGACCCGTCGCTCAATGGCCGGCGCACCGGCGCCAAGGCCGGCTTCGATTGCACCCGGCCGTTCGGCCGCGACGGCGAGGTCCCGCTGATGCGCTGCGCCGCGAAAGTGTTCTCTGGCCCGGCGCGCTATCAGACCGTCGAGCAAGCACTCGGTTCCGGCCCGATGTTTTATGCCGACATCGTCGAGGGCCTTGGCAGCCGCGACGGCCGCGAAGTCGCGCTGGCGCTCGACGAATTGCGCCAAGCCGGACGGCTCGGCCGCGACCGCGACGGGCGATATCACCTGACCGACTCGAAAGCCGGCGTCACCCGCATCATCGGCGAGATGTATCACGACCC
>JASHOX010000265.1 GCA_030038415.1 Xanthobacteraceae bacterium
GCGATCTGCGCGCGGCGCAAGGGGCCGCTTGAAACAACCGCCGGCGAGATCGCCAGACAAACCAATCGCAAGATCGTCGCCATTCCGGCCGATCTCACCAAGCCCGCGGACGCGGAGAATTTCGTCCGGGAGGCGCATGCCGCGCTCGGCCGCATCGATATTCTGGTCAACAATGCCGGCTCGTCGCCGGGCGGCGTGCTCGATCATCTGAGCGAGGCGGATTGGGCGCAATCCTTGCAGCTCAAATTCATGGGCTATGTGCGCTGCATGAAGCACGTGCTGCCAATCATGCAGAAGCAGAAGAAGGGCCGCGTGGTGAACCTGATCGGCAATGACGGCGTCAAAGTCTCTTATTGGGAGATTGCGCCGGGCGCCGCCAACGCCGCGGGACAGAACCTGACGAAATCGCTCGCCAGCCAATACGGCAAGGACAATATCAGCTTCGTCGTCGTCAATCCCGGCCCGGTGCGCACCGAACGCTGGACCGGCCTCGTTAAGGCGATGGCTCGCGACATGAAGCTTTCGTTCGAGGAAGCCGACAAGCTGGCGCCGGCCTCGATCCCGCTCGGCCGCATCGCCGAATGCGACGAGGTCGCCAATCTCGTCACCTATCTCGCCTCGGATCTCGCGTTTTTCGTCAACGGCACCATGATCGAGATCGACGGCGGCCAGGACAAGGTGCTGATGGACCGCATGCGCGATCGCTAGCCGACGCAGCGTGCGGGCATCAGCGGATTTTGCTCGCCGCATGCGGGCCCATCGTCGCACCTTTGTGACGCGACACTAAGCCTCCCCGCCCACGCTTGGCAGGGGCCGCCGCTGCTTTATAGTCGGCGCCGCAAGCGCGCGGGCAGCATTCGGTAGATTTGCGGCCAAAAGACGCGCCGGATCAAACAGAGGGTGGGATCAAATGTCCGCACGTATAATGGGATTGTTAGCCGGCAAAGGCTTGGCCCTCGCCGCGGCGCTCGGCTCGCTGGCTTTGGCCGTTCCGGCCTGCGCCGCCGACTTCGTCATGAAATTCGGCACCGCGACCATCAACGAGACGCAGCATCAATTCATCAAATTCTACAAGGAGCAGGTCGAGAAGGCTTCGAACGGCCGGATCGAGGTGCAGATCTACCCGGCGAGCCAGCTCGGACCGATTCCCGCCGAAATCCAGGGCGTGCAGCTCGGCACCGTCCAGGGCTATATCGGTCCGGTCGATTTCTTCGTCGGCGTCGATCCGCGATTTGGCGTGTTCTCAACTCCGATGCTGTTCCGCGACGACGCCAACGCCGCCAAGACCGTCGAAAATCCGGCAATCCAGAAAGCGATGTTCGATCTGGCGGCGCCCAAGCGCATGGTCGGCATCGCCACCTTCAGTCTCGGCGCGTCCGATTACGGCGCCAAGAAACCGATCATGCGGCTATCGGATTTCCAGGGCAAGAAACTGCGCATCAACGGCACCGAGATGGAACGCGAAAAGATGGCGAAGTTCGGCGCCACCGGTATCGGCATGCCGCTGTCCGAAGTGGTTCCGGCGCTCGACCAGGGCACCATCGATGGCACCATCTCCGGCCTTTCGGTATTCTCGTCGATGAAGATGAACGACCTGCTCAAGGTCATCACCGTCACCAACGACACTTTCATCATCTCGATCGCGGTGATCTCGAAGCCCTGGCTCGACACGCTGCCGGCCGACCTGCAGAAGATCGTCCTCGACAGCGGCGCCGCCATTCAGGCCAAGACGCAGGCCTGGGAGGTCGATTTCTCCAAGAAGCTGGTGGACACCTGGACCAGCCAGGGCGGCACGGTGCACACGCTGCCGGCCAACGACCTCGCCACGATGAAGACGCTGCTCGAGCCGGTCGGCGACCAGGCGACCAAGGATCAGCCGGCGGTGCACGAGATGCTGCAGACCGTCCGCGCCGCGGCGGCGAAGAACTGAAGCTTCTTTCGTTTCCCGGACGCGGTGCAGCGCGTCAGCGGTGCACCGCAGATCCGGGATCGTCGCAGACTGAGTTTCCAACCGAGAAACAGAGTCGGCGGGCAGCCTGATGACCAATATTATCCGGCACGGCGCCAACGCGCTCATGGCCGTGCTGCGCGTCACCGCCGGCACCATGCTGATGCTCAGCGTCGGCATTAATTTCGTCAACATTATCGGCCGCTACGTGTTCTCGGTGTCACTGTACTGGGCCGAGGAAGCGATGCTGTTTCTGATGATCGGCTGCGTCTTCCTCGGCGCCAGTCAAGCCGGCTGGCTCAATCGCCATATCCGCATGGACGTCGTGGTCTCGATGCTGCCGCCGCGCGCGCGCAAGGCATTCGACGTGCTCTCCGACCTCGTCACCATCGCGACCTGCATCGCGATCGCGGTGTTCTCCTGGCCGGTCATGACCATGCTCTACCAGCTCGACCAGCGCAGCGAGACAGCGAACATTCCGCTGGTGATTCCGCAGTCCGCCGTTCCGGTCGGATTGATTTTGATGGCGGTCCTGATCGCCGTGCGGCTGATCACGCTTGGCGCGCGCCACGACGACATCATCGCGAGCCGGGACATCGAGCATTGAAATGACGACTTTCGTCTATTTCATCCTGCCAGTGATTTTGCTGATCCTCGGCCTGCCGATCTTCGTCGTCCTCCTCCTCACCTCGATGGCCGCGATCGTGTTCGTCGCCCATGTGCCGACCGACGCGGTGCAAAATTACATGTTTGCCAGTCTCGACAATTTTCCGCTCTTGGCGGTGCCGTTCTTCGTGCTGGCCGGCGAGATCATGGGCCGCGGTGGCATTGCCGAGCGGGTGGTGACCTGGGTGGTATCGATCATCGGCGGCGTGCGCGGCTCGCTGGCGGTGACCACGGTAGCGTCTTCGGAACTATTCGGCGCCATGGCGCATACCTCGGTCGGCACCGTGGTCGCCATCGGCCGGCTGTTGTTTCCGTCGCTGACCAAGCACGGCTACAGCGAGCGTTTCGCCATCAGCCTGATCACCTCGTCGGGAGCGGTCGCCGTGATCATCCCGCCGTCGATCGCGATGATCCTCTACGCCATGACCGCCGAGGTCTCTGCGATCAAGCTGTTCACCGCCGGCATTGTGCCGAGCCTGCTGATCGGGCTGGTCGACGCGATTTATGTGATGATCTATGCGCGCATCCAAATGGTGCCGCTGTCGGCGCCGGCGCGCTGGAAGAACATTTGGGCCTCGACCAAGGAGGCGAGCTGGGCGATCGGCACCATCGTCGTCGTCTTCGGCGGCATCTATGGCGGCATCTTCACGCCGACCGAGGCCGCGGGCGTGGCAGTGGTCTATTCGCTGTTCGTGGTGATGTTCATCTATCGCACCGTTGGACTCGTCGAGCTTGGCCAGATCATCGTCGGCTCGGTGCTGCTGATCGGGCAAATTCAGATCATCGTCACCGCGGCCGGCGTCTATTCCTGGCTGATGACCACAAGCGGCATACCGCAAAGCCTGATCCATGGCGTGACGGCGATGCGCCTGCCGCATTGGGAGACGCTGCTGTTCGTCAACGCCGGGCTGTTGCTCGCCGGCAGCTTTCTCGAGCCGGCGCCGGCCATTCTGGTGCTCACGCCGCTGCTGCTGCCGATTGTGCAAACCGCCGGCATCGACGCCATTCACTTCGGCATCATCATGGCAGTCAATTTATCGATCGGCCTCTATATGCCGCCGTTCGGATTGAACCTGTTCGCGGCGAAAGCGGTCTTCAACGTGCCGATGGGCACGATCTATCGCGGCGTGCTGCCGTTCGTGGTGGTCAATTTCATTGCGCTGCTCGTGATCACCTATTTGCCGGGGATCTCGATGGTACTGGTCGGCGCACAACGCTGACGCAGGCCACGCCGCGCCGGTCCTAGCACGCAGACTTGGCCGGCGTAAGTTTCGCCGCCCATCACTGGCATCGGACAAACGCTTTGAGCGCCGCGGCTTTCTCGATGCGTTTGGCGCCCGCGACCTTCACACGACGTTGCGATTGAAGTAGCTCGAACCCCAGATCACCAGAGCCCACATCACGGCGAGCGTGGCGAGTGCCTCGATTGCGACCATCATATCCCTCCTTGTAGCGCCGACCTTCCTCCGACGTTCGATCTGTTCCCCGACCGCGTTCTTGGCTCGCGCTATTGGCCGGGTTATCAGTCCGTCTCGCCCGACATCGCAACGACGCTGTCGGCAGCCGCGTGCCGCCGCGTCAGCTCCGCCTGCAGCCGTTCGGCCTCGTCGTCCATGCCGATCCAGCGCAATTTGCGAATGAGCTTGACCAGCTCATTCGAACCGCGCTGCGTTGCGGCCGCGTCAGCGGCGCTTTGATGCGCACGCGATTGTTCAGTCGTGATGGCCATGAGCGTTCTCCCATTCTTCTTGTTGCGCGATGACACCGCCATCGCGGCTTTATTCTGCGCAAGTGCGCAACGCCGCCGTGCGACGCGCGTGACTCGCATTTGCCAGCCTTTACCTGTTGGCTCTGCTTATCAAGGCGGCAACAGTGCGCCGCAACATAAACGCCGCCGCTGCGGCGCCGGCACGGCCATTATACGCCGGCGCGCCCGATAGTGCCCGCGGCGGCCACATAATTGGCCTGCGGCGCCGACGCCGGCGCCGTTACCGACCGCAAAGCCATGGCCTGCAAAGTTTCGGCGATGAAGGAGTCGACATCGCGCAGCACCGGAACGAATAAGCGCAACAGCGGCGCGATCGCGGCGACAATGACGTAGTGGCCGACCCGCCGATAGGTCTTGACCGTGGCCGCGTTGCCGGCGGCAGTAAGCCGCGCGGCGAAGCGGACCGAATTGCCGGGCTCGACCAGCCGGTCGCGGCCGCCGGTCATCAACAATGCGGGTGGCGCGCCCGGCGCGACATGAAAGATCGGCTGCGTCTCCGGCCGGTCGGCCCCGCCGAAGATCACTTTCAGCGTCTCGTCGCGCAGCGGCAGGAAATCATACGGGCCGGCGATGCCGATCAGTCCGGCAATATCGCATCCGGGCGCAAGCCCAACCTTGTGCAACCAGCGCGCATCGGTCGACAGCATCGCCGCAATATGTGCGCCGGCGGAGTGGCCTTTTAAGAAGATCTTGTCCGGGTCGCCGCCGAAGCGGCCGACATTGTCCTTGACCCAACGCACGACCTGCGCGCCGTCTTCGAGGAAATCGGGATAGCGCGCCTGCGGATAGACGCGGTAATCGGGCAACACCGCCACATAGCCGCGCCGCGCCAACGCCTTGGCAACATAGCGATAGAGGCCTTTGTTGCCGCTGCGCCAGGCGCCGCCGTAAAAGAACACCACGACCGGGGCCGCAACGGCCCCGGCGGGACGGCAAATATCGAGCCGATGCCGCGAATGCCCGGCGTAGGCGATCGAACACGTGAGTTGAATCGCGGTTCCCATGCCGGAGCGGAATAGGCATGCGATCGGGCCGAATCAATGGCGCAATTCGTTCGCGCCGAAGATTTGTGCTAATGTGGAACCGGGACGGCGGATCGCGCCGGCCTTGATTCCAGTGGTTCAGAGTTTCAATTCCCGCAATGCAACGGAGCTGGCGATGAGAGCTTGGCAAGCCCTCGTGATGGTCTTTCTATCCTTGACGGCGGCGGCCGCGCGCGCGGAGACCGTCGAAGTCGCCGGCGACTACGGCGGCTTTCTCGTCGCCTATGAAGCGAAATGGAAGAAGCTTGCCGATGAGCATGCCAATGTGCGCATCGCCGGACCCTGCGTCTCCGCCTGCACGGTGCTGGCCGGCTACATCCCGCGCGACAATATCTGCGCCACGCCCAAGGGATCGCTCGGATTCCATCTGGCGTTTCCCTATTTCGTCACGCCGAGCCTGTGGAAAGACTATCCGCCGGACATCCGGGCCTGGATCACCAAGAATGGCGGCCTGAGCTATTCCTTGCTTTGGCTGCAGGCTCCCGAGATCTATCACTACTTCAAACGCTGCCCCGGAACCTAAAGCCGCGAGCGACCGTAATGACCGAGGGAAAAATCGACTTTCCGGTCGCGCAAGTCCGCCGCTATCTCGAACCGGGACCGATCGTTCTCGTCTCCTCGGCGTGGCGCGGCGAGCGCAATATCATGACCATGGGTTGGCACACGGTGATGGAATTCACCCCGGCGCTGATCGGCTGCGTCATCGCCGCCGGCAATCACAGTTTCGAGCTCGTCCGCCGCAGCCGGGAATGCGTCATCAATCTGCCGACCGTGGCGTTGCTCGATGCCACCGTCGGCATCGGCAATTGCTCCGGCGCAGACGTCGATAAGTTCGAGAAATTCAAACTGACAGCCGCACCGGCGCAAAAGGTCAAGGCGCCGCTTATCGTCGAGTGCCACGCCAATTTCGAGTGCAAGCTCAAAGATGACGCCCTGGTCGAGCGCTACAATTTCTTCATCTTCGAAGTCGTGAAGGCGCACGTGGCGCGGCGGCCGAAATATCCACGCACGCTGCACTATACCGGCGACGGCGCGTTCATGCTGTCGGGCAAGATCGTCAGCCGGCGCGGCCAGTTCCGGCCGGAGATGCTATAGCCTTCGTTGCGGAGATCGCTCCAATTTTAGCGAATCGCGCGCAACAATTTTAGATAATTTACGTGACATTGCTCTGCATGAGCGATTTCTGGAGCAATTGGCTCGAGGCCGTGCGCTTCACTTGCGAGGCGCAAAGCGTGATTTCGGCGCGACTCGCGCTGTTGGTGTCCGCCGCGCCCGACGCGGTGGTCGAAGAAACAGCGCGCATGGTGACCGAGAAATTCCTCGCCTTCACCAAGGCGGGAATGGCCGCCGAGCAGGCGCTGGAGAATGGACTCGGCCTCTATGCCGCCGCCGAGCGCGCCTACGCACCGGTCGCCGCATGCGTGCACGCTAATAACGACCGGCTCAACCACGCCGCCTGAATGGCTACCAACGCGAATGGGGACGGGTCGAGACCCGTCCCCACACGACCGGCCCGCAGCGACTGCCGGGAGACGACGGCAGCGCCGTCGAGTCGATCACTACTCTGCCACGGGTCCCGGCTAAGGTGCGGCGCGAAACGACGCCCCGCAAGTCCGGGATAGGCCTTACGCCTTGCCGAGCGGCATCGCCACGAAGCGGGTGGTGTCGCCCATTTTCACCCGCATCAGCACGTCGTGCTTGCCTTGCGCCTTAGCCTCGACCAGCGCGTGGCGTACGTCGCCGGCATTGGCGACGGCCTTGCCGCCGACGTCGAGGATGACGGTGCCGGTCTGAAAACCCTGCTCGGCCGCGGGCCCGTCGGGATCGACGCCGGTGACCACGACGCCTTCGCTGCCGGCGCCGGACACGTCTTTCGCCGGCGCCACCTGCAGGCCAAGATGCGGCACGCCGCGCGGCTCTGCATTTTGCTCCGTGTCGTTGCCGGCGACCTGCTCGCTGTTCGGCATTTGCGCCAAGGTCACCGACACGGCCTGCTGCTCGCCCTGCCGCAGGATGTCGAGCTTGACCGCAGAGTCCGGCGCCATCATGCCGATGCTGCGAGCGAGATCGCGGGCGTCCTTGACCGGCGTGCCGTTGACCGCGGTGATGACGTCGCCGGATTTAATGCCGGCTTTAGCCGCCGGACTGCCGCTCTGCGGCTCGTCGACCATGGCGCCTTCGGCCTTTTTCAGGCCGAGGCTGTCGGCGATGCCGGGCGTGACCGGCTGGATTTGAACACCGAGCCAGCCGCGGGTGACATGGCCGTCTTTCTTCAGCTGCGCCACGACCATCCTGGCGGTATTGGCGGGTATGTCGAAGCCGATGCCGACCGAGCCGCCGGACGGCGAATAGATCGCGGTGTTGACGCCGATGACGTTGCCGTCGACGTCGAACGCCGGTCCGCCGGAATTGCCCTTGTTGATCGGCGCGTCGATCTGAATGTAATCGTCATAAGGCCCGGCGCCGATGTCGCGGCCGCGTGCGGAAACGATGCCCGCTGTCACCGTGCCGCCGAGGCCGAACGGATTGCCGACCGCGACCACCCAGTCGCCGACTTTCGGACCCTGGCTGGCAAACTGCACGTGGGGGAAGTCATTTTTGCCGTCGACCTTGATCAAAGCCAGATCGGTCTTCGGATCGGTGCCGACCACCTTCGCCGTATAGATCGTGCCGTCGTCGGTCGTCACCTGCACCGAGCTGGCGTGATCGACCACATGGTTGTTGGTCACCGCATAGCCGTCCGGCGAGATGAAGAAGCCCGAGCCTTCGCCGACGATGGTCTCGTGGCCGTGCGGCAGATTGAATTGCTGGCCGAACTGATCGCCGAATTGCTGGAAGAATTTGTACAGTGGAGAGCCTGGCGACGCCGGGATTTGTTGCTGGTCGCCGTCGTCCGACTGCTCGGCCATTGCCGGATCGGCGGAAGCGGGAATCTTGACGCGCACCGAGATAACCGCAGGCTTCACCTTGGCGACCAGATCGGCAAAGCCTTGCGGATGCGGCAGCGGCTGCTGCACCGCGGCGGACGAATCGGCGGCATGCGCAGGCGGCGTGCCGAGCGTGCTGGCCCAATAGCCGCCGGGCCCAGCGAGCAGGAGCGCGCCGCCAACCGCGGCGACGGAAGCCAAAAGCACGATGCGGCGGCCCGTAAGGACCCTCGGTTTTCCGAATTGCGGGGGAGTAGTTTGATTCATGACGGATCTCCATTGCGCCGGCCGGGTCTTTGCAATCGGGTCTCTGCAACCGGGCCCTTTGCTCATAGAACGTTTACATGGGAGATCGCGTCTTACGACGACCTGACGGACAGATTAATTCGAGGAAAGCTTGTTAATTGGCGGAAGACTTGACCGCACGGAACGCTCGCCGCGCGGCGCGGTTGACATATTGACGCAGGCGGTAAGGGTATTTGGAATTTGCCGATCTAGTACAAACAAATTTATCGATCGCGGCCCCAGCGCGCCAACAGCGAAGCATCACTTCACCGGCGCGGCGTCCGGGATGAAACGCTGGCCGAACACCGGCTCTTTATACGGCGTCGGCGGCAATTCCCAGGCCCCGGTCGAGGGCGGCCGCACCTCGGCGTCGACATGGGCGTCGATGAGAAACGGCTTGTTGGCCTTCACCGCGTGTTCGAGCGCGCCGCGGAAGTCTTGCGATTTCGTCACCGTGAGCGCGTCGACGCCGGCGGCCTTGGCCCAGGCGGCGAGATCCGGATTGTACGGCTTCTTGTTGGCGCCCTGATGGAACATGGTGCCGTATTCGCGGCCGCCGAACATGCCGAGCTGAATGTCGCGGATCGAGACCCAGCCGAAATTGTTCCAGATCACCCACACCACCGGGATGTTGTATTCGACGGCGGTGCACAGCACATGCGGCACCATGGTGAAGCAGCCGTCGCCGGTGACCGCAACCACCGGCCGGTCGGGCGCCGCCAATTTGGCGCCGAGCGCGCCGGCGGCGCCGAAGCCCATGCCGGAAAAGCCCCAGGAGTTGAGCATGCATTGCGGCTTGCGCGCATTCCAGAACTGCATGTACCAGTTGTGGCTGACGCCGACATCGCAGCAGACGATGCCGTCGGCCGGCAGCACCGCCTGGCAATCGGCGACCACGCGCTCAGGCCGCATCGGGGTAGCGTGGATCTCGAAATTTGGCCGCACGAATTTGTCCCACTCGGCGCGCCACTTCGCGATGTCGGCGAGCCAGGCTTTGGTCGCGGTTGCCTTGTTGCCGCCGATCTCGACGCCGCGGCGGTTGAGCTCGGCGAGGAGCTGCCGCAAGAACGTGCGCGCATCGGCGAGAATGCCGAGATCGGGCGGATAATTGCGGCCGAGCTCGGCCGCATCGACGTCGACATGAATGAGCTTGGTGTGCGGGAAATTCCACGAATAGCCCGGCATCCATGACGAGGCCGAGCGGTCGTCGAAGCGCGCGCCGATGGCGATGACGAGGTCGGAGCGACGGCCCGCTTCGTTGGCTGGAAATGCGCCGTTGCGCCCTATAAAGCCGAGCGACAGTGCATCGGTCATGTCGAGGCAGCCCATGCCGTTCGGCGACGAGATCACCGGAATGCCGAGCTTTTTGGCGAATTCGGTCAGTTCGCGGCTCGCCTCCGACAGCGTCACGCCGTGACCGATAAAAATCACCGGCCGCTGCGCGGCCAGAATCATGTCCAGCGCGCGGGAAATTTCCTCCGGCGAGGCGCCGCTCCGTTGCGCATTGAGCGGCGGCGCCGGCGGCGGCAGCTCCACCTCGTCCTCTTCCTGAAAGACGTTGAAGGGCACGTCGATGTTGACCGGCCCCGGCCGGCCCGACAGCATCGTCGTCATCGCCTGGCGCAACGCCAGCGGCAGCATGTCGACGCGGGTCGGCTGGAAACTGCGCTTGACCACCGGACGCAGCACGTTGACGAAATCGGCCTGATAGTGCCGGTTGATCTCCTGGAATGGGCTTCGGTTGAACTGCGAGGTCGGCACATTGGCGGTGATAGCAAACACTGCCGAGGAATCGGTCAGCGCGCAGGCAAGCGGCATCACGATATTGGCCGAGCCCGGCCCGCACGAGGTCAGCGTTGCCGCCGGCTCGTGGCGGACGCGGAAATAGGCGTCCGCCATGTGGGCGGCGACCTGCTCGTGGCGCGGCGAGACAAGCTTGATGCGGTCGCGCGCGGCATAGAGCGGATCGAGCATGCCGACATTGCCGTGCCCGCAAATGCCGAACACATAAGGAATGTCGTTCGCAATCAGATACTCGGTAATGAGCTCGGCGCCCTTCATGCGTGGCATTGCTGTTTCCTGCTGGTGAGTGGCTGTGGGCGAAAGCCCATTTCTATCCTTGCATCCTCCCCCGTGCAAACGGGGGAAGGGGACCGCACTTTTGCGCGGTGGAAGGGGCATCTGACTCGTCGCTTCGCCTTCGTTGCAAAAGAGTCGTCACGGCCCGCGCTCCCTCCACCGCCCTTCGGGGGGTCCCCATCCCCGCTATCGCGGGGCGGATGAGCGATCTCGTTCTCGCGATGCGGCTTCGCATCCGGGGTTTGCTTCACGCTTTAAGAAAGCCCGTCCAATCTCCTCCCTCAAAAAGGAGGGAGGCGGAGCGCCGATAAGCGCACCACTGGGTTCCGCCCCGCCGCAGAAAGAGAAAGCCTGCCGGCGACACGGTGCGCGCTAATTTCGCCCCTGCCCCGCATTGGCGCGGAGCTTAAAGAGAGGCGGCGCGCTCGCCTTGCGGCGCCCCACCGCGGCTATTTCGCCGAGGGCCTGACCTCGACTCGGCTCCGGGCCGCGCTTCCTGGAATCACCGGATCCAAACGGGAGGACCCTCTCCGGCACCAGTGCAGCCAGCACCTGGCAGTCCGATCACGCCGGACGGTCGATGCCCAAAGCCGCCCGGATCACGCGGTGTATAGCCGCGTCCCGGGAACCGCTCTCGCCCCTCTTCGAAAGTACCCTCGCGAAGGTCCCTTCCATGGGCGAGATAACGGACACTGTAACCA
>JASHOX010000032.1 GCA_030038415.1 Xanthobacteraceae bacterium
TTGCCAACGAAGATGCCGTACTTGCTGCCCTCGATGGTGCCGGTGCCGCTGTTGGTAATGCCCTCGGCGAACGTCGCCAACGTGCCGGTCGCGGTCTGGCTGATGGAGAGGCCGACGATGATGCCGAACGGGCCCGAGATCACGCCGCTGTTGCTGATGCCGCCGGAGAAGGTCGATACCGCAACCGACGCGTTGCCGGTCGCGACGCCACCGATGACGATGCCGGCGCCGGTCGATCCCTTGCTGGTGATCGTGCCGGCGTTGCTGATGCCGCCGCCGAAACTCGATCGCGTCACCTGCGCGTTGGTGAAGGCCTCGCCGCCGACGGCGATGGCGTCGCCGCCTTGAATAAGACCGCTGCCGCTGTTGGTGATTCCGCCGGAGAACGTCGACACCGTGATGGTGGCGTTTTTTTTTCGGCCTCGCCGCCGACCAAAATGGCGATGGCGGGGCCCGAGACCGTGCCGGAGTTGCTGATGCCGCCGGAAAAATTCGATACCGTAATCGAGTTGCTGCCGCTGAGCAGTCCGCCGCCGATGGCGATGGCGGCGCGGTTCGTCGAGGAGATCGTGCCTGAGTTGGTGATGCCGCCGCCGAAAGTCGACAGCGTCGTCGAGGCAACAGAGCCGCCGATGAGCGCGCCGAACAGGCTCGCCGCGATGACGCCGGAATTGCTGATGCCGCCGAAGACGCCGGCGTTGTTTTCGATGAGGATCCCTTGAGCCTTCGCGGCGATGGTGCCGCTGTTGGTGATCGTGCCGCCGACCGTGCTGTTGGTGATGGTGATGCCGGTGCTCGACGGCGCGGCGCCGCCGTTGGCCGTGAGCACGCCGGTGTTGGTGACGTTGCCGGTGACGTCGGCGCCGTTTTCGATGAGGATGCAGTTGCCGGTCGGCGAGGCGCTGCCGACGGTGGTCACCGTGCCGCCGTTCTGCGTCACGGTGCAGCCGGCGAACGCATAAGGCAGGCCGCCGCTCAACAAAGCGGCGAGCGAGGTCGACGCCAACAACAATCCACGCCGGCCATAACCAACGCGTACGCGCATTCCACATTTCCAAACCCGGAAAAACTCCGGGACCGTCGCAGGCTAGTGCGGCGCGTGAGACGTCACCATGAATTCCCCGTGATCGGCGGCCATTTGGCGCGGCAGCCGCGCGTTATCCGGCAGGCTGTTGCCGGCTCGCCACGTTCGCCCGGGTCGTTCGTGGCGATGTGGTATCTTGTTACCGGCACCTCCCTGGCCCGCGGGGGAAGCCGCGGTCTTGATCGGCGGTTGCGCTCGTCGCTTTTTTTGCGACTCGCCCTTGACAAGGGTCACCGGCATAGTTACGTGGCGCCAAGCTCGCTGGTTTGAAGGGCGTCACCGGTGACGGCCGAATGACGAAAGCGAGTGCGGTGCCCGCGGGCGGGGCTCGTAACCCCGCTTCCGGGCGGCTCCGGACACCGCCCGGCCGGTAATAAGGACCGGCCTGCGAGGAGCTCGCTGGACTGGGATAAGGGAAGATGCGGGTGACACCCGATGACGCCAAGTCCTCTCGAAAGAGAGGTTGCCCAGGAAGCGCGGTCGGAGCTGAGCGGAGGCGTTAATTCGCCGAAGCGAGCCCGCGGTGGAGCGCCGGAAGGCGCGCGCGCCCGAAGCGCGGTCAGGTGGCAACATCTGGCTTGCGTGGCGCGCGCCGTACCCGATTAGGTACGGCTCGTTGACTTTGCGTCTTTCGGCGCTCCGCCTCCCTTCATTTATTTGGGAGGCGCTTGGGAAGGGCTTTCTTACCGTGGCGTGAGGCGAAACTCGGGCGCAAAACCGCCTGATGACGAACTATGTTCTCTCCTGGCAACACTAGCTGTGGTCGAAGCAATTGATTTAACCGCGCTGGCTGCGATCTAGCTCGTAAGTATCGAGGACACCCTTTTTCTTCTCGTCGATATAGTCTTTGTGTTCTACCGGTATTCTGAACGTAGAAATCGCCGAAAATCTTTGTTTCCGGGTTCGCTGGTCGGCGGAGTAAAGAGTTGCTCACACATCCAGCGCCGCTTGGTCGGCGAACTCGGCGCGCTCCTGGATGAAGTCGAAGCGCGCTTCGGCTTTGGTGCCCATCAGCCGCTCGACCGATTTTTCAGTATCCTTGCGGTCGTCCGCGACAAGGACGACGCGCAGCAGCGTCCGCTTCCTCGGGTCCATGGTGGTTTCCTTCAGCTGCGGCGCCATCATCTCGCCCAGCCCCTTGAAGCGGCTGACTTCGACCTTGGCGTTGGCGTGGAATTCTTTTTTCAGAATTTCGTCGCGGTGCTTGTCGTTGCGGGCATAAAAAATCTTGCCGCCGTGAGCGAGCCGATAGAGCGGCGGCACCGCGAGATAAAGGTGGCCGTGATCGATGAGCTGCGGCATCTGCCGGTAGAAGAAGGTGATGAGGAGCGAAGCGATGTGGGCGCCGTCGACGTCGGCGTCGGTCATGACGATGACGCGGCCGTAGCGTAAATCCTCGTCGCGGTAATGCACGCCGGTGCCGCAGCCAAGCGCCTGGACGAGGTCGGCAAGCTGCTGGTTCTGCGCCAGCTTGTCCTTCCCGGCCGAGGCGACGTTGAGGATTTTTCCCCGCAGCGGCAAGATCGCCTGCGTGGCGCGGTCGCGCGCCTGCTTCGCCGAGCCGCCGGCGCTGTCGCCCTCGACGACGAAAAGTTCGGCGCCTTCGGTAGCGGTGCTGGTGCAGTCAGCAAGCTTGCCGGGCAGCCGCAGCTTGCGCACCGCGCTCTTCCTCGCGATGTCCTTTTCCTGGCGCCGGCGGATGCGCTCTTCGGCGCGTTCGGCGACAAAATCGAGGAGCTTGTTGGCGGCAAGCGGATTGCCGGCGAGCCAGTGATCGAACGGGTCCTTGATCGCGTTCTCGACGATGCGCTGCGCTTCGGCGGTAGCGAGCCGGTCCTTGGTCTGGCCCTGGAATTCCGGCTCGCGGATGAACACCGAGAGCATGGCGCCGGCGCCGACCATGACGTCGTCGGCGGTAATCGCCGCGGCGCGCTTGCCCTGGCCGACGCGCTCGGCGTGATCCTTCAAGCCGCGGGTGAGCGCGGTGCGCAGCCCCGATTCATGGGTGCCGCCGTCCGGCGTCGGAATGGTGTTGCAGTAGGAATTGAGAAAGCCGTCGGCGTCGGCGGTCCAGGCCACGGCCCATTGCACGGCGCCATGCGCTCCCGTCTTCCCGGCGCTGCCGGTGAAGATATCGGGATGCACCAGCGTCGCGCTGGCCAGCGCCTCCGACAGATAATCCTTCAAACCCTCGGCGAAATGAAACGTCGCTTTCTCCGGCACGTCCTCGACGCCGCGCAGAAGTTCCTTGGCGCAGGACCAGCGGATTTCGACGCCGCCGAACAGGTAGGCCTTCGAGCGCGTCATTTTGAACACGCGCTCCGGCTTGAAATGCGCCTTGGCGCCGAAAATCTGTGGGTCCGGACGGAAGCGCACTTTGGTGCCGCGGCGGTTCGGCGCCTTGCCGGCGTCCTGCAGCTTGGTCTTCGGCTTGCCGCGCTCGAACGCCATCTTGTAAAGCTTCTGGCCGCGCGCGACCTCGACCTCCATGCGCTCGGACAGCGCGTTCGCCACCGAAACGCCGACGCCGTGCAGGCCGCCCGAGGTCTCGTAGACCTTGGAGTCGAATTTGCCGCCGGCATGCAGCGTGCACATGATCACTTCCAGCGCCGACTTGTTCTTGAACTTCGGATGCGGATCGACCGGGATGCCGCGGCCGTTGTCGGTGACGGCCACGAAGCCGTCGGCCTCCATCTCGACGTCGATCCAGTCGGCATGGCCGGCCAGCGCCTCGTCCATGGCGTTGTCGATGACTTCGGCGAACAGGTGATGCAGCGCTTTTTCGTCGGTGCCGCCGATATACATTCCGGGCCGGCGGCGCACCGGCTCGAGCCCCTCCAAAACCTCGATGTGCTTGGCGGTGTAACCGGCTTCACCGGAGCCACGGGCGGACGAACCGCTGCCGCGGCGCGCGCTGCCGCGCCGGCTGTCGCCCGCGTCGGCGAACAGGTCCGGGGTCTTTGAGGATTTCGACGATTTGGCAGCTTTTCCCACGCCTTGCCCCAAGTTCTTCAGCGAAATGGCGATTGCGGCGGCTGCGTGCAACACGGTCCGCGAATCAAGCCTTACTATGCGCCCGACTATGCCATTTAGGCGGCAAATCCATCAGCACATTGACGGCTTTGCGCATGGGTCCTATATCGCCGCCCATGAACGGGTCGTTATCGACTTTTGCGCTCTGCCATCGCCGCCGCCGTACCGCCACGGCACGGATGCGCGCTCGCGCGTAAACCTTTCCCGTGCCGCCGGTTTCGCGGCATCGCCATCCTGATAGTCTGCCCGCGACATCGGCCTGAGTTCTTCTCAAGCCAGGGTTTCAATCATGCCTGATAAAGCAAAAATCGGCGTGCTCGGCGCTTCCGGCTACACCGGCGCGGAATTGGTGCGGCTGCTGCTGCGCCATCCGCGCGTCGAGATCGTGTTGCTCACGGCCGATCGTCGCGCTGGCAAGACCATGGCCGATGTCTTCCCGCAGTTCGCGCCTTATGCGCTGCCGGTGCTGACCTCGGTCGAGGAGGCCGATTGGGCGGCGCTCAACCTCGATCTTGCCTTCTGCGCGCTGCCGCACGGCACCACGCAGAAGGTCATCAAGGATGTGATGGCGCGCGCGCCGCGCACTAAGGTCGTCGACTTGTCGGCCGATTTCCGCCTGACCGATCCGGCGGCCTATGCGCGCTGGTACGGGCATGAGCATTTCGCGCCGGAATTGCAAAAGGAGGCGGTCTACGGCCTCACCGAAATCTATCGCGACAAGATCAAGACGGCACGGCTCGTCGCCAATCCCGGCTGCTATACGAGCTGCGCCGAGCTCGCACTCATTCCGCTGCTCAAAGCCAAGGCCATCGATCCCGACGAGATCGTCGTCGACGCCAAGTCGGGCATGACCGGAGCGGGCAGGGCGGCCAGAGAGCAAATGCTGTTCTCGGAAGTGTCCGAGGGCATCCATGCCTATGGCGTCGGCCACCACCGTCACATGGCTGAGCTCGACCAGGAATTCTCCTTGGCCGCCGGCCGCGACGTGGTCGTGACCTTCACGCCGCATTTGGTGCCGATGAATCGGGGCATTCTTTCCACGATCTATGTACGTGGTCTCAAGGTCTCACCGCAGGATCTTCATGCGGTACTTTTAAAGTCTTACGCGAAGGAGCCGTTTGTCCACGTGCTGCCGTTCGGCAC
>JASHOX010000266.1 GCA_030038415.1 Xanthobacteraceae bacterium
TCAGCACTCGTCGTCGATTACGGGGATGCCGGCCGCTTACACAACGCCTTAAAACTGGTGGGGGAAGCACTTTGCTTGGCCAGCAATCGCGCGGAAGTGCGGGTTATTCGTTTGTCGAACGTCATCGGTTTCGCTCCGCGGGGAATTTCTTTTATCCCGGCATTGATCAAAAATGCGATTTCGACCGGAGAAATGGACCTTTGGATCGCCCCGGAGTCGGCAAAGGATTACGTGGCCATCGATGACGTTGCCGGGATTTTGCCGCGAATCTGCGAAAACGGCCGGCATCGCCTCTACAACGTCGCGGGGGGAAAAAATATAACGGCGGCGAGTATCGTTGCGTGTATCGAGGCCGCAACCCACGCAAAAGCAACGTGGCACAAGGGAGAAACAATGATCTTCCCGCCGATATCCATTGATCGTGTTCAGCAAGAGTTTCAGTTTAAGCCGCGAGCGGCGCTGGAGGTTCTGCCGGCGGTTTGCGGGCAGTTTAAGAACGCCCTTTTCAAAGCAACAGCTCTGACTTAGACGCTGCCTCTATTGGATGCCGCAAGCGCCCCGATGAATTTCGTTTCCGATGTGCGCATCTTGGAACTTCCCCGCCACACCCGAGACGATGGCGAGGTGGTGGTGGCGGAAGCTATGCAGCATGTACCCTTCGCCATTGCACGTCTGTTTGTGTTGCGCGCGCCGCAAGGTGCCGAGCGGGGTCATCACGCGCACAGGCTCTGCTCGCAATTCATGATCTGCGTGCACGGGATTGTCGATATCCTTTGCGATGACGGCCGTAGCCGGCGCATTTTTTCTCTCGATCGCAGCAATCTCGCCCTCGTGGTGCCACCGACCATCTGGAATAGGGTCACGTTTCGGCAGCCCGCTTCCGTTCTCGCCGTGCTGTGCGACCGGGCTTATGAGGAGCACGACTACATCCGCGATTATTCAGAGTTTCTGGCATTTCGCGAGGCGGTACTGTCATGAAAATCGTCGTCACCGGCGCGCTCGGCCACATCGGCTCGGCGCTGATCCGGCAATTGCCGCTGCATTTTCCTGACGCCGAAATCGTCATGCTGGATAATATGATGACTCAGCGTTACGCGTCGTTGTTCGACCTTCCCGCCGTCGGCCGCTATCAATTTATCGAGGCGGACGTGCGGACGATTGACTTGCGCCAAGTGGTCGACGGGTCAGACGTGGTCATTCACCTCGCGGCGATTACTGATGCCGCCGGAACATTCGATCGGGCCGCCGAGCTCGAGGCCAACAATTTCGACGCTACGACAAAGATCGCGGCGGCTTGCCAGAATGCCGGCGCTCGGCTCATTCATCTGTCGTCGACCAGCGTGTACGGGACACAGAATGCCGTCGTCTCGGAGGAGTGCACGGCCGAGGAACTGAAGCCGCAGAGTCCCTATGCCACGACGAAATTGAAGGAAGAAACGCTCGTGCAGACCCTCGCAAAGGATAAGGGCTTGCGCGCGGTCGTCTTTCGCTTTGGTACGATCTTTGGCGCATCGCCGGGAATGCGCTATCACACGGCCGTAAACAAGTTTTGCTGGCAGGCCGTGATGAAACAGCCACTCAGCATATGGCGCAGTGCCTACGATCAGAAGCGGCCTTATCTCGACCTGACGGACGCCGTCCGGGCAATCGCCTACGTCATCAAGGAAGACTTGTTTGATGGTCGGGTCTACAACGTTTTGACGCTCAACAGTACGGTGCGGGAAATCGTCGATTGCATTCGTGAGTTTGTGCCGGACGTACAACTGTCATTCGTCAACAGCCCGATCATGAATCAATTGTCATACGAGGTGTCGTGCCAGCGCTTCCGTGACCGTGGCTTTGTCTTTTCTGGAGACATTCGCCGCGGCATCGGCGAAAGCGTGGCGCTGCTGGCGGCTGCTAATCGAGGTTGACCGGCGACGATGTCGACGCTTCTCATCACCGGCGGCGCGGGTTTTATCGGTGCCAATTTTGCAGCCTATTGGCGGCGCTCCCGGCCAGCCGACCGCGTCGTTATCCTGGATGCGCTGACGTATGCCGGCAATTTCGACAGTATTTCAGCGCTGTGTGATGGCGAATATTGCCGCTTCGTTCACGGCGATATCTGTGACGCCGCAGCCGTGCAGACTTTGTTCCAAGAACATGACTTTGACATGGTGGTGCATTTCGCCGCCGAAAGTCACGTCGACCGCTCGATTTACGCTTCGCAGGTCTTCACCCGCACCAATGTGCAGGGCACGCATGTCCTGCTTGACGCCGCGTTGTCGGCATGGAAATCCTCATTCGAGGGGCGGCGCTTTCATCATATCTCGACGGACGAAGTCTTTGGATCGCTTGCGCCTGAGGAAGCACCGTGGACCGAGTTGGCACGCTACGATCCGACGTCGCCCTATGCCGCCAGCAAGGCGGCGAGCGATTTTCTCGTGCGATCCTACGCACATACGCACGGTCTGCCGGTGACGATCACGAATTGCAGCAATAATTACGGGCCTTATCAGTTTCCGGAAAAGCTTATTCCGCTGATGATCCTTAATGCGCTCACCGGACAGAAATTGCCGATCTACGGCGACGGCGGCAACATCCGCGACTGGCTCTACGTGGAGGATCACTGTGCTGCCATCGCCTCGGTGCTGGACCGGGGCCGTCAGGGCGAGACCTATAACGTCGGCGGCGGACATCAAATACCGAATATCGAACTTGTCGGCCAACTGTGCGATACGATCGGCCGCCGGTTTGCCGAAGACGAAGGACTTGCGGAGCGGTTTCCGGACTGTCCTGCTGCAAGCGGCCGGACCACCCGCAGCCTGATGACGTTCGTGAGAGACCGGCCCGGCCATGACCGGCGCTATGCGATCTGTGCGGATAAACTCGCCCACGAGCTCGGGTTTCGGGCCGGAACGACATTGGCTGACGGCTTGGCGCGCACCGTCGATTGGTACTTGGCCAATGACGCCTGGTGGCGGCGCATCCACAGCGGAGCCTATCGCGAATGGGTGAAACTGCACTACGGCACCGAGCCGAAGAGATCGCTCGCTTCGCTATGACGTTTCCACCTGATCCGCGCCGCTTGGATACGGAAGCAATCTGCGTGTTCCGTCAAACCACGGTAGATCTCCTTGCTTCGGCGGCGAACAGCGAAAATTGTGGCGACAACGACGGTACGTCAGCGTCCAAAGTTGATACCGCGATGCTAGCTGATGTCGTCGAATTAACGTCCGGCAATAGCTCGACAGAAACGCCGCGCCAACGCGCCGACGCTTTCGCTGCACATCTCATGTGGCTGGCGGAAGCGCCACTTCTTCCGGGCCGCGGTTATTTGCTCAAATCCGGCGCGCAGACCATCGGCGCCATGGTCACGGAGCTCAAATATCGAATCAATATCGACAACCTCGACCGTCTGGCCGCCAAGGAACTGCATGGCAACGAAATCGCCTTTGTCAATATCGCGACGGATGAGCCGATCAGCTTCGATACCTTCGAAGACAACAAGCATACGGGCCGGTTCATCCTGGTCGATCGACACAGCAACGCGACCGTGGCGACGGGCCTGATCCGCTTCGGCTTGCGGCGGGCCGCCAACACCTACTTCCAATCCTTCGAAATCACCAAACAAGCGCGGGCGCGACTCAACGCGCAGAAGCCGGCGGTCTTATGGTTCACCGGCCTATCCGGCGCGGGCAAATCGACCATCGCCGATCAGCTGGAGAAAAAGCTGCATGCCCTTGGCAAACATACCTTCGTGCTTGACGGCGATAACGTCCGCCACGGCCTCAATCGCGATCTCGGCTTCACCGAGGCTGACCGGGTCGAGAACATCCGCAGGGTCGCCGAAGTGGCAAAACTCTTTGTCGAAGCCGGCCTGATCACGCTGGTGTCCTTCATCTCGCCGTTTCGGGCCGAGCGAGAGATGGCCCGCGCGCTGGTCGGGCCGGGAGAATTCCTCGAGATCTTCGTCAATACGCCGCTGGAAGCCTGCGAGCAGCGTGATCCTAAGGGATTGTATAAGAAGGCACGGCGCGGCGAGCTGCGTAATTTCACCGGCCTCGACTCACCCTACGAACCGCCGGAAAATCCCGAATTGATTCTAGATGGGCTCAACGAAGCTCCCGGCAATTTGACCGATCGCATCATCGAGCTCATGCAGCGGCGCGGCATGCTGTCGTAAGCGTTGCAGCCGAAATCCGCATGCCCCATGTCGGTAGAGACCCGTATTATCGTCGTCACGTCCCGCCTCGATATCGGCGGCACCGAGCGTCATTTGACTCGCGTTCTGCCGCTGTTGCGCCGCCGCGGCATCGACGTTGCATTATACGTCATGGAGCAGGGCGGGGCGCTTGAGTCCGAATTATCGGCATGCGGCGTGCGCATTGAAGGCCCGCCGCGATATCATTTCATGCATTGGCCCCGTGCAACTTTGCACCTTGCAAGGTTTCTTCGCAGTGAGCGTCCTGACATCGTTCATTTCTTTTTGCCTCGCCCTTACATCTACGGCTCCATCGCCGCGGAGCTTGCCGGGCAAAGCGGGCGACTCATGAGTCGCCGCTCGCTGGCGAATTATCGGACGCGGCATCCGCTTGCGCATGCCCTCGAACGGCTCTTGCACCGCCGCTGCGTCGGGCTTGTCGGGAATTCTAGGGCCGTCGTCCAGCAGCTTTCGGCGGAGTGCGGCCAACCGCAAAAAGTCGCGCTCCTTTACAACGGCATCGAGATTGGTTTCCCGACTGCGGCAAGTGATCGGCAGGAAGCCCGCCGCATCTTGAAAATTCCGCAAGAGGCGATCGTCCTTACTGTCGTTGCCAATCTCATTCCCTATAAGGGTCATTGCGATTTGATCGAGGCGCTGGGAAGGATAAGCAGCAAACTACCTCGGCCCTGGTTATGCTTCATGATTGGCCGCGATTGCGGCATCGGTGCGGAGTTAAAGGCGCAGGCGAAATCGTTGCAAATTGCCGGTAACATCATGTGGCTTGGCGAGCAAAAGGAAGTGAATGCCAATCTCCGCGCCAGCGACATGTTCGTTCTGCCGTCGCACGAGGAGGGCTTTTCAAACGCCTTGCTGGAAGCCATGGGTAATGGAATTGCGGTCATTGCCACGGCGGTCGGCGGCAATCTCGATGCTGTGATCGAAAATGAATCGGGTTTGTTGGTCGATCCTGGAGATCTAAATTCGCTTGCCGAAAAGATCTTGCGCCTTGCCGAAGATGCAGTATTGCGAAATCGTCTCGGTGCTGCCGCGCGGGAACGCGTGGAGCGGCATTTCTCGTTGCAGCACTGTGTCGGCTGCTATGAAGCGCTCTATCGCGCGGTCAGGGAGAAGCAGCCACGACCGATCCGAGATGTACTTGCCGCCGGCCCGGTCAGGCCCAGCGTTCGCGCCAAGCCTCCAGCATCAGCACATCCCAGATAAGGTATTGCCAATTGCGCCTGCCCTCGATGTGCTCTTGCCAATAGCAGCGGACCGTTGCGGCATCGAGCAGGCCAGCCTCGCTCAGGCGCCGTTCGTCGAGCAGCGCCTCGGCCCAGTCGCGCAGCGGCCCGCGCAGCCATTCGCCGAGCGGAATGCCGAAACCCATCTTCGGCC
>JASHOX010000267.1 GCA_030038415.1 Xanthobacteraceae bacterium
GCCACCCATCAAGGCAATCGGGCGATGTCCGGTTTGCTGCAGCCAGTACAACAGCATGATCGGCAACAGCGAGCCGACGTGCAGTGACGGCGCAGTGCAGTCGAAACCAATATAGGCAGTCAGCGTTGACGACCGTGCCAGCGCGTCCAATGCCTCGGGCTCCGAGACCTGATGGATGAAGCCCCGCTCGGCGAGAATGTTGAGAAAATCGGACTTGTAAGTGCTCATCGACGCCCGGCTAAATTGGTGGGGCGGCCTCTGCGAGCGGCGGCTCGCCGTGGCGGCGGGGCTGGTGTAACAGGTCTAGACGGCGATTCAAAGAACGTGACCGGAAGGCGTTTCGATGTCGGAGCAAATGTCCCTCGACCTGCCGTCAGGGGCCTCGCCCGATGGTTCGGTGCTGGCGATCGGGCTGATGAGCGGCACGTCGCAGGACGGCGTCGACGTCGCCTTGATCGACACCGACGGCGAGCGGATCGCGCAATTCGGCGCCACCGCCTGCCGGCCTTACAGCAAGGCCGAGCGCGCGCTGTTGCGCCGCGCCACCGCCGCTGCGGCGAATCTGACCGAGCGCACGGCGCGGCCGGCGCTCGTCGCCGAGGCCGAGCGGTTGGTGAATGGTGCGCACGCCGAAGCGGTGGAGGCGTTCCTCGGCGCCAACGATTTGAAGGCCGGCAGCGTGGCCGCGATCGGGTTTCACGGCCAGACGCTGCTGCATCGGCCGGAGCGCGGGTTCACGCTCCAAATCGGCGATGGCGCCGCCTTGGCGGCGCGGCTCGGCATTCCGGTGGTCTACGATTTTCGCGCCGCCGACGTCGCCGCCGGCGGGCAGGGGGCGCCGCTCGCGCCGGTCTATCATCGCGCGCTGGTCCGCCGCTTGGCGCTGCCGCCGCCGATTGCGGTGCTCAATATTGGCGGCGTCGCCAATGTTACCTTTATCGACGGCGATGCCCTGATTGCCTGCGACACCGGCCCTGGCAACGCCCTGCTCGACGATTTCTTGCGGCTGCGCACCGGGCAGCCGCTCGACACCGACGGCCGCGCGGGGGCGGCCGGCGCGGTCGACGCCGCCATGATCGAACGGCTTTTGGCGCATCCGTTTTTCGCGCTGCCGCCGCCGAAATCACTCGACCGCAATGATTTCCGCGGATTCGTCGGCGATACGCTCGACGGCACAGGCGTCGAGGACGGCGCCGCTACGCTTACCGCACTGACCGCCGCCGCCGTGGCGCGCATCGTGCCGCATCTGCCGCGCGCGCCGGCAACCTGGATCGTCGCCGGCGGCGGCGCGCGCAATCCGACGCTGATGCGCATGCTCGCCGAGCGGCTCAAACCTGCGCGCATCGAAACCGCCCACGAGGTCGGCTGGTCGATCGATTCATTGGAGGCGCAGGCCTTCGCCTATCTCGCGGTGCGCTCACTGCGCCGCCTGCCGATCACGTTTCCCGGAACGACCGGCGCGCCGCAGCCGCTGACCGGCGGGGTCGTGGCGCGGCCGTGAGAAGCTCCGACGACAACTCACCTCAATCGCCGATCGATTTTCGCAAATCCGGCTTGGCTTTCTCCAATTGAGCCCGAAAATCGCTATTTGCAAGCAGTGCAGCAGCCACCGCCGCACCCGAAACTTCTCCGGCGTACACATCGCTGCGGAAGTGGACGCCGGAAATCAGACGGCTGAGGCCGAAATCTTCGATCCGCGCGGAGATTCTTTTGCGCAGTTCAGGTGCCATCTCGTCAAGAACCAGACCGGTGACCATGCCAAAGGCGGCGTGGCCCGATGGAAATGAGGGATCATCATTGGCGGCGATTTTTTTCAGTACGCGCAGTCCGTTGTTGGGGAGGTCGTAGGGGCGGGTGCGATGAAATTTCATCTTTGCCGCGCCGACCGCGTCCTCTGTTATCTTTGCTGCGCATTGGAATAAAGCATCGGCCGCGCCCACGCTATCCACTTTTATCGGCACGCTCATGCCGGCGAGAAAACGCTCGACGGTTCGCGTGTAATCGCCGGAAGCGTGCTTGACCATTTCGGGCGTACGCGATTTTTGCAAAGACTGCAGTTCGGCCAGCTCCGCTCTGGTGATGGCGCAACGATCGCATGGGGGAGGGAGCAACAGGGTCGATAGATCGACCGGTTCGATGTTCGGACATGAGGCAGCCGGTTGGGCATGAACCGATACGCGCCCGACAAATGCGCCAACAAGCAGAATCGCCATAAGCTTAAGAAGTGGGTTTTTGCGCTTGATAAACATGATGCCTCCAAACAAGGAACCGACGCCGCGCACGAGCCTCAGCAGTATGGGCAAAGCGCAACGGGGGTATGACGTTAACGCCCTTGCGGCCTGCCCATCACGTTTCCCGGAACGACCGGCGTTTCACGCCCGCTCACCGGCACGGTGGTGGCGCGGCCATGACGCTAAGCCGCGGCTCGATGACGGGTCCCCGTTCGGCCATTGAAAAGCTTGCGCGCGTGCGCGACGGCCCCCCAGCGGGCTAGGAAAGGTCGTTTTCGTTGTCGGTGCCGGATGCGCGATCTTTGGTCAGTCAAATGCTTAATCCATCAAAAAAACGCCTTTGCCGCTGGATTGCCGATCGAACAGCCGGTACGCCTCGTCGGCTTGATCGAGCCGCCAGCGGTGCGTGAACAGGTGGTCAACGTCGATCTTGCGGTCGGCGATAAAGCGCGCGCAATCGGCTTGCGCGGTCGTGGAAAAAGTCCACGAGCCAATGATCGTGAGCTGCTTGCGCAGCATCTGCGGACTGACGTCGATGGTGATGTCGCCGCCTTCGCCGACGAAACAGGCCGTGCCCCAGGCCCGCGTGCCGCGCACCGCGATCAACCGCCCGTCCGAAGTGCCGGAGGTGTCGAGCGTCACATCGGCGCCTTCGCCATGGGTGAGCGCTTTGATCGAGGCGACCGCATCGTCCGCCTTGGGATCGATCACCGCATCGGCGCCGAATTCCTTCGCGCGCGATAGTCGCTCGGCGCTGACGTCGAGCGCAATGACACAGGCGCCCATCGCGAGGGCGAGTTGCGTCGCCGACAGGCCGACCGGTCCCTGGCCGATCACCGCGATCGTATCGCCGCCGGCAAGCTTCATCCGCCGCAGCGCCTGATAGGCAGTGCCGGTGCCGCAGGAAATCGCCGCGCCGGTTGAGAAGCTCAACTCATCCGGCAGCGGCACCAGCGTCGTCGCCGGGATTTTCATGTAGGGCGCATGCGCGCCGTGCCCGGTGATGCCGTAAACGGTGCTGCCGCTCGAACACATCTGGGTCCAGCCGGTGCGGCAGTGCCGGCAGGTGCCGCAGCCGGAATAGTGATGCACCATCACGCGCGCGCCGATGCGGGCGAAACGTTGGTCGACCGCGCTGCCGACCGCCGCCACCACACCGCAGGGCTCGTGTCCGGCGATGACCGGTCCCGAGACTTTGCCGAGCCCCAAAGCAGCCGAGCCGCCCGAGGCGCGATAGGGCTTGAGATCGCTGCCGCACATGCCCGACGCCTTGATCGCGACGATGACGTCGCCGGGCGCCGGCGTCGGGTCGGGAAATTCTGCGAGTTGCAGCTTGCGTTCGCCGAGAAAGGTGACGCCGCGCATGGATGATCGTTGCGTCGTCTATTTCGCCGCGACCGCCTTGAGCGGATCCTTCACCGCCGGGAAAGTCTTGATTTCAATGGCCCAGGGCTGGCCGTTCACCATTTCGACCTTGCGAATATAGACGTTCTGCACGATTTCGCGGGTGTCCGGATCGATCGAAACGGGTCCCCGCGGGCTTTCCCATTTCATACCCTCCATGGCGTTGACCACGGCATTGGCGTCGGCATTGCCGTTGGTCTTTTGCAGCGCCGCGTAGATCAGGTGCATGCCGTCATAACCGCCAACCGAAATGAAATTGGCGCGGTGTCCGGTCGCCTTCTGATAGCCGGCAACATATTGCTTGTTGAGCATGGACGGATGCGCCGCCGAATAGAAGCCCGCGGTGACGACGCCGTTGAGCGTGGTGCCGGCATTCGGCAGGTCGTCATCGTCGACGATGTCGCCCGGTCCTACAAGCTTGATGCCCGATTTGTCCATGCCGCGTTCGGCAAACTGTTTGGCAAATGTGCCCGCTTGGCCGGCGGGAACAAAAACGAACAGCGTGTCGGGCGCCAAGTCGTGCGCCCTTTGCAGGAACGGCGAGAAATCGGGATTGGCGAGCGGCACTTTCAGAGTGTCGAGGACTTGGCCGCCGCCCTTGATGAAATTCTGCTGGAAGACCTTGCCCGCTTCGGCGCCGGGCGCCCAATCGGACAGGATCATGACGACTTTCTTGCTGCCGTTCTGGATCGCGTAGTCGGCCATGATGCCGGATTGCTGGCCGAGCGTGAAACTGGCACGCACGTAATAGGGCGAACGCTCGGTCACGACCGAGGTGCCCGATATCATAATGACGCTCGGCACCTTGGCCTCGGTGACCAGCGGCGCCATCGACATGGCGCTTGGCGTGAAGCCGGCGCCGAAGAAATTGACCTTGTCATTGACGATCAGCTCTTGGGCGAGCCGTTTGGCGTTGTCCGGCACGCTGGCGTCATCGCGCACGATAAGCTCGATCTTTTTGCCGGCTACGGTGTCGCCGTGCTGGGCGATGTAGAGCTTTGCACCATCGACCGCTTCGCGACCGGCTGCGGCGACCGCTCCGGTCATCGGCATGATCAGGCCGACTTTGATGCTGTCCTGCGCGACGGCGCCATGGATTCCGAGCGCCGCGAGCGCAAGGGTTAAACCCGCGCAAACAAAATGTTGATGACGCATGCGTTCCCCCACGTTCAATTTGGACTTGTAGTTAAGTCTATTGAACGACCGGCGCGCGCCGATTGCAAGCGCGGCCATGCCGGCATCGGGTAGATGTGATCTTACGCCGCGCTGTTGGCGCGTCCGCTCTTGCCGAGCCGCTTGTCGAGATATTGGCTGATCGATTGCATCAGCGGCTCGACCTTGCCGTCGAAGAAGTGGTTGGCGCCGGGGACGATCTTCTGCTCGATGACGATGCCCTTTTGCGTCTTGAGCTTCTCGACCAGGTTCGTGACATCGCGATGCGGCACCACGGCATCCTTGTCGCCGTGGATGATCAGGCCGGACGACGGGCAGGGCGCTAGGAACGAAAAATCATAAAGGTTGGCCGGCGGCGCGATCGAGATAAACCCCTCGATCTCCGGCCGCCGCATCAGTAACTGCATGCCGATCCAGGCGCCGAACGAGAAGCCGGCGATCCAGCAGCTGCGCGCCTCGGTATTGACGGATTGCGCCCAGTCGAGCGCAGACGCGGCATCCGACAATTCGCCGATGCCGTGGTCGAAGCCGCCTTGGCTACGGCCGACGCCGCGAAAGTTAAAGCGCAGCGCCGAAAAGCCACGGTGCACGAAGGCGTAGTAGATCTGATAGACGATCTGGTGATTCATCGTGCCGCCGAACTGCGGATGCGGGTGCAGCACGATGCCGATCGGCGCGTTTTTCTGCCGCGCCGGATGGTAACGGCCTTCGATGCGGCCGGCGGGCCCCGTGAAAATAACCTCGGGCATGTTTTGGAACCTCGATCAGGCCGCTCAACGGCCGCTTCATCCTGCTCTGCAAGCCGGAGCGAACAAAGCGCGGGCGGGTACGCTTGACGTTGCCGGTCTCTGCACGTAACTATTTATAACCACTTCATTATTTCGCAACTGGCGACGTGCTTGGACCGGCGGAAGCATTGGGTCGCGACTTCTAGCACAGGCCGGGGGCCAAAAAGCAAGCATAACCAGCATGCTGGAGCGCAGCTATTTCGATTGGAACGCGACCGCCCCGCTGCGAGCCGAGGCGCGGGCGGCCTTTGCCGAAGCGCTTTTGGTTCCCGGCAATCCGTCCTCGGTGCATGCCGAAGGCCGCGCCGCGCGCCGCCTGATCGAGACCGCGCGCGAAGAGGTCGCGGAGCTGGCCGGTGCGCGCCCCGGCGACGTGTTTTTCACGTCGAGCGGCACCGAGGCCAATATGCTGGCGCTCACCCCGGTTGTCGAAGTCGCCGGCGACAAGCGGCCGCGTTCAAAACTTTTGCTTTCGGCCATCGAGCACGTTTCGGTGCGCGCGGGCGGGCGCTTTGCCCGCGATGCGGTCGAGGAGGTGCCGGTCGATACGCAGGGTCGGCTCGATCTGGCCGCGCTAGCCGATGCCGTTGCCAAATCGCCGCGGGCGCTGGTTTCGCTGATGCTCGCCAATAACGAAACTGGCGTCATTCAGCCGGTCGCCGCGGCGGCTGGGATCGTGCATGCGGCTGGCGGTCTCATCCATGTCGACGCGGTGCAGGCAATGGGCCGCATCGATTGCGACATGGCGGAACTCGGCGCCGATCTCATGACGCTGTCGGCTCACAAAATCGGCGGGCCGAAAGGCGTCGGCGCGCTCCTTCGCCGAAGCGACGACATTCATATTCCCGATCCGCTGATCCGGGGCGGCGGCCAGGAACGCGGGCTGCGCGCCGGCACGGAGAATGTCGCTGGCATCGCTGCCTTCGGCGCCGCCGCGGCCGTGGCCCGCCGGCAGCGCGCAGCCGAGGCCAGCCACATGCTGGCGTTGCGCGACAGGCTCGAAGCCGGACTGCAGGCGATCGCGCCGGGAGCGGTCATTTTTGGCGCCAAGGCCGAGCGGCTGCCCAATACGACGCTTTTCACCGTGCCGGGCATGAAGGCGGAGACCGCGGTCATCGCTTTCGACCTCGAAGGCGTGGCGGTGTCGTCGGGCGCCGCCTGCTCCTCGGGCAAGGTCCAGCCCTCGCATGTCCTTGCCGCAATGGGGGTTTTGCCGCCGCTCACCCACGGCGCAGTGCGTGTGAGCCTCGGCTGGAGCACCACCGCCGCCGACATTGAAAGCTTTCTAAACGCTTGGAGAAAGCTCGCTTCTGCACTATCTAGAGGTCAGCCAAGCGCTGCCGCCTAAATGGCTGCAAGAGTGAGCATTTTTACTGGGGTCACCCGAGGCAAGCACGATCCGAGATAGGACATTGCCATAACCGACTAATCCAACCCGCGGTCCTTGAAACCGTGAGCGGAGGGACGAATGCCGGCCGTACAAGAGACCGTCGATCAGGTCCGGCGCATCGACGTCGATCAATACAAGTATGGATTCGAGACGCTGATCGAGTCGGATAAGGCCCCCAAGGGCCTATCCGAGGACACGGTGCGTTTCATCTCGGCCAAGAAGAACGAGCCGGATTGGATGCTGGCGTGGCGGCTCGACGCCTATAAGCGCTGGCTCACCATGCGCGAGCCGAAATGGGCCAAGGTCGATTACGGCCCGATCGACTATCAGAACATCTATTACTATGCCGCGCCGAAAAAGGCGCCGGCCTCGCTCGACGACATCGATCCCGAAATTCTGCGCACCTACGAGAAGCTCGGCATTCCGTTGCGCGAGCGCGAGGCGCTGCTCGGCATCCGGAAGACGGACGGCCAGAACAGCGAAGACGGCGGCGCCGAGCCGGCAGGCGGCAACGGCTACGGCCGCGTCGCAGTCGACGCCGTGTTCGACTCAGTTTCGGTCGCCACCACGTTCAAGGCCGAGCTCGCCAAGGCCGGCGTGCTGTTCATGCCCATCTCGGAAGCGGTACATGAGCATCCCGACTTGGTGAAGAAATATCTCGGCTCGGTGGTGCCGGTCTCGGACAATTTCTTTGCCACGCTCAATTCCGCGGTGTTCTCCGACGGCTCGTTCGTCTACGTGCCGCCGGGCGTGCGCTGTCCGATGGAGCTGTCGACCTATTTCCGCATCAACGAGCGCAATACCGGCCAGTTCGAGCGCACGCTGATCATCGCCGACAAGGGCTCTTATGTGAGCTATCTCGAAGGCTGCACCGCGCCGGTGCGCGATGAGAACCAGCTCCACGCCGCCGTTGTCGAACTGATCGCGCTCGACGACGCCGAGATCAAATATTCCACCATTCAGAACTGGTATCCGGGCGACGCCAATGGCAAGGGCGGCATCTATAATTTCGTCACCAAGCGCGGCGATTGCCGCGGCAGAGGAGCGAAGATCTCCTGGACCCAGCTCGAGACCGGCTCGGCCATCACCTGGAAATATCCGAGCTGCATTTTGCGCGGCGACAATTCGCGCGGCGAGTTCTATTCGATCGCGATTTCCAACGGCTACCAGCAGGTCGATTCCGGCACAAAAATGCTGCATCTCGGCAAGAACACGACGAGCCGGATCATCAGTAAAGGCATCGCCGCCGGGCATTCCAACAATACCTATCGCGGCCTCGTGACCTCGCATCGCCGCGCCACCGGCGCGCGCAATTTCACCAATTGCGATTCGCTTCTGATCGGCGATCAGTGCGGCGCACATACCGTGCCCTATATCGAGACCAAGAATTCCTCGACCGTGTTCGAGCACGAGGCCACCACGTCGAAGATCTCCGAGGAGATGCTGTTCTATTGCCGCCAGCGCGGGCTGTCCGCCGAGGAGGCGACCGCGCTCGTCGTCAACGGCTTCGTCAAGGATGTGCTGCAGCAGCTGCCGATGGAATTCGCGGTCGAGGCACAGAAGCTGATCTCGGTTAGTCTGGAGGGTTCGGTCGGATAGGTCCGAGCTGGCATCCTCCGAGGCTCGCTCCGCTCGCCCCTCAGGATGACGGCTCACAGGGTCATTCTCGTCATCCCGAGGTGCGAGGCCGAAGGCCAAGCCTCGAAGGATGCCGGCTAAGGAAGGCAGAGCTGTTCAATGCCGTTGTTGGAAATCAAGAATTTGCACGTCAAGATCGACGGCAAGGAGATTCTCAAAAGCCTCGATCTCACCGTGAACGCGGGCGAGGTGCACGCGATCATGGGCCCGAATGGCTCCGGCAAATCGACGCTCGCTTATGTGCTTGCCGGCAAGGCCGGCTATGAGCCGACCTCCGGCGAGGTTAAGTTCGACGGCAAGAATATCTTCGACATGACGCCGGACGAGCGCGCCGCCGCCGGGCTATTTCTCGCCTTCCAATATCCGCTGGAAATTCCCGGCGTCGCCACTATGACGTTTCTACGCACCGCGCTTAACGCGCAACGCAAGAAGCGCGGCGAGGCGGAGCTCTCCACGCCGGAATTCATCAAGCGAGTGCGCGAGGCGGCGGGCAAGCTCAACATCGACCAGGACATGCTGCGCCGCGCCGTCAATGTCGGTTTCTCCGGCGGCGAAAAGAAGCGCAACGAAATCTTGCAGATGGCGCTTCTTGAGCCGCGGCTTGCCGTGCTCGACGAGACCGATTCTGGCCTCGACATCGACGCGCTCAAAATCGTCGCCGACGGCGTCAACCGGCTGCGCGCGCTGCAGCGCGCCTTCGTCGTCATCACCCACTATCAGCGGCTCTTGTCCTATATCGTGCCGGACATCGTGCACGTTCTCTCCGGCGGCCGCATCGTCAAGACCGGCGGCAAGGAGCTCGCGCTCGAGCTCGAGGCGCGCGGCTATGCCGAGTATCAAGAGGAAGCGGTGGAGTGAACGCGGGAGTCACCACAATGAAGACGGCGGCTGAGGCCGCACTGGCAGAAGCCTTTGCGGCCGCGCGCGATCGGCTGCCCGGCGACGATGCCGTTGCCGCGCAGCGCGACGCCGCTTTCGGCCTGTTCGCCAAAGAGGGTCTGCCGCATCGCCGCGTCGAGGAGTGGAAATATACCGACCTGCGCGCGTTGATGCGCGAGGCAAAGCCGCTGGCGCCTCCGCCCGATGCCGCGGCTAAGGCGCGTGCCAAAGCCGCCGGCGCGCTCCTTGGCGACGTCGAAACGCGCCGCCTGGTCTTTGTCGACGGCGCCTTCGTCGCCGAATTGTCCGATCTGGCGCATTTGGAAGAAGGCCTCACGGTCGACTCACTGGCCGACGCGCTATCCGACAACGATCCCGTCCTCACCCGGCATCTCGGCAAGCTTGCGCCGGCAAACAACGTCGCGGTTGCGCTCAATACCGCGCTGATGGGCGACGGCGCGGTGATCCGCATCGCCGCCGGCGCGACCATCGAACGGCCGCTGCATCTGTTGTTCGTGGCGTCCGCAAAACCCGACGCGAGCTTCGTGCGCTCGCTCGTCGTCGTCGAGCGCGGCGCGCGCGCCATGGTGATCGAGAGCCATGAGGGCCCCGCCGGCAGCGATTACCAGGTCAATGCGGCGCTCGAACTGTTCGTCGGCGACGAGGCCCATGTCGATCACGTCAAGATCGTGGGCGAGGGCGCAGACGCGCTGCATGTCTCGACGCTCGCCGCCGCGATCGGCGCGCATGCGCGCTTCAATGCGTTTTCCTTCATCGCCGGCGGCGCCGTGGTGCGCAACCAGCTGTTCCTCAAATTCGACGGCGAAGGCGTCGTCGCCGGCATCCGCGGCGCAACCCTGCTCAACGGCCGCCAGCATGCCGACACCACGCTCGTTGCCGATCACGTCGCGGCCGACTGCCAGAGCCGCGAAGTCTTCAAGGCGGTGCTCGACAACGAGGCGCACGGCGTGTTTCAGGGCCGCATTATCGTGCGGCGGCATGCGCAGAAGACCGACGCCAAGATGATGACGCAGGCGCTTCTGCTCTCGGAGCGCGCCGAAGCCGACAACAAGCCGGAGCTCGAAATATTCGCCGACGACGTGCAGTGCGGCCACGGCGCCACCTCGGGCGCGATCGACGACGAGCTGAAATTCTATCTCTTGGCGCGTGGCATTCCGGCGGCGGAAGCCGAGGCTTTATTGATCCAGGCCTTTCTCGGCGAGGCCATCGAGGGCATCGAACATGCCGGGCTGCGCGAGGCTTTGCTGGAAGCCGTCGCCGCCTGGCTCAAGGCGCGCAAGTAACATGCACGACGTAACGACCAACGGCGCCTATGACGTCGATCGCATCCGGGCGGATTTTCCGATCCTGGCGATGCAGGTCTACGGCAAGCCGCTTGTCTATCTCGACAATGCGGCGTCGGCGCAGAAGCCGCGCGCCGTGCTCGATCGCATCGATCTGGCCTACACTACGCAATACGCCAATGTGCATCGCGGCCTGCATTACCTCGCCAACGAGGCGACCGAGGCCTACGAGGGCGCGCGCGAGAAGGTCGCCGCTTTCCTCAATGCCTCGCGCAAGGAAGAGATCGTCTTCACCCGCAATGCGACCGAGGCCATCAATCTCGTCGCCTATACCTTCGGCCGCGAGCGCATCAAGCCGGGCGACGAGATCGTGCTCTCGATCATGGAGCACCATTCCAATATCGTGCCATGGCATTTTCTGCGCGAACGCCAGGGCGCCGTCATCAAATGGGCGCCGGTCGACGACGAGGGCCGTTTCCTCATCGACGAGTTCGAGAAGCTGCTGACCCCGCGCACCAAAATGGTGGCCATCACCCACATGTCGAACATGCTCGGGACGCTGGTGCCGGTGAAAGAGGTGACGCGGATTGCGCATGCGCATGGCATTCCGGTGCTGATCGACGGCGCGCAGGGCGCCGTGCACTGCGACGTCGACGTGCGCGACATCGATTGCGACTTCTATGTCTTTACCGGCCACAAGCTCTACGGCCCGACCGGCATCGGAGTGCTCTACGGCAAATATGCGCACTTGGCGGCGATGCCGCCGTTCAACGGCGGCGGCGAGATGATCCGCGAAGTGTTCGAGGACCGCGTCACCTACGGCGATCCGCCGCACAAATTCGAGGCCGGCACGCCCTCGATCGTGCAGGCCATCGGGCTCGGCGCCGCGATCGATTACGTGGCTTCGGTCGGCAAGGGCCGTATCCGCAGCCACGAAGCGGGCCTCGTAAGCTACGCCCACGACCGGCTGCGCGAGATCAATTCGCTGCGCATTCTCGGCACCACGAAGGATAAGGGGCCAATCGTCTCGTTCGAGATGAAAGGCGCGCATCCGCACGATGTCGCGACCATCATCGACCGTTCCGGCGTCGCGGTACGCGCCGGGACCCATTGCGTGATGCCGCTGTTGTCGCGCTTCGGCGTCACCGCGACCTGCCGCGCCTCCTTCGCCATGTACAATACCCGCGACGAGGTCGACTGCCTGGCGCAAGCGCTTTTGAAGGCGCAAAGCATGCTCGGATGAATTATTATGAGCGATGACGTAAAAGCCGATGAGGCCGAGGCCGCTTCCGCCGAGAAGCCCTCGACCATCCCTGCCGACGAGATGGCGCGTCTGACCGACGAGATCGTCGGCGCGCTGAAAACCGTGTTCGATCCCGAAATTCCCGCCGACATCTACGAGCTTGGCCTGATCTACAAGGTCGATATCGATGACGATCGCATGGTCAATATCGACATGACGCTGACGACGCCGAATTGCCCGTCGGCGGCGGAATTGCCGGCGCAGGTGGAGAATGCGGTTTCCGGCGTACCCGGCGTGCGCGAGGCCAAGGTCAACATCGTCTGGGACCCGCCGTGGGACCCGAGCCGCATGTCGGACGAGGCGCGCGCCGTGCTCAATATGTGGTGAGAAATTTATAAGTGATCCTGGCGTAAGTTGCGCGCGCTGCGCTCCGGCACTACATGCGAAGATGAGGAAGTGAAGATGGCAACAGCCCGACCGAGACCTCAAGTGATGCGGCTGACCGAAGCCGCGGCGGAGCGCATCAAGATGGTGATGGCCAAAGCCGAACGCCCGATCGCCGCGGTGCGCGTCGGCGTCAAGAACGGCGGCTGCGCCGGCATGGCCTACACCATGGAATATGCCGAGAACATCAATCCGCTCGATGAGGTGATCGAGGACAAGGGCGTGCGCATCCTGATCGATCCCAAGGCGGTGCTGTTCCTGCTCGGCACCGAGATGGACTACAAGATCGACAAGCTCTCCGCGCAATTCGTCTTCAACAATCCGAACCAGACTGCGGCCTGCGGCTGCGGCGAATCGGTGCAGATCGATCCGGTGAAGCGCGTCGAAGCGCAGTAAGCGCGCGCCCATTGCCGCGAACGCGGGAGCCCATCTGTTTTCATGGCGGCACCACGCCGGCTCCCCGCGTTCGCGGGGACGGGTGGCAGCGATGGCTTACGCCACCCGTGCCGGCGGCATGCTTCCCGCGTCGGCCTCCGGATCGGCCTCGCAGATCACGCGATTGCGGCCGTTGCGCTTGGCGGCGTAGAGGCAATTGTCGGCGCGTTCGATCAAAAGTTGCGCAGTGTCGCCCGGGCGCAGCACCGCGGCGCCGATCGACAGCGTCACGCGGCCGAGCCGTTCGCCGTTCGAGCGCCGCATCAACTCCTTGGTCATGACGGCGCGCCGGATGTGATCGGCCACCGTGATCGCCGATTGCAGCGCCGTATTCGGCAGCGCGATGACGAATTCCTCGCCGCCGTAACGGGCGGCGACATCGCGGCCCTTGACGTTCTGCTTCACCGCAAGAGCGACCAGCCGCAACACCTGATCGCCGGTGAGGTGGCCGTACAGATCGTTGAAGGTCTTGAAGTGATCGATGTCGGCCATCAGGAGCGACAACGGCTCGTTCTTCTCTATCGCTTCGGCGATGTTCTTGCTTAGTGCGGCATCGAAATATTTGCGGTTGGCCAGCGTCGTCAGCGGATCGGTCAGGGCTTCGCTGCGCACGGTTTCGAGATTTTGCTGAAGCTGCTCGATTTCTTGCCGCGACGCCGCGAGCCGCGACTCGAGCTTCTTGTTGTCGAGTTCCATCTCCTTGGCGCCCTGCACCAGGTGCTCGATCACCGCGCGCAGCGCCTCGCCGTCCTTGGCCTGGGCGAGCCTTTCGCTGGCGAGGCTCAATCGCTGCGAATAGCTCGTCGCGGAGCCGGCAGCCGCGTCGATTGTGGTGATGACCTGTTTGATTTCGTCGAGCACCCGGCCATTGACCGTCTCCATGCGGTCGCCCAGGCGGTTCACCGCGATATAGGTGTCGTAGATCTCTTCGAGATCGGCGTCGCTGAGCGCGCCCTTCGTGGCCAGTGCCTCGTTAATCGCTTGGTTGAGCGGCTGATTGTAACCCGTTGCGTAATGGTACCAAATTTCAAAATTACGCGGCGACGCCGATTGACCCAAAGCGCGGATTTGTCCGAGCGCGATTTCAGCGAATGCAAGCGTCCTTTCGTGCTCTTCTGGGGGCACGGCCATCATCTCCAATAGCCCTGGAAAATATCAAACCGGTGCCGAGCGGCACAGTACGCATCTGCAATTACCCGTATAGGTAAGGGAAAGCGGTGAAGGAGCGGTAAATAAGATCGCTTGAAGTTCGTCTGTAGGGAAAATCCTGACGCGCCGATCGAATGTTTTTTGCTGTCTGCGGCTTAAGCCTTCACGGTGACCGGACGCAGCAGGAAAGCGGGCAAGTGCGAGGCGTCGGAATCGTCCTGGCGCGGGCGCGCCGGCAGCGGAGTGCGGCGCGATCTCGCTTCGTCGATGCGCGCCACCGCCGCCGGACGATGCGCATGACGCCGATGATCGGAATGTTGGCGCTGCGGCGGATGTTGTGACGCTGCGCTCGGTGCGGGCTGCTTGTCCAACTGCTTGTCCATCTGCTTATCCATGTAAGGAATGGACTGTCCGATCAGTTTTTCGATCGCCGCGACTGCCTTGGCGTCGTTGGCGCCCGCCACGATGCTGATCGCGACGCCGGTGCGCCCGGCGCGGCCGGTGCGGCCGATGCGGTGCACGTAATCGTCGGGATGGATCGGTACGTCAAAATTATAGACGTGACTGACGTCGGGGATGTCGAGGCCGCGGGCGGCGACGTCGGACGCGACCAGAAGCGTCACTTCGCCCTTGCGGAATTGTTCGAGCGCGGCCATGCGGGCGGGCTGATCCATATCGCCGTGCAGCGCCTGCACCGAAAAGCCGTGCCGTTGCAGCGAACGATGCAACGTGGCGACATCGCGCTTGCGGTTGCAGAAGACGATGGCGTTCTTCAATCCTTGCGCCGAGCGAATGAGCCGGCGCAGCGTGTCGCGCTTGTCATGCGGCTCGCGCCCCGACCGCGCCAGGAACTGGGCGGTGGTGGCGACGGTGGTGGCCGGCTTGGCGACTTCGACGCGGACCGGATTGTGCAGGAATTGTTCGGTGATGCGCCGGATCTCGGGCGGCATGGTGGCGGTGAAGAACAGCGTCTGACGGGTGAAGGGAACGAGCTTGCAGATGCGCTCGATGTCGGGAATGAAACCCATATCGAGCATGCGGTCGGCTTCGTCGATGACCAGAAGCTCGACGCCGGTGAGCAGGAGCCGGCCGCGCTCGTTATGGTCGAGCAGCCTGCCGGGCGTCGCGATCAGCACGTCGACGCCGCGGGTGAGCTTGGAATCCTGATTGTCGAAGGAAACGCCGCCGATGATCAGCGCGACGTTGAGCTTGTGATTGGCGCCGTATCGGGCGAAGCTCTCTTCCACTTGCGCCGCGAGCTCGCGGGTCGGCTCGAGAATGAGCGTGCGCGGCATGCGGGCGCGGGCACGGCCCTTTTCCAGCATGGTCAGCATCGGCAGCACGAAGGCCGCCGTCTTGCCGGTGCCGGTCTGCGCGATGCCGAGCACGTCGCGCCGGGCCAGCACGTGAGGGATCGCCTGATCTTGAATGGGAGTGGGAGTTTTGTAGCCGGTCGCCGCGACGGCGGCGAGAACTTTTTCGGACAAGCCGAGATGGGAAAACGACATAGACCCTCTATCTGGAGCGGCCCTGCAATGAGGCGCCGCCGGCAGAACCGTTTCGGAGGAAAGCGGCAAACACGCGCAAGCGCGGTCGAATCTGCCCTAATAACGTTGCGCGGAAGATAGGGTCGATTGGCCGAAAGTCAACCGCAATGGTCTGGTTGCGGCGCACTAAGTTAAACGGATTCCTTCACTTTTTCTCGACACCGGTTAAGCTGGCTCCGGCCAAGCAACGAGAGGACGGCGACAGCCATGCCCGAAGCCGCGTTCGATTCACTGCCGGTCGTGCTTATTCCCGGCCTGACTTGTACCGCGCGGCTATATAGCGAACAGATCCCGGCGCTGTGGCAGTTCGGGCCGGTTATGGTTGCCGACCATCGACGCGACGACAGCATGGCGGCCATCGCGCGGCGGATTTTGGCCGCCGCACCGCCGCGGTTCGCGCTCGCCGGTCTGTCGATGGGCGGCTACATCGCCTTCGAGATCATGCGTCAGGCACCGGGGCGCGTCGCCAAGCTCGCTCTGCTCGATACCGGAGCGCGGGCGGACACAGCGGAACAAACCGAGCGGCGGCGCGTCTTGATGGCGATGGCCAAAGACGGCCGCTATGCCGAGATCCCGGAGCTTGCCTTTCCGATCTACGTGCATCGCAACCGGCACGGCGACGAAGCGCTCAAGCGCATTGTCCTCACCATGGCGGAAGACACCGGGCTTGAGGCTTTTTTCCGTCAGCAGCAGGCGATCATCACCCGGCCGGATTCGCGGCCCGGTCTTGCCGCGATCGCCTGCCCGACGATGGTTCTCGTTGGCGAGGGCGACGAAGCGACGCCGCCGGAGCTTGCCCGCGAGATCGCCGCCGGCATTCGCGGTTCGCGCCTGGTCGTGATCCCCGACAGCGGCCATTTGTCGACGCTCGAACAGCCGGCGGCGGTGACCAAGGCATTGGTGGAATGGCTGCGATCTTAAAGACTAGGGCGCGCCTTGCCGCATTGTGCTAACGGTGCGCGCCCGTTTCTATTCCGGCTGCCCGCCTCGGCGGCAAAAACACCTTGAACAGTAAAGAACCTGGAGGAAGTCCCATGAGCGTCGGCCACTTCACACGCCGTTCGATTTTGTCCGCGGCGACCATGCTGGCGACGGCACCTGCGGTCATCGCGCCGGCGCGTGCGCAGAGCGATTTTCCGACCCGGCCGATCCGTCTGGTCGTCGGCTTTGCCGCCGGCGGCGGCAACGATATTTTCGCCCGCCTTGTCGGCGCCAAGGTTTCGGAAATTCTCGGCCAGCCGGTGGTGGTCGAGAACAAGCCCGGGGCGGGCGGCCGGCTGGCGCCCGAATACGTCACCCAGCAGCCGGCGGACGGCTACACGCTGTTTGTCGGGCCGAGCGGCGCCATGGCGGTGGCGGCCGCGATCTATCACGATCTCAAATACTCTCCGACCAAAAGCTTCGTGCCGGTCGCGATGATCGCGCATTTTCCGCTGATCATGGTGATCGGTGCCGACAACCCGTCGAAAAATCTCAAGGAGTTTATCGCCTGGATGAAGGCGCATCCGGACAAGGCGAATTACGGCAGCTCGTCGCCGGCTTTCACCATCACCACCGAATTGCTGAAATTGAAGACCGGCATGCCCGGCACGATGATCCCGTATAAGAGCAGCAACGAGATGATCCTCTCCGTCATTCAGGGCCAGACCGCGATGACTATCGCCGACGGCCCGCCGACGGTGCCGCAGGTCAAGGCCGGCAAGGTCAAGGCGCTCGCGGTGACCGGCGCCGAACGCTCCTCGCTGCTGCCCGATGTGCCGAGCATGGCGGAAGCCGGCTATCCGAGCGTCGACGTCCATCTGTGGAGCGGCGTGTTCGCGCCAATGGGCGCGCCGGCGCCCGCGCTCGCCAAGC
The DNA here is from genome assembly GCA_030038415.1 of Xanthobacteraceae bacterium. Classification (GTDB taxonomy): domain Bacteria; phylum Pseudomonadota; class Alphaproteobacteria; order Rhizobiales; family Xanthobacteraceae; genus BOG-931. Next base: position 17,480 of record JASHOX010000267.1, read on the forward strand.
TGCGCAAGGCCTTCAACGACGCCATCCACGATCCCGGCGTATCGAGCAAGCTCAGCGCCATGGCGGTCGATCCCGGCGGCGCGACGCCAGACCAGTTCGAGAAGCTCATCCAGAGCGACATCGCCAAATTCGCCGACGTCGTCAAAGCCGCGAATTTGAAGTTCGAGGATTAGGCCCGCACTCGATCTCACCACGAATATTTCAGCGTGCCGGTTCCGCCATAAGTCTGCGCGCCCGATCCGAACTCGCCGTCGAATTTGGCGATGGCGGTCCAGTTGGCGCTGATGTGCAGTTCGGCGGCGGCCGTGGTCAGCGCGGAGTTCTTCGGCGGCGCCGCGCCGTTCACGGTGAAGGCCGATCCGGGCAGTGTCTCGAAGGCGGCGCCGAGCGCGGGATTGGTAATCCAGTCATGCGCCCACGCCAGACGGCCGCGCAGAACAAGCGGCATGCCGTCGACGAATTGCAGATTGTCGAAGCGCGCACCGAGCTCGCTTCTGGTGTCGGTTGCGTTCATCGCATTGTAGGTAAGCGCGAAGCCGCCGCCTGAGAGATCGGTCTCGCTGCAGCTCGGTGTGTGGAAGGCTTGCGCCTGCAGAGCGGCATAAGGCGTCACACCAATAATATATCCGGTGACCGGCACCGCATAGCGATAGCCGGCCTCGCCGCGCGCGGCGTAACTCTGGCCCTGGAATGTCGCGGTCAGGTTGTCGCCCATCGCTATGCGGTTGGTCGTGAACCAGTGGTTGGCGAAGGCCAGCGTACCGGACAGATAAGCCGCCCCGAAATGCGTCTTGGCATAGACGCCGGCCTGAAATGCGTCGCTGCGGCCGCTGCCGAGGTTTTGCGCCGAATTCCAGTTGGTGCCGCCGCCGGCGAGCGCGAAGCCGTAATCCGTCTCCGGCGAGACGTGATAGGTCAGACCGGCGGCATAGCCGTAATCGCTCGCCGTCACGTTCGACGAGCCGACCGCTGTGCTGCCGTCCGTCGTGCTCGATCCGCCGAAGCCCGACGCCCACGCGCTCCAGCGCTGCGCGAAGTCTTGCGGCTGCGCTGATGATGGCGGCGGCTTCTGGTGCAGCGCGTGAGCGTAAGCGAGAGCAATGTCGGGCGGCAGGCTGGCATCCTGGTCCGGCGCGAAGCCGCTCGCGCCGGAGCCGCTTGCGCCGCCGCCTCCGCCGGCGGTCGGATCGAGCATCAGATTGAGGAAATCGTTGATCAGTTGGAAGGCGCTCGTCTGCGCGCCAGTCGCGTCTTCGCCGTCCAATTGTGTCAGCGCATTGGCAAGACTCGCGCCGCTCAAGCTAAAAAGCGAGACGAAGCTCGGCGGCAGCGCGCCGCCGGCGTTGAAATAAGTATCGATGGCATTGGCGACATTCTGCGCATTTTGCGGAAGCGGCGTAGCGGACCCGAGCGTCGCGGTGAGAGTGAGGAACGCATCGTCGCTACTGTAGCCCAGCGCCGGGGTGAAGGCCGTCGGCAGCCCGCCGATGGTCAAGCCCGAAAACGTCGTGCCGCCAAGTCCCGACGATTCCAGGATCGTGTATTGCTTGGCGAGACCGGCGCCTGAAATGAAATCGGCGTCCACCGTGCCGGCGAGCGCGGCCGTGCCGCTGACATCGGCGAAGGTCGCGCTGCTGCCGAGATAAACCACATAAAGCGCGCCGGGCTGAAAGACGAGATTCCCGGTAACGGTCATCGACGTGCCGGGTATGCCGGGGGTGCCGGGCGAGAACGTGCCGCCGGAGTGGATGGTCAGCGTCAGCGGATCGAGCGTGCCGGCGCCGGCCAGCGTGCCGCCGACAACATCGATCGCGGTGGCGTTGTTGGCGCCGTCGAGGATCACGGTACCGGAATTGACGTTGACTTGATTGATGCCGGAGAAGCCGAAGGCGCTGCCATAGCTGAAGGTGCCGGATCCCATGTTGAAGTTGACGGTGTCGCTCGATCCTGCGCCCACGATGTTGCCGCTGATGGTGCCGCCGGAAATGTTGAGCATGTCGGCGTTGGCGGACAATTTGACGGCGCCGGAGAGTGAGCCGCCGCTCTGATTGATGGTGATCGCATTGTTGGCGCCGCTGACGTCGATGGCCGTGCCGCCGCTGCCGATGATGGTGCCGCTGTTGGCGATCGCGCCTGAGAAGGTCAAGACATGCGCGTTGACCAGGATGCCGGTTCTTGCGCTGATCACGCCGTTGTTGGTGATCCCGTTGGCGAACGTCGAGATCGTCACGGAGGCGTCGTCCGAGGGATGCAGGGAGGACGTGCTGCCGCCAACCTCAATGCCGGCGCTCCCCGCCGTTATCGTGCCCGAGTTGCTGATGCCGCCCGAGAAGGCCGAGACCGTTATCGCGGCGTTGCTTCTGAAGCCGTTGAGGGTCGCGGTGCCGCCGACCAGGATTGCGCTGCCCCCGGCCGAGATCATGCCCGAATTGGTGACGCCGCCGGCGAAGGTCGAGATCGTTATGGTGGCGTGGTTGGTGCTGCCGTTGAGGACGGCTTTGCCGCCGACCATGATGCCGGCTTGCGATGCCGTGATCGTGCCCGAATTGCTGATGCCGCCCATGAAGGTCGGAACCGTGGCCGAGCGGAAATTGCTGGTGCCGATGACGCTGAAGGCGGCGCCGATGAAGACGCCGCGGCCGTTGGCCGCCGCAATCGCTCCGGCATTGCTGATGCCGCCGGTCAGGGTGCCGCCGCCCACGACGACGCCGGTGCGGCTGGAGTTGATCGCGGCTGTCGCGGCGATGGCGATGCCGTGATTGGACGCGAGAATAACGCCGGTGTCGACGATCTCGCCGGCGATCGTGCTTCCCGCGATCGCGATGCCGGTTGCCGCCGTGAGGTGTCCCGCCATTGCTGATGCCGCCGGTCAGCGTCGGTCCGCTGACCACAATCGCGGTGTGGCTCGTATTGATCGTGCTTGCGGCGCCGACCGCAATGGCTTCGCCGCTCGCGAAGATGGTGCCGCTGTCGACGATCGCGCCATAAATCGTGCTGTTGCCCGTAACGACGATGCCGGTCGCCCCGGTAATGACTCGGCATTGCTGATATTGCCGCTGAAGGTCGGAATTGAAATCTCGGAGCCGACGACGATGCCGGCATTTGCGACCGAAATCCGGCCGGAATTGGTGATGCCGCCGGCAAAGGTCGAGATCGTAATGTGACCATTGGCGGTGACACGGCCGCCAAGAACGATGCCGTTGTCGCCGCTCAGGCTACTGGCGCCCAGAATGGTGCCGGCGTTGCTGATCCCCCCTAAAAATGTCGATAGCGTCACGCGCGCATTTGTTCCGCCCACACCCGCCAGCGCGGTGCCGCCGACCAGGATGCCCGAGATGGTACCGGTGCCGGCGTTGGTGATGCCGCCGCTCAAGGTCCCGATCGTGATCTGGCCGTTGCTCAGCGCGACGCCGCCGATGAAAATGCCGGGGTCGCCTTTAATGGCGCCGCTGTTGATGATCCCGCCGGAGAATGTCGATATCGTCGTTCGCCCGGAACCCGAGCCGCCGACGAAAATACCGTTGCCGCCCGAGATGGTGCCGGCGTTGCTGATGCCGCCGGAGAAGGTCGAGATCGTGGCCTGACCGGTACCGTTGTTAATATTGCCAACGAAGATGCCGTACTTGCTGCCCTCGATGGTGCCGGTGCCGCTGTTGGTAATGCCGTCGGCGAACGTCGCCAGCGTGCCGGTCGCGGTCTGGCTGATGGAGAGGCCGACG
>JASHOX010000268.1 GCA_030038415.1 Xanthobacteraceae bacterium
GCTCTCGCTCTTGAAAGTGAGGCCATCAGGCCCAAGATAATTCGTTCGGCTATTCGTTCGATCCCGGGCCAAGGTATTGAAACTCGGGTTCAGATCAACGACCTGCTGCCGCGTTACCGAGAATTGAGAACGGAACTTGAAAAAAAACAAATCATGATTGAGTCGACTTTCGGAAGCAGCTCAGTTGGTAAACCCCATCCGTCTCTCTTTGTTGTCGCAATCGGCGCAGACGCCGATTTGTCCGTTGCAGATAAGATTATAAAGGTGTCTAAAAATTTTGGGTTGGATGGAATCTCGTACGCCAAAGACGAAATAAATCGCGGCGATATTTATGTTGGCGCTTATGGGTACGACCAGCTGCCGTATTTGCCCAGAACTTCGAAAACATTCCGAGATCTTAAAATTGAATCTTGGGATACGTTGCTTCCGATTCTCACTGGCTCTTCAGAACTTACTCGTGCAGCCGAGTAAACATTCGAAGTCACCTCTTCGCGGTCTTATTGTAGCCCGCGGTATCCTCACGCACGATGTCTTCCGGCGTGCCCGCGGCGACGATTTCGCCGCCGCCGTCGCCGCCTTCGGGGCCGAGGTCGATGATCCAGTCGGCGGTTATTCCGCCGCCACTGGGTTCAGTTCGACGAACACCCGTCCGTACTTGGCCGCTTCGGCGACGTCGCCGCGCCGCAACGCCAGCGCGACCGTGTCGAGCTTTCGGACGTCATCCGGTGAAAGATAAGGCGACCATGCGGTGTCGTCCTCGATCAATTCGACCGGCACCTCCGCGACGTACTTGCCTTCGTGAATGAACTCGTTTGATTTTCGTGTCATGATCTTATTCGTTTCATAAAGTCCGCCGACCACCTCGCGGGCGCCGGTCGATAAGCCGTCACCAATATCGCTGGTGCTCGACGCGCTTTTGGAACGCCCCACATCACATGGATGGGCCGACCATCACGGTCGCGTTGTAGAACCAGTACTGATGGCTCTTTCCGCGAATCTGGGTAATCCTCAACGACGACCGCTGTCTCTACTCCGGATATTGCATCCTCAGCAACAATAGCATCGGCGCGGAGTTCGCGGAACCCATGGCGAGAAACGATATATTCGCCACGCCTGATAAGCGCTCGCACGCGGTCCAGCGTTTCGCTCATTTTCCCGTCACCCACCCCGTCACGCCTTCGCTCGCTGCGCGAGCTACGGCGGACGACCCTCCCCATCCAGGGGAGGGTGACGAAAGCTACTCCGCCGCCTCGACGCGCTTCTTCTTCGGCTCCGTGCCGCGCCTCGCGAGGACCGGCTTCAAAAACTGCCCGGTATAACTTCGGCCTTCGCCCTTCGGGCTTCGGCCCGACGACGCCGCTTCCCGCACGATGTCTTCCGGCGTGCCCGCGGCGACGATTTCGCCGCCGCCGTCGCCGCCTTCGGGACCGAGGTCGATGATCCAGTCGGCGGTCTTGATCACTTCCAGATTGTGCTCGATGACGACGACGCTGTTGCCGCTCTCCACCAGCTCATGCAGCACGTCGAGGAGTTTTGCCACGTCGTGGAAATGCAGCCCGGTGGTCGGCTCGTCCAGAATGTAGAGCGTGCGGCCGGTGGCGCGCTTCGATAATTCCTTGGCGAGCTTGACGCGCTGCGCCTCGCCGCCGCTTAGCGTGGTCGCCTGCTGGCCGACATGGATGTAGTCCAGCCCGACGCGGTGCAGAAGTTTCAGCGGCTCGCGCACCCGCGGCACCGCCTTGAAGAATTCGAGCGCCTCCTCGACCGTCATGTCGAGCACGTCGGCGATCGACTTGCCGCGGAACAGCACTTCCAGCGTTTCGCGGTTGTAGCGCTTGCCCTTGCAGACGTCGCAGGTGACGTAAACGTCGGGCAAAAAGTGCATCTCGATCTTGATGACGCCGTCGCCCTGGCAGGCCTCGCAGCGGCCGCCCTTGACGTTGAAGGAGAAGCGGCCGGGCTCGTAGCCGCGCGCCTTCGACTCCGGGAGGCCGGCGAACCACTCGCGGATCGGCGTGAACGCGCCGGTATAGGTCGCGGGGTTGCTGCGCGGCGTGCGGCCGATCGGCGATTGGTCGATGTCGATGATCTTGTCGAGATGCTCGACGCCTTCGATGCGGTCGTAAGGGGCGGGGGCCTCGCTGGCGTTGTTGAGCCGCCGGGCGAGGGCCTTGTACAGCGTGTCGATGAGCAGCGTCGACTTGCCGCCGCCGGACACGCCGGTGACGGTCGTGAACAGGCCGAGCGGAATTTCGGCGGTGATGTTTTTGAGGTTGTTGCCGCGTGCGCCGACGATTTTCAGCATGCGGCTCTTGTTCGGCGGCCGTCGGTCTGGGATTTGCACCATCAATTCGCCGGACAAATATTTGCCGGTCCAGCTTTGCGGCGCGGCTTCGAGGTCGGCGACGCCGCCTTGCGCGACGACATGGCCGCCGTGGATGCCGGCGCCGGGGCCGATGTCGAGCACCCAGTCGGCGGTGCGGATGGCGTCCTCGTCGTGCTCGACCACGATCACGGTGTTGCCGAGGTCGCGAAGTCTTTTCAGCGTTTCGAGGAGCCGGGCATTGTCGCGCTGATGCAGGCCAATGGAAGGTTCATCGAGCACGTAGAGCACGCCGGTGAGGCCTGAGCCGATCTGGGAGGCAAGGCGAATGCGCTGGCTTTCGCCGCCGGACAGCGTGCCACTGGCGCGCGCGAGCGTCAGATATTCCAGCCCGACGTCGACCAGAAATTTGAGCCGCTCGCGGATTTCCTTGAGCACGCGCACCGCGATTTCGTTCTGCTTGTCGGTCAGCCGCTGGGGTAGCTCAGTGAACCATTGTGCTGCGCCTTTGACTGACATGTCGGACACTTCGCCGATATGCAGGCCGCCGACTTTGACGCACAAAGCCTCGGGCTTGAGCCGGTAGCCCTTACAGGCGTCGCACGGCACGTCGGTGAAGTAGCGGGCGATCTCCTCGCGCGCCCAATCGCTGTCGGTCTCTTTGTAGCGGCGCTCGAGATTGGTGATGACGCCTTCGAAGGCGCGCTTGGTGTCGTAGGCGCGCATGCCGTCGTCATAGGAGAAGCGGATCTCGGTGTCGCCACTGCCGTAAAGAATGGCGTCCTGCGTCTTCTTCGGCAGGTCCTTCCACTTGGTGTCGAGCGTGAACTTGTAGTGCTTGCCCAGCGCCGCGAGCGTCTGCGTGTAATAAGGCGACGACGATTTCGCCCACGGCGCGATGGCGCCCTTGCGCAAGGTGCGGTCCTTGTCGGGGATGACGAGGTCGGCGTCGATGTGCTGCTCGACGCCGAGCCCGCCGCATTTCGGGCAGGCGCCGAACGGATTGTTGAAGGAGAACAGCCGCGGCTCGATCTCGGGAATGGTGAAGCCCGACACCGGGCAGGCAAATTTCTCCGAGAAGACGAGGCGCTCGGCGGTTTCGTTTCTTTGTCTGTTTGCTTTGGCCCGCTCGCTCGTTTTGCCCTCACCCGTCGCGCCATAGTGCGTCGAAGACGCGCGTGAACGCGCTAATGGCGCGACTCCCTCTCCCGCTTGCGGGAGAGGGTCGGGGTGAGGGTCCGCCAGCTCCGCCACCGCCAGCCCATCGGCGAGCTTCAGCGCCTGCTCCAGCGAATCCGCCAAACGCGCGGCGATATCGGGGCGCACCACCATGCGGTCGACCACGACGTCGATGTCGTGGGTGAATTTCTTGTCCAGCGCCGGCGCGTCGGCGATCTCGTAGAAGGCGCCGTCGATTTTGACCCGCTGGTAGCCCTTCTTCATGAACTCGGCGAGTTCTTTGCGGTACTCGCCCTTGCGGCCGCGCACGACTGGGGCAAGAAGATAAAGACGAGTACCTTCGGGGAGCGCCAGGATGCGATCCACCATCTGCGACACGGTCTGGCTCTCGATCGGCAGCCCGGTCGCCGGCGAGTAGGGCACGCCGACGCGTGCCCACAA
>JASHOX010000269.1 GCA_030038415.1 Xanthobacteraceae bacterium
GCCATGACAGCGCGGCGGCAGGCGAGGTCAAATGGCCCTTCTAAATCGGCCGCCGGCCCAATCAGCCGATAGCCGCGAATACCAAGAGCCCTGGTTTATGGCCCCTCCTCGCCCCACTTATGCTAAGATGCGTCTATCCGGGAGGTAGTTATGCTAGGGTCCGTCAATCCGGGAGGCAGTTCGATGGCGCAAGTTCAGCCGAAGCCCGCGCTCGATAAGGTCGATCCGGTCTGGGCGCGCATCCGCCGCGACGCGGAGGATGTGGTGCGGCGAGAGCCGGAACTGGCAACCTTCATCTATTCGACCATTCTGCATCACGACACGCTCGAGGCGGCGGTCGTCTACCGGCTGTCGGAGCGGCTCGACCACGCCGCGCTGGGCGGCGAATTGATCCGACAGGCCTATACCGACGCGCTTGAAGAGGCGCCGTCGATCGCCGAAAGCTTTCGGGCCGACATCGTGGCGACCGCCGACCGCGATCCGGCGACTCATCGCCTGATTGAGCCGGTGCTTTACTTCAAAGGCTTCCATGCCATCGAGACCCATCGGCTTGCCCACTGGCTCTGGAACAAAGGACGCCGCGATTTCGCCCTCTATCTGCAGAGCCGCTCCTCGGCGGTGTTCCAATGCGACATCCATCCGGCCGCGCGCATTGGGCGCGGCATTTTCCTTGACCACGCCACCAGCGTCGTCGTCGGCGAAACCGCCGTGATTGAGGACGATGTCTCGATGCTGCACGGCGTGACCCTCGGCGGCAGCGGCAAGGAGGCCGGCGACCGTCACCCCAAAATCCGCTATGGCGTGATGATCGGGGCCGGCGCCAAGATTCTCGGCAACATCGAAGTCGGACATTGCGCCCGCATTGCCGCCGGATCGGTGGTGCTCAAGCCGGTGCCCAACAACGTCACCGTCGCCGGCGTGCCGGCCAAAGTCGTAGGCGTTGCCGGATGCCCGGAACCGGCACGTATCATGGACCAGATGCTTTACGACGAGACCTGAAGCCGGCGGCCTCCACTTTGTTGTTGCCGCAGCCGCGTGCTATGCGGCTTTGGGCCTAGGTTGAGCACGATATTTCCCGAAAATTGGCATCATCCCGGGCCAGTCTCGGGCCCGCTATCTTTGAAATTGCGCTTGGGGGGGGGGGACGCTCGTGGACGTCCAGGAAATCAAAAAGCTCGACGCTTATCTTAAGAAGCTGTTCGGCAACCAGCGCATCCGCGTGGTACCGCGACCGAGGAAAGATGATTTCGCCGAAGTCTATATCGGCGAGGAAAAACTGGGCGATCTCAATCTGGACGACGAGGACGAAGACTTGTCCTATAATTTTCGCATGGAGATAAGCCTGGGAGACGTGAGCGAGATCGATCAGATCAAGCGCTTGGACGCCTATCTCAAGCGAAGATTCGACAATGAGAAAATCCGCGTCGTGGCCCGCGCGAAGAAAAAGGACTCGCTCGAAACTTACCTAGGCGATGAATTCATCGGCGTGTTATTTGTCGATGATGAGAAAGGGCGCCGCTCCTATATACTTGAAATGCCGATCTTGGACATGGACTTGGCCTGAGCGGCTGCATTGGCTTGGAACGCGGTGCGCCGAGCCGTCAGTTTCCGTGCGGATGTAGCCGCGCAACGAGCCGGTCAAAGCCTTCGGCGACGCTCTGCCAATCATCAAGCCATTGGCGCGGAAAGCGCAGCGTAATCTCGGCCGCATCGAGCGAACGGTCGTGGATGCAGGTGCCCGATACCGCCCGCAAGTCACGCGTGCAGCGCGCGAAAAATTGCTCCGGCTGTTCGGCGACGTAGACGAGATCTTCTCCTTCATAGGGCGTGCCGGCGCGAAATGGCAGGATCGCCAGCCCGGCGGGTCCGGCCGTGGCCTGAGCTTCGACATAGCGCGGATAAATCGTGCGCAGCCGTTCGATCGGCGGCAGCACCGCGCCGAGGCCGGCGATAGTGACGAACAGACGGTCGCTAACGCGCGGCGGCCCAGCCCCGCTCGCTTCCGCTGGAGTGACCATAGTTTCCGCGACCGGCCTGACGGCGGCTTTACCAGACGATTGCGGCGGTTCGAGTGACGGCCACAGAAAGACGAGGTCGACGCGTTCGTGCGGGCCTGGTTGGCGCTGCACGGCAACCCTGATCGCCGCCGGCGGCACACCGAAGAGGACGCCGGCGACCGTAATCGGAACCGCCGGCGCACCAAGCGGGATCGGCGCACCCGGCCACGTGGGCCACAGCACATAGGAGACGAAGCCTGCCGCCGCCATCACAAGCGCGGCAAGAGCGGCCAGAGGCAACCAAAGGAAGCTGCCGGCCTTGCCGCGAGCCTTTAACCGCGAAAGCGCTTGCGCCCTCATGATTGATTTTGCCACACGCGAGCCGAATCAACGGCCAGTATCGCATGGGCCGCCGGGCACAAAATGGACGCCGGCCCCAGCACGTTAACCCTTTCTTAATCAATTCGTAGCCGCAGCCGGCGCGCTCTGCGATGACCTCCGAAAACCGGAGGCGTCCCCATGTTCGAAGCGTTGCGGCCGGCGATGACGCCGCAGGCCATCGAGTCGCTTTTCTGCCTCGCCATCGGCTTTGCTTTCGCGGGAGCCTGCGCCAGCGGCTATCGCGTCGTCTGGCAGCATTTCCCGAGCTTCCGCTTGCTTGAAGTGGGGCCAGTGCCTTCGCGCTTCGCCGCTATTCCACTGCTGGTTTTCTCCGCCCCTTTCATCATCATGCGCAACAGCGTGCGCGGACGCCGCATCGAGCGCCGGCCCGCTCCCTTCGTCATGATAGCGACCGTGATCGCCGGATTGTGGAGCCTGATGTCGGGTTCGGTCGTGGTGATGACGCTTCAAGCGCTGACGAACGTCTGATAGGGCTTGTAGCGAGCGTCTCTCCAAAGCAGAGACGACCGACACGAGCGCCCGCAGATGATCTATGAACTCGACGGACAGAGGCCGGACTTGCCGGAAGAAGGCTGCTATTGGGTTGCGCCGAGCGCGGCGGTCATCGGCAAGGTGCGGCTGAAAGCCGACTGCAGTGTCTGGTTCGGCGCGGTGCTGCGCGGCGACAACGAATGGATCGAGCTTGGAGAGCGTTCGCAGATTCAAGATAACTGCACGTTACACACCGATCTCGGTTTT
>JASHOX010000270.1 GCA_030038415.1 Xanthobacteraceae bacterium
CTAAGCTATTGACTGAGACGAGACCTGGGGGAGGGACGGATTGAACGGATCGGTGAAAAGGAGACCTGTATGTTTCCCGGCATGATCCTCATTACCTTAGCGGCGCTGCTTCTGTTGGTCGGAACAATCACATTTCTCTGGGAAGTCCTCAAAAAAATTAGCAAAGACGACGTCAAAGGCTTTCGCTTTTTCTTGACCTTCGTTGTTGTGTTTGTCCCGCTTTTCATGCTCATTTCCTTCGGGGGAGCTGCTGCGATCTACAATGCGACTGCATCTCAGCTTGATATGCTTCATACTGGTGTTGGGTCGACGGTAACGCCGCAATGCCCCAATTAATGTAACTTTGACTTTTCTTTGCAGCCACGGCCGCAATGGTAGCGTGCGGCCAACAGGAGACATTCCCATTCCCGATAAGACATATCCGCATTTCAAGTCATGACGTTGGCGTTAGCGATGCGACATTTCTGAGTTTGGCCAAGGCCGAGGCATCGTCCTCTTGGTAGGGGATCACGGTGACGAATTTACCGTCCGAGCCCATCAGATAGATAATGGCGGAATGATCCATAGTATAGCCGCCGCCTTCGGTGGGGACTTTTTTGTAATAGACGCGATACTCCTTCGCGATCTGAGCGATTTCTGCCGCCGTGCCGGTATAGCCGCGAATGCGCTTGTCGAACGACGACAGATAGTCATGCAGCGACTGCACCGTGTCTCGCTCCGGATCGACCGTGACGAACACGTAGTTGAGCTTGTCGGCATCAGGTCCGAGCTTTTGAATCCAGCGCGATAAATCGAGCAGCGTGGTCGGGCACACGTCAGGGCAGAACGTGTAGCCGAAATACATAGTGTAGGGTTTGCCGGCGAGTGTCTTCTCGGTCACCGTTGCGCCGGTATCGTCGACAAGCGAGAACGCCCCGCCGATCTGCGTGGTGATGGTGGGCGCGCCTCTGCTGAACGACACGATGTAGACGATACCCAGCGCGAAAACGGCACAGCTGAAAAGCCCGGCAAATGCCGGCAACATCCATTGGCGCGCCGGCATTACTTCATCTCCATATGGCCCATGCCGCCGCCAGACTTGCCGTCCTGCATTCCGCCCATACTGTTTATACCGCCTTTGTCTTGCGTGGCGCCCATGGCCTGGACCGGAACCGTAACCGCAATATTCCCGGCCTTCTCAAAGGTGAGCGTCAGGGGAAATTTCTCTCCAGCGGTGAGAGGTTTCTTCAATCCGATCAGCATGACATGGTAGCTGCCGGGCTTGAGCACCACCGATCCATTGGCCGGAATCGGCAGACCGCCGGGGATTTCCCGCATCTGCATCACGCCGTTTTCGACCTTCATTTCGTGAATCTGCAGCTTATCGGCGACGTCCGACAATGCTCCGGTCAGCCGGTCCGCCGTGCCGGATTTATTGTCGATCGTCATATAGACGGCGCCGGTCTTGGCGCCCGCGGGCGTTGCCCGCGCGTAGGGTTGCTCGACGGTGATGGAAGCGGCGCCGGTGCCCTGAGCGAAAGCTGGACCGACAAAAGCGATCAATACCGCCGCGAAGGCGAGTTTGGAAAAGGTGCGCATGATGTTCTCCGAGAGCGCATGAGAAAGAATTCCGCAACAGCGGAACGGTTTCAGGCGTCAGACGGAGACGGTGGGAGGAGCGCGCGGCTCAGCTCGCAAATGGCGGAAATGCGGGACGAATGTCCCATCGCCGAGCGGGCGCGAAATCGCGGCAACCAATAACCCGGCATAGGCCGGAAACGCCGGCGGTTCGCCCGCGGCCGCGACATAACCGGCGCTTTGCGCGGCCACGAAACAGAACGGACACTGCGGCGTGCGGGACGGCAACTGCCGGTCGCCGGGCGCCGGTGCGGTCCGATGCGACGCAAAGCTGCAGAGGACGAAGCCGGCCCGATCCGGCGCCACGCCTGCCGACATGCCGAGCCCGATGCTTGCCATGGTCGCCTGGATGGCGAGCGAATAAGCGAGGTAGACGGCCAGCAGGCCGCCGCGCGATTGCATCCGAACAAATTGTCGCAGGCATCTCATCGAAAAGCACAATAGCACAGACCCGACGCCAATGGCGACAAATCGGCAGTGGAATAGACGACACAGCGCGGTGTTATTCCGGCCGTTGCGCCACCAACCCTCGACCCGACCCAGGAGGAAGCACATGCGAACGTCATTCATTATGGCAATCGCCGCCGTCACGACGGTTGCGACCGTGGCTTTTGCGCAGATGGCGCCGACCAAGACTGGCGACAGCGCCAAAGGCAAAGTGCTCACCAACGACAAGGGCATGACGCTTTACGTCTTCGACAAGGACGGCGGCGGCAAGTCGGCTTGCAACGGCCCCTGCGCGGGCAATTGGCCGCCCTTGATGGCGGCGGCGGATGCAAAGCCGATGGGCGACTACAGCGTCATCACCCGCGCCGACGGTGGGAAGCAATGGGCTTACAAAGGCCGCCCGCTCTACACCTGGAAAAACGACAAGAAACCCGGCGACATCACTGGCGACGGCTTTCTCAACGGCGCCTGGCATATCGCCCAGCCGTAGCTCGGCTTAGGGACTGCAGCGTAGGACGCCGCGAAAGTCGCAATAGCCGCGGCCGAGATGGCAGCAGCCGAACGATCCTTCCGAGCAATAGAAGAATTGATAGCCGGCGCCACAGTGATCCGCGCAATATCGCCGGCCGGTGAAAAATTCCGTGCTGCAATGGTTGCGAAACCGCGACGGCAGCCATTCCGGATATTGCCAGTCCACGAGAACAGCGAAACGCGGCGCTGGCGCAATCTGCGGCACAACCGCGGCGCCAGCCTGCCCCGATGCGACGCAGATCAAAAGCAGCGCCATGAAGAGCCTTGTCATGCGTCACTCATCGCCACCGCATCGCTCGGCTGCCAATCTTTCATATCGGCCTCGCCATAGCGCGGCAAGCGCACCGTAAAGCGCGAGCCTTCACCCTCCTTGCTCGCCACTTCGATGCGGCCGTGGTGCAGATCGACCGCCATTTTGACGAGGTAAAGGCCGACCCCAGTGCCGACGATACCGGAGACGTTGCTGCCGCGGTGATAGCGCTCGAACAAGCGATCGAAATCGCCCGGCGGAATGCCGATGCCGCGATCGGCGATGGTGACGATGACCTCCTCCGCCGTGCTGCGGGCCTCGACCTCGATCGAGCCGCCGCCGGGCGAATACTTGACGGCATTGGCGAGGAGATTGGAGAATACCTGAAACAACAACTTGGCATCGCCAAACATCGGCATCGGCGCTGTGCCGAACCGGTCCAAGATCTGCGAGCCCGGCACCATTTCGCGATGCAGCTGGCAAACCTCCTGCAGCAAGATCGCCATGTCCATGTCCGTCGCATGCAGATAAAGCTCGGCGCCGCCGTCGATCAGACGCGACGAGTTAAGCAGGTTGTCAATCAAGTACGTCATGCGCAGCACCGCGCTGCGAATCTTGCCGACACGTTCGCCGATCTCACTGGCTTTGACGACATCTTTGGTCTTATCCAGACGCCGCGCGTGGCCGTCGATGACCGTGAGCGGCGTGCGGAATTCATGCGACGCCATCGACACGAAATTGCGCTGTAGCAAGGCTAGACGCTGCTCGTTGGCCAACTGCTCCTCGAGCAGCGCCGCCTGGTGGGCCAGCGTGTGCTGGCTGCGCATCAGCTCGATCGCGTTGTTGCGGAACACCACGGTCGCCTGCGCCATGGCGCCGATCTCATCGCGGCGATCGATTTCCGGGATGTCAGCCGTCGTATCGTTGGCGGCAAGCCGGCGCATTCGGTCGGTGAGATCGAGGAGCGGCGCGGAAATTGACCGGCTGATGTGAATGAGTGCGGCGACCACCAGCACGGCAGCGATGACGATGGCCAATAGGATGAGCCAGAATGCATGGCGGTAGGCGACGGCGAGGCGGTCGCTTGCCGCTTGGGCGCTGGCGACGGCCTGGTCGGTCAGCCGACCGAGCTTGTCGCTGGCCGAGTTGTAGGCTGCGCGCGACGAGGAGCCGTAGATTTGCAGCGCCTCGGCCTTGCGATCGCTGCGGGCCAGGGCCAGCATCTGGTTGACGATGGCGCGATACTCGTTCCAGTGGGCCGTGAATTGCGCGTAGAGCCGGTTTTCCGCCGCATCGTGGCGAATGCGCTCAAACTCGCGCTCGGACGCGGCAATGGTGCGGTCGAGCTCCGTCATCTGTCGCTCGGTGGCGGCGGCCTCGGCCGGGTCGGAAGAGAGCAGTTCACCGCCCTCGGAGGCACGAAAATCCGACGTATAATTGCTAAGATCGCCGAGCGCGCGCGTCGTCGGCAGCCAGACTTCGGCCACATCCGCGGACAATGCATCGAAATTCGACAGCCGCCAAATGCTGAACGCGCCCAAAACGACCACCAGCGCGAAGAACAGCAGAAATACCGCGGCTAAATGGGTCTGAATCGATTTCGGTTGCCACATAAAACGATCTCGCGGCTTATAGATGCTGGCGCCATGAACAATAACAATATCCCAGTGCCGTAACCACGGAAAAGCCTCGGAGAAAGTAGCACGTCATCCAATAACCCGGCAGATTCGTGTAATTAGTGACAGTAGCCACTGCCAGAAAAAAGCCCTTCAGTACTCTTCTTTACGGGGCGGACTTTGGGCGACTGGCTACTCAGGGAATTTACGCTTTTCGGCATCCACTTTCACTTCCAAAATTGGATGCTGATTGCGGCGGCGCTTCTCCTGGCGGCTATCGTCAACGCCTGGATAATGGAGCGATATCGCTAGACCGCTTCGGGCAGCTTTCATTACGCCCGGAAACCTACTACGAAATGAGAAAAGCTGCCGTAAGGTGGTCGCTGTCGGACCCAATTCGAGACGCATTCACGATCCGGTGAAGTGTGATGTCAGAGACGCGGAACAAAATTCTTTGCATCGAGGATGATCGCGAAACCGCGGCGCTGATCGCCGAGGAACTGATCGACCGCGGTTACGCGGTCAGCGTCGCCCATGACGGCAGCGAGGGGCTTGCCGCCATCCTGAAAATTATGCCTGACTTGGTGCTGTCAGACATCAGTATGCCGGCACTTTCGGGCTTCGAGCTCTTGGAGCGCCTGATTGCGCTGGCACCGCGCTTCGCGCGGATGCCTTTCGTGTTTTTGACGGCGCTGACCGATCGCGACAATGAGCTCAAGGGCCGTCGGCTCGGCGCCGACGACTACGTCACCAAGCCGATCGATTTCGAGGTGCTCGCCACCATCATCACGGCGCGCCTTAACGGCGTCGCCCGCACCCGGCTGTGGCCGAAGACGATTGATCTCAACGATCGCGAGGTCGAGGTCTTGACCTGGGTGGCGCGCGGCAAGACTTCGGCCGAAATCGCGCAAATCCTCGGACTGGCCAAACGCACGGTCGATTTCCACACCGACAACGCGCGGGCCAAGCTCGGCGCCGCCACCCGCACCGAGGCCGCGATCAAAGCCGCGAGCGGGCGGTTGATAGAGTTGTAGAACCTGTCTTCAACCTGTCACCACACGGCGTAGAGACAGATCAGCGCGAACGGCACCGCGATCAGACCGAGATAGAACCAGGTCCGATAGCCGTCGGCGTCCCGCGGTCCGTAAAAGAGCTGGATAACAAGCCAGATGCAAACAAATAATCCAAGAAGTAGACGAACAAGATCGGCCGGCGTGTCATAAGCCGTCCAAATGGTTTCGTTCTGGGGCATGCTGACGCGCAGCGTCACAGCCAATAAGGTGCAGATGAAAACTGCGCGTAACACTATTGCTGCAACTCGCAGCCTGTCCGAAACAGCGGAAGCCGGAGATTTTGCTTCAGGCAGATGCTCCAAATTCGCCATTTCGCTTGCTCCATCCGGCAGCCATGGCTTGGCTCGCTTGCTTGCGAGCGACGGCAAACTTATCTATCAAAAATAACATAATAATATAATTCTGCGAAGTCATAGGTGGATAATGCCTATTTAATCATCATCGCGCTCACCGATGAGCCAAAGTTAGAATCGCCGATATTAAAGGGCTCAGACGAGCATCAGCGTTTCGGCTGCATCATGCTGCCGCCGATCTCGGCCACAGGCTTTGCCGGACCGCCCACACCTTCTCTCAGAGGCGATGGCCGAATCACACCGGTTCCCCCGGAATTGGTAGAATTTGCTCCCCCGATATTCGGCTGGCGTAATCCACGGCTGACGACAGCGCGATTTATGCCGGGCTCTGGATTCGGCGCTTGCGCCGACCCTAGATGTCTGACGGTCTGCGGACTTATATGTGGAATGACAGACTGCCCGATTGCGTTACGCACGGCGCCATTCGATGCAGGGGGAAGGTGCGGCTGAAGATGCTCCGGCTTGCTAAGTTTCGAGTTCGAGCTGGCGTCACCATTTCTGTCTGGCTTTAGGGGCAAACGCGAGAGCGGTGGCGGAGCCTCGATGTCTAGAGTGTCAGACGGCCTCGTTGCGACGGATTTTTCTCGCTTTGCTGTCTGTGCTGTCCCGCGGCCCATCTTCGAAGGCTCTTTGGTGCTGCCGTTAGGAGCATGATGGTGGCCATGGGATTGCATCGCCAGGATCGGCTCTGCAACCAAAATGCCCAGCAACGCGACGGTCAACGGCACGATTATTTGGCGTCGTCGGCGCCCCATGGCTTACCCGCTGCTTTGTGGCTCGTTGGGGCCGGGCGAGGTCGAGGCCGGTTCCTCGCCTCTTCCAAGGATCAATGTTTGCAGTGCTGGCACCACCACGAGGAGAACGATGGGTCCGATAAACATACCGCCCACCACCACGGTGGCCAGCGGTCGCTGGACCTGGCTGCCGATGCCGGTGGAGACCGCCGCCGGCAGCAAGCCGATACAGGCGGAAAGCGCTGTCATCATCATCGGCCGCATCCGTTGCGAAGCGGCATGGAACATCGCGTCAATGGTGCCCATCCCGCTTGCTCTGACTTCATTATAGTAAGTCATGATCAGAATGCCGTTCATCACCGAGACACCAAACAACGATACGAACCCGACAGCGGCCGAGATACTGAAATTGAGCCCGGTCAAGTAGAGCGCCAGAATTCCGCCGCCCGCCGCGAAAGGAATACCCGCCAGAGCCATCAGGCTATCGCGTAACGAATTAAACAAGCCGTAGAGCAACACGAGAATCAATAAAAGGCTTAAGGGAACTATCACCTCAAGGCGCGCTTTCGCCTCTTCCAGGTCTTCGAACTCGCCGGCCCACTCCAGACGATATCCGGGGGGCACCTTGACATTCTGCGCGATGCGCTGCTGCGCCTCTTCTACCGCGCCGCCGAGATCGCGGTCGCGAACGCTGAACTTGACCGGGATATAGCGCTCTCCCTCTTCATGATAAATATAGGAGGCGCCGGTATCGAGCGAGATATCAGCGAGTTCCCTCAATGGAACATAAGTATTAATTCCGCTTGGGGTCGGCACTGCCACTTTTATATTGCCGACGGCTTCCAGGCTCGAACGATATTTCGACGACAACCGAACGACGACGTTAAATTCTCGGTCGGCTTCGAGCAGCGTAGTCGCCGTGGTGCCGCCCAACGCCGCCTGGATGACAGTGTTGACGTCGCCGGTATTGAGGCCGTAACGGGCGGCCTTTTCGCGGTTCACCTTGATGTTCAGGTTGGGCTGTCCAAGCACATGGAATATCCCAAGGTCGGTAATACCTCGGACTTGCTGCATTTGCGCCATCACCTCGGAAGCGAGCCGCTCGATCATCGGCAAGTCCCGACCGATGATTTTTACCGAGTTGGCGCCTTTGACGCCTGACAGTGCTTCCTCGATGTTGTCCTGGATGTACTGCGAAAAATTAAAGTCTATACCCGGCAGCTCGTTGGCAAACTCGTGTTGCAGCTCGTCAATGAGCATGTCTTTGGTGAAGCCAACGCGCCATTGATCGTAAGGTTTCAACGGCACGAAAAGCTCGACGTTCGAAAACGGCGATGCATCGCTGCCGTTGTCCGGCCGCCCGTGTTGGGAGACAACTGTAATCACTTCGGGATGACGCAGCAGAATCTCACGCATTTTATGGACCGCGGGCTCGCCGGCCTCGAGCCCGATGGTCGGCGGCATCGAGGCGCGAATCCACAAATTGCCTTCTTCGAGCGCGGGCAGAAATTCGCTGCCGAGCCGCAGCGTTAGCAATCCGGTCGCGGCGAGAAATACAGCGCCGATGATGACCATCGTTTGCCGGTGGCTGAGCGACCAATGCAGCGCCGGCGTGTACATTCGGCGCAGCCGTTGGACGATAATCGTCTCCGCCTCGCCGACGCGCTCCGGGAGCAGGTACGAAGTCAGGACCGGTGTGATGGTAAATGTCGACAGCAACGCGCCGGCGAGGGCCAGCCCATAGGTCCGCGCCATGGGACTGAAAATCTGACCCTCGACCCCTTGCATGGTGAACAACGGCACGAAGGCAGCCACCGTGATCAGCGTCGAGAAGAAAATCGCCTTGTCGACTTGCAGCGCGCTGACGAGAATGAGCCGAAGCCGATCCGTCCATGCCGAGCCGCCGATTACGGGTCTTGTCGGATCAGGGCCGAATCTCTCCTCAGCGAGCTGGTGCAGCAGGCTCTGCTGATCGGCCGGCGGCGCTTGAAAGTTTCTGAAGACGTTCTCGACCAGGATCACGGCCGAATCGACAATGATGCCGAAATCGACGGCGCCGACCGAAAGCAGGTTTGCATCCTGCCCGGTCAACACCATAATGATCACGGCGAAGAATAACGCGACAGGAATATTGGTGCCGACAATGATGGCGCTGCGCAAATTTCCGAGAAACATCCATTGGATCACAAACACCAACGCGCAACCATATAGGAGATTGTGGAGAACCGTCTGCGTCGTCACCGATATTAGCGTCGTACGATCGTAGTATGGGACAAGCTTGACGCCGGGCGGCAGCGAGCCGTCGGTGTTCATCTTCGCAATCTCGGCCTTGATCCCCGGAATAACGTCGTTGGCATGATAGGTCCTGCCCATGACGACGATCGACAAGGCGACGTCGTCGTCATGATCCTTGCCGGCAATGCCGAGGCGGGGCACATAACCGACGGAAACCTTAGCGACGTCTTTCACCTGCACGGGAACGCCGTTTTCCTGCGTGAGCACGACGTTTTCGATGTCGTTGACGTGCCAGCCCTGTGTCAGATCCTTGTCGCCGCCGCTGTCGAACAGGCCGATGCCGCGGATGTTCACCGATTGCTGTCCGACGGTGATCTCGCGGCCGCCGACATTGATATTGGCATTGCCCAGCACACCGATGACCTGCGGAATGGTGACGTTGTAGGCGTCCAATTTGTTCAGATCGACGTCGACATCGTATTGCTTTGTCGTGCCGCCCCAGGAGTTCACGGCGACAACGCCCGGCACCGTATAGAGCCGTCGCGCGACGATCCAATCCTGCACGGTGCGCAGATTGGTCAGTCCGAAGTGCGGGGGACCGACGATCTGATAGCGATAAACCTCGCCGGTCAGGCTCGACTGCTGAATTTGCGGCACCTGTCCACCCGGCAGGCTGACATTTTGCTGCAGGCTGTTCAGAGTTTGCGTGTAGGCGAAGAAGTAATCGACGCCGTAGTTGAAGGTCACGCGGACGAAGGATAGGCCGTAAAACGACGTCGAACGAATATTGGCGACACCCGGGGTGACGTAGAGGCCAACTTCAATCGGTACTGTATAATAACGTTCCATTTCCTCGGCGGAGAGACCGGCCGCCTGAGCGGTGATTTCAAGGATGACGGGCGCCGGATCGGGATACGCCTCAATATTCAACTTGGTGAAGGCAACGAGCCCGCCGGCAATGAAGATCAATAGGCCTAGGAGTACGATGGCGCGGCGCGTAAGCCCGAATGCGACGATGCTCTTGAGCACGGCTCACCTCTACTTCGCCGATGCCGCGTTCATTGCGAGCCCGCGGTCGCG
>JASHOX010000004.1 GCA_030038415.1 Xanthobacteraceae bacterium
GCGTCTCGCCCCATTTCTCGTCGGGTTTGGCGACCACGGCGACCACCTGCACGGCCGGGTGCTTGTACAGCGCGTCCTCGACTTCGATCGAGGAAATGTTCTCGCCGCCGGAAATGATGATGTCCTTGGAGCGGTCCTTGAGCTGGATATAGCCGTCAGGATGGATGACGCCGAGATCGCCGGAGTGAAACCAGCCGCCGGCGAAAGCCGCCTGGGTCGCCGATTTGTTCTTCAGATAGCCCTTCATCACCACATTGCCGCGGAACATCACCTCGCCGAGGGTAGAGCCATCGCGGGCGACCTGTCGCATGGTCGCGGCATCGAGCACGTCGAGCGCGTCGAGCACCGGATAGGCGACGCCCTGCCGCGCTTTTTTCGCAGCCTGCTCGGAGCCGTCGAGCGCGTCCCATTCGCGATGCCAGTCGTTGACGCTGGCCGGTCCGTAGGTCTCGGTCAGCCCGTAGACATGGGTGACGTTGAAGCCGGCCGATTTCATCGCCGCCAGCACCGATTCCGGCGGTGGCGCCGCGGCGGTGATGAATTCGACGCCGTGCGGCAGCGGCTTCTTCTCATGCGCCGCGGCGTTGAGCAGCGTCGACATCACGATCGGGGCGCCGCACAGATGGGTCACCCTGTGGGTAGCGATGGCATCGTAGATCGGCGCGGCGCGCACCGCGCGCAGGCAGACATGCGTACCGGCCACGACCGACAGCGTCCACGGAAAGCACCAGCCATTGCAGTGGAACATCGGCAGCGTCCACAGATAGACCGGATGCTTGGCCATGCCGCAGGTGATGACGTTGGCCATCGCCAACAGATACGCGCCGCGGTGATGATAGACGACGCCCTTGGGATCGCCAGTGGTGCCCGAGGTATAATTGAGCGCAATCGCGTCCCACTCATCGGCCGGCATCAGCCACTCAAAATCCGCATCGCCGTCGCGCAGAAAATCCTCGTAGTCGAGATTGCCCAGCCGTTCGCCGGCGCCGGTGTATTGCAGATCGTCATAGTCGACGATGAGCGGGCGGGCTTTGCATTTCGCCAAGGCGTCCTTCACCACTTTGGAGAACTCGCGGTCGACGAGCAAAACCTTGGCTTCGCCGTGATCGAGTGTAAAGCCGATGATCGTGGCATCGAGCCGGGTGTTGATCGTGTTGAGCACCGCGCCGGCCATCGCCACGCCGTAATGCGCTTCGAGCATCGCCGGCACGTTCGGCAGCACCGCCGCGACCGTATCGCCGCGCTTGATACCCCGTTTGACGAGCGCCGAAGCCAGCCGCCGCGCCCGCGCATAGAACTCGCGATAGCTCCACGTCCGCGCCCCATGCACGATCGCGGTCTGGTCCGGATAAACCTGCGCCGCACGGGCGAGAAACGACAGCGGGGTGAGCGGCTGGAAATTCGCCGCGTTGCGGTCGAGATCGGTGTCGTAGGCCGTCGCCATTTTGTTTTCCTCCCTACGGTTTTCTTTGAGCCTAGCAAATAACACCGCGCGGCAACAGCGAAGGGCGATCTAACGGCCGAGCGCGCGAAAGCCCTGCCATAACAGCGCCAGCGAGATCAGAAACATCAGTCCATAGGCGATCTGATAAAACCGCTCGGTCGGGGTTTTGTGGACAAGCCAGATGCCGAGATAATTGGCGGCGACGGCGAGCGGCAGCAGCGCAAGCGAGGTGGCGAAATTGCGCGCGGAGAACTGACCGAGCACGAAATAGGGCACGATCTTCATCTCATTCATGAAGGCGAAAAAGATCGTAGTGGTGCCGACCAGCGTCAGCTTGTCGAGGCGCTGCGGTAGAATGTGGATCTGATAGGGCGGCGCGCCGACATTGACCAGGAGCGACATGAAGCCGGCCAGCGAGCCCCAAAACACGCCGAGCGCCGGATGCGGACGGCCATCGCCATCTTTCGCGGCGACCGCGGCCGGGTGGAGCCACTTGATCAGCCAGGCGTTCAGCCACCGGTAGATGACAAAGGCAAAGCCGATGCCGCCCACCATAAGCTCGATGGCGGCGTTGGAGACGTGGCTGGCGAATAACGTCCCGGCCGCCATGCCGATCGCGGCGCCCGGGACCAGGACTTTCAGATTCCACAGGCTCCAGGTGCGGCGATAGGTCCATACCGATATGGCGTCCTGGATGATCAGAAGCGGCAAGATGATCGCCGCGCCTTGCAGCGGCGGCACCACGAGCGCCAGCATCGGCGTCGCCACCATGCCGAGCCCGGCAAAGCCGCCCTTGCCGAGGCCAAGCAAGGTCACGGCCGGGATGGCGAGGAGATAGAACAGCGGATCGGTGATCACGGCGGGATTTGAGGGATGAACAGGCGGGCCGCCGTGACATAGATCAAAGCATGGGCGGCAAGGGAAGTGTTGAGTTATGATAGCTTGTAAACACCGCCGCGAGGCAGAAGATAACCTCTCCCCGCGCACGGGAGAGGTCGGCGCGCGTAAGCGCGATGGGTGAGGGGGCCTCGCCGCAATTTCTAGCCAAGCGGCGAAGCCCCCTCACCCCACCCTCTCCCCGCAAGCGGGGAGAGGGAGGAGGCGCGCCATGGACGCCCGGTCGAGCCGCTATCAAGAGGTTTACGCGCGCTGGCAGCGCGACCCGCTGGGCTTTTGGGGCGAGGCGGCGGCCGATATCGACTGGTTCGAGAAACCGAAGACCGTGTTCGACCCGAAAGCCGGCATCTACGGCCGCTGGTTTTCCGATGGCGTCTGCAATACCTGCTTCAACGCGGTCGACCGCCATGTCGATGCCGGCCGCGGCGAGCAGCCGGCGATTATCTACGATTCCCCGCTTGCCGGCGAAAAACGCGCCATCACCTATCATCGCCTTCTGACCGAGACCCAGGTGCTCGGCGGCATGCTGCGCGATCTCGGCGTCGGCAAGGGCGACCGCGTCATTCTCTATATGCCGATGGTGCCGGAGGCGGTCATCGCCATGCTCGCCTGCGCCCGCATCGGCGCCATTCATTCGGTGGTGTTCGGCGGCTTTGCCGCGCGCGAACTCGCCACCCGCATCGACGACGCCACGCCGAAGGTCATTCTGTCGGCGAGCTGCGGGCTCGAGCCCGGCCGCATCGTCCACTACAAGCCGCTGCTCGACGAGGCCATCGCGCTCTCAAAGCACAAGCCCGACGCTTGTTTGATTTTGCAGCGGCCGCAGAGCGAAGCGCCGCTGATCGAAGGCCGCGACCGCGACTGGAAAACCATGCGCGACTACGCGCTGATCCACGCCCGCAATGCCTGGGATTGCGAGCGCATGCTGGCGACCGATCCGCTTTACATTCTCTATACCTCCGGCACGACCGGACGTCCAAAGGGAGTCGTGCGCGACAATGGCGGCCACATGGTCGCGCTGAAATGGTCGATGAAAAATCTCTACGGCGTCGAGCCCGGCGAAGTCTATTGGGCCGCGTCCGACGTCGGCTGGGTGGTCGGCCATTCGTACATCGTCTACGCGCCGCTCCTGCACGGCTGCACCACGATCCTCTACGAAGGCAAGCCGATCGGCACGCCGGATGCCGGCGCGTTCTGGCGGGTCATCGCCGAGCACGGCTGTTCGGTGATGTTCACGGCGCCGACTGCGTTCCGCGCCATCAAGAAGGAAGACTCGCAAGGCAAGCTGTTCGCGAAATACGATCTGAAAAAATTCCGCGCGCTGTTCCTAGCCGGCGAGCGCGCCGATCCCGACACCGTGATCTGGGCGGAGAATCTTCTGAAAATCCCGGTGCTCGATCATTGGTGGCAGACCGAGACCGGTTGGTGCATCGCCGGCAATCCGGCCGGCCTCGGCGCGCTGCCGGTCAAGCACGGCTCGGCCACGGTGCCGATGCCGGGCTACGACGTCCGCATCGTCGACGAAGGCTGCCACGAGGTCGCGGCCAACAAGATGGGCTCGATCGTGGTGAAGCTGCCTTTGCCGCCGGCGTGCCTGCCGACGCTGTGGCAGGCCGACGCGCGCATGCGCGAAAGCTATCTCGACGAGTTTCCCGGCTACTACAAGACCGCGGACGCCGGCTTCAAGGACGACGACGGCTACGTTTTCGTCATGGGCCGCACCGACGACATCATCAATGTCGCCGGCCACCGGCTCTCGACCGGCGGCATGGAAGAGGTGCTGGCCGCGCACCAGGACGTCGCCGAATGCGCCGTGCTCGGCATCAAGGACGAGCTCAAGGGCGAGGTGCCGTGCGGCTTCATCGTGCTCAAGTCGGGCGTCAACCGGCCGCCGACCGAGATCGAGAAGGAATGTATCGCGCTGGTGCGCGAGAAGATCGGGCCGGTGGCGGCGTTCAAGCTCGCCATCACCGTGGCGCGGCTGCCGAAGACCCGCTCCGGCAAAATTTTACGCGGCACCATCAAGAAGATCGCCGACGGCGACAGCTGGCAGATGCCGGCGACCATTGACGATCCGGTGATCTTGGATGAGATCGGCAGCGCGCTGAAGGGGAAGGGCGTAGTTTAATGGCCTACTACCTGGATTTATTTACACCCGAGACTTGGGCTGCGTTTAGAAAAAGCAGCGGACAAATAAGCGGCTTTCGTGAAAAGCAGAGAAAAAGCGCAGAGCGAATTAAACCCGGTGATATCTTTCTTTGCTATCTCGTTCGCGTCTCGCGCTGGTGCGGAGTATTGCAAGTAACGTCGAACACGTTTCACCGATACGACTCCAATCTTTTTGGACCCAGATCCATTCATCGTGCGCTTTCGGGTTAAGCCGCAAGTAACGCTTGAGCTTGAGCAATCTATCCCAATGCTCGACGAGCACGTCTGGTCACGAGTGTCATTCACCGAAGGGATCAAAAGAGGTGTTATGGGCTGGCCTCAGTTTTTGAATTTGCGAGCTTCGCTAAGGGAAATCAATGCGGCCGATGGTAAAATTCTGCACGATATGTTGGTCGAGCAAGCAACAAGGCAAAAGTCATATCCGTTGTCGGCGATTGACAAACAGCGCATCGGAGTGAAATCGACCGTTCGAACTGTAGATCGCTCTGTGGTAGTTGAAATTCCGGCAGACGAGAAAGCTGAAGAAGTTGAGGCGGCTGTCAAAATCTCAAAGGATAGCTTTCGAGAATCCCTAAAGGTGCAGTCTACCATTGCGCGCATTGGAGCGGAGATGGGGTTCCGGATTTGGGTTCCAAGATCAGATAAGCAGCGCGTGCTTGAACATGTGCCAAGCGACATTCATCAAGCTTTTCTCGATACGCTGCCGCTAAATTATGATGACAATACCTTGCGGACTGTCGAGCAAATAGATGTTATTTGGATGAAGGGTCGATCGATGGCGCGCGCTTTCGAGATAGAGCATACAACAGCGATATATTCAGGGCTATTGCGGATGGCGGATTTGTTGGCGTTGCAGCCTAACATGGATATTCGACTGCATATCGTGGCGCCGGACGATAAACGCGAGAAGGTTATGCGGGAGATTACACGACCGGTGTTTTCCCTGTTAGAAAAGGGGCCTCTGTACGAGAGTTGCTCTTATATTTCGTATGATGCGATTAATGAAATTTCGGAGATGAAGCACCTCCATCACACGAACGATTCGATCTTAGATGAATATGAGGAACTTGCTCAGGACGAATAATCGCAACAAACGCAGGTGCGCAAAAGCGCCAACGGATTGGCGTAAGCGCTATCCGATGACAAGCCCAGCATCGTGCCCGCGTCAGCGTTGAAGAAGTCTCGGATTGAGCACGTGGGCACGCTTCATGCTGTACACCTGCTACTTGAGAAAAAATACTGTGTACGTGCCTTCCGTCGGCAGACGCGGGGGCGCTTACGTCATTATGGAGCCAGTCGCAGCCATTCCCGTTTCGAATACTGAGGATTTGCGGCGTGTGTTTTCTGAAACAATCGCGGGAGGAAATGTTCCACTCCCGCTCTTCAAGGGCAAACGGCCACCGCCGGTAATGCTAAAATATACAGGGGTAAAGTCGTGGTCTGCTTTCGTCCGCACCACACTGCATTGGAATATTCAAGAGATCAAAGGTCAGTACCAAATTGTAGGCCATCGCGTGCGCCCGGATGGTTCATGGGCGGAGGATCTCGACCACAAGATCGTATTTCCAATGGAAGCGACACTCGATGCGGTAATCGACCGCATGATCACGATTCTGCAGGACGCGGCGCGCGGACAAACTACGTGAGGAATGGCGCCCAGGTTCCGCGTGCTGGCGATAGTTTCGCCAATTCCCTACGTTACCCGGCATGCTGCGTCGCCCCGGATATTTGCTGATTGCTTGGTCGCTATGGCTCGCGTCCGCCCATGCGCAGACGCCGGCTTCGACATCTGTACCAAATCCGACTTCTCTCCCCACATCCGCGCCATCTCCCTCCACCCCCGCGGGGTCATCGTCGGCACCGAACCAGCAGACAACGAGCCAGCCGGCTAAAGCCGCCAATAATCCTCCCACTCCCGACGACATCTGCCATGCGCTGGAGCGGGACGCGGCGGAGAATCAGTTGCCGGTCGAGTTCTTCGCCCGCGTCATCTGGCAGGAGAGCCGGTTCAACGCGCAGGCCGTCAGCAGGAAGGGCGCGGAAGGCATCGCGCAATTCATGCCGTCGACGGCGGACTATCGCGGGCTGGTCGATCCGTTCGATCCGATCGAGGCGCTGCAGCATTCGGCGAGCTATCTGCACGATCTGGAGCAGAAATTTGGCAATCTCGGCCTGGCGGCGGCCGCCTATAACGCCGGCCCGGGCCGCGTGTCGGCCTTTCTCGCCAATCACCGCCCGCTGCCGGGCGAGACGCGCAATTATGTTGCCATTATCACCGGCTGGACGGTGGACGAGTGGGCGTCGGCCGAGCCGCCGAAGACGGCGGAGACGACGATCCCGCAGAGCGTGCCGTGCGCGCAGCTTGCCAATCTGATCCTGGCGCCGAAGGCGGAGGCGCAGCGCATGGCGGCTTACGTGCCGCGCTGGGGCATGCAGCTCACCGCCAATTGGTCGGAGAGCAAGGCCTGGGCCATCTACCGCATGATCGCGAAGAAATACGCGGCTCTGATCGGCGATCGCGAGCCGATCGTGATTAGGAGTCGCGGCATCGGGCTCGGCAGCGCGATCCGCTACAACATCCGCATCGCCGACGACAACCGCCGCTATTTGGAGAATTTCTGCACCAAGCTTATCGCCGCCGGCGGCGCCTGCGTGGTGCTAAGGAATGATCGGGGGTGAGTTTTTATCCGCCCCCGTTTGCACGGGGGAGGATGTAAATTCATTCGCTCTTGCCGCCGAGCTGCTTGAGCTTGGCGAACACGGCATTGACGTCGAGCTCGTCGGTCTTCGCCGCCGCCGCGGGCTCCGGCTCCGGCTCTTCCTTCGGCGCGGTGGTGACGGCGGCCGGCAGCAGCGTCGCGCCCTGTTCCTCGACCGGAACGGGCTTTTCCTTGGCCGCGCGCTGCACTTCGAGATCGAGATCGATCTGCGAGCAAAGGCCGAGCGTCACCGGATCGAGCGGCGTCAGGTTCGCGGAGTTCCAATGTGTGCGGTCGCGGATCGCGGCGATGGTCGACTTGGTGGTGCCGACGAGCCGCATGATCTGGCTGTCTTTGAGCTCGGGATGATTGCGAACGAGCCAGAGGATGGCGTTGGGCCGATCCTGGCGGCGCGACACCGGCGTGTAGCGCGGGCCCTTCTTCGGCTTGGCCTCAGGGAGCCGGGTTTTCGGCTCGGCGATGTGCAGCCGGTAGTTCGGATCGGCCTCGGCGGCCTTGATCTCCTCGCGGGTCAATTGGCCGGTGAGGACCGGATCGAGGCCCTTGATGCCTTGCGCGGCATCGCCGTCGGCGATCGCCTTCACCTCCAAAGGATGCAGGTTGCAGAGCTGCGCGATCTGGTCGAACGACAGCGATGTATTGTCGACCAGCCACACGGCCGTCGCTTTGGGCATCAGGGGCGCGGTCGCCATAGATAAATCTCCTCTGTGCTCCGCCCGCCCGTCCGGGCGAAGCCACTCAACGTCATCGAAGATGACTGGAAAGCGAGCTGAATATAGGCGCAGGCCCGGTCCCGCGCAACCGGCGGAAAATAGGGTCCGAAACTCGGCGCACGCGGAAATATGCCGGTAAAATCGTGCCTTACCGTTGGATAGAGCCACCTGTCGTGCAGCCGGCCGGGTGATACGCACCCATTCGGACACTTGTAATATATTTATAATAACATGGGCGAAGGGGAGGTTGGGGTCATGGCTGAAGCACTCGACGGCAAAGTGGCGATCGTCACCGGCGCTGGGCGCGGCCTTGGCCGGGTGATGACGCTCGGCTTGCTCGAGGCCGGCGCCAGCGTCGCCGCCGTCGAGCTTGACGGGCCGGCGCTGGAGGAGACTCAGGACGCCGCCGAGGATCGCGGCGCCGGCGAGCGCTTCGACGGCATCGTCGCCGACGTCACCTGGAACGATAGCGGCCCGAAGATCCTGCGCGCCGCCACCGAGCGTTTCGGCCGCGTCGATATCCTGCTCAATAATGCGGGGACCAATATCGGTCTACTGCGCCGCGAAGGACAGCCGCGCGGCAAGCTCTGGGAGGTGACGCCGGAAGAGTTCCGCCGCATCATCGAGGTCAATGTCGTCGGCACCTTCCTGATGACGCGCGCCGTGGTGCCCGCCTTGTTGGCGCAAGCCTGGGGCCGCATCATCAACGTGACGACGAGCCTCGACGTCATGTGGCGCGGCATGATGCAGCCCTACGGCGCGTCGAAGGCCGCCAACGAGGCGATGCTCGCCGCGTTGGCGGAAGAGCTCGGCGGCAGCGGCGTGACCGCCAACGTCCTGGTGCCGGGCGGCGCCGCCGACACGCGCATGGTGTCGCGCACGGCCGTGCCGGATCGTTCGACGCTAGTCGCGCCGGACGTCATGGTGGCGCCGCTGGTCTGGCTGTGCTCGAATGCTGCCGAAGGCGTCAACGGCCAGCGCTTCATCGCCGCGAGATGGGATACGAAAATGCCGCCCGCGCAGGCGGCGAAGAACGCCGCGGCGCCGGCGGCCTGGCAACAACTCGGGCGGCAATCGATCAATCCGGCGGAATTGCGGTGACCGTTATCGGTTGGCCGGCACCCGGCCCTTTACGGCGTTGGCGAAAGCCTCGTAAGCAATGCTGCCGTTGGGCGCGATCGGCAATTGCTCGCGCAGTTTCGCCTTCAGCTGCTCGCGCGTCGCCGGCATCATGTCCGCGAGCGCCTTGCCGGACGGCCCGACCGGCACGGTGCTCGAATCCCAGAAGTCGTCGAAGTCGGCGAAGGCAACGCGAATCCGAATGACGGTCGTGTCCACGGCCTGAAGTCCCGCGTCACGCCAATACGTCTGCATCGCATCGCGGTGCGACGCTTCGACATTCGGGCGCGCCGGCTCGCCGAGGCCTAGGGATTTCATGGCTGCGGCCAGCGGCCGGATCGGAAAGCCGTCGGGAAATTCCCACATATAGGTGGCGACGATGCCGCCCGGTTTGACCACGCGCGCCATTTCCCGCGCGGCCTTCGCCGGATCGCTGAGGAATGTAATGACCAGCGCCATCGATGCCGCGTCGAAACTGTTGTCAGCGAACGGCAAGGCCTGCGCATCGCCGACGCGAAATTGCGCCAGCTTGGTTCCCGGCCGCGTGCGCGCGTAATCGATCTGGCCGTCGGACGGATCGATGCCGGTCACCGCTGCCGGCGCGGCCCGCGCAAGCAGCACTTCGGTGAAGGCGCCGTTGCCGCAGCCGACATCGATCCAGTGCAGGCCTTTTGGCGGCGCGAGCCAATCGAGAAATTTCGCGCCCGCGATTTGGCTCCAGCGCCCCATCAGGCGTTCATAGGCCTTGCCGTCGGTGAAGAGATTTGCGGGTGCGTTCATGGGCGTGCCTTTCTGGCGCCGGCGCTAGCGGATCATTGCGCCGGCATGGTCTCTTTGATGATTGGCGTCCATTTGGCGATTTCGGCTTTTTGCTTCGCCGCCAAAGCCTCGGGCGTCTGATAGTCGGGCGGCCAGATGTCCTGACCCAGTTTCTTGAAGCGCTCCTGCACGGCGGGATCGGCGAGCGCGACGCGAATGGCGGCGTTGAGCTTGCCGATGACGTCCGGCGGCGTGCCCGCCGGCACCCAAATGCCGTGCCAGAAGCTTGCATCGATGTCGTGGATGCCGAGTTCGTCGAGCGTCGGCACGTCCGGGTCCGCCCACCAGCGCTTGGGCTGCAGCACGGCGAAGGCTTTGAGATGACCGCCCTGCACTTGCGCCAGTTGCGATGCGGCTTGACCGAACACGAAATCGATATGGCCGCCGAGCAGATCGGTCAGTTCCGGCGCACCGCCGGTGTAAGGCACGATCTGAAACGACGTGCCGGTGCGCTTGGCGAAGAATCGCGCGGCGACGTCGGTCGGGCCGCCGACCCCGACGGTTCCCATGGTCGCTTTGCCGTTTTGCGCCTTCAGCCAGGCGATCAAACCCTTCACATCGTCGGCGGGCACCGCCTTCCCGGCGACGATCCAGATCGGTGTGTCGGCGATCAGCGACACCGGCGCCAAATCCTTCACCGGATCATAATTGAGCTTCATCATCGCCGGATTGAATACCGCTGTCTGGATGTGCCCGATGCTGATCGTGTAGCCGTCCGCGGGCGCATGGGCGACGCGGCCGACGCCGATGCTGCCGCCGGCGCCGCTGACATTCTCGATGATGATAGACTGGCCGAGCGCCGGCTGCATGCGCTCGGCCAAGATGCGCGCGATGGTGTCGGTTGGTCCGCCGGCTGGATAGGGCACCACGATGGTGATGGTGCGCGACGGGTAGGTATCAGCGGCGGCTCCGGTAGCACATGCCGCAAGCAGGATCAGTACCAGCGCGATGAGCTTGCGCATGCGATTTCCCTCCCGCCATGATGATGTCGGCCGCGGTGTTATTCCGCCGCCGCTTTTGTGCCGTTACTTGCCCGGATCGCCGCCCAAACGCGTGACGGCGTCGCCGGCATGTCGATGTGCTCGATGCCAAGCGGCTTGAGCGCGTCGAGAATGGCGCTGATCACCGCGGGCGGCGCGCCGGTGGCGCCGGCTTCCCCGGCGCCTTTGATGCCGAGCGGATTGGTGGTGGCCGGCACCTCGATCAATTCCGAGACCATGTCGGGAAAATCCTCGGCCCGCGGCATGACGTAATCCTGAAAACTGCCGGTCACGAGCTGCCCGTCGCTATCGTAGACGATAGCTTCCATCAACGCCTGGCCGACGCCCTGGGCGACGCCGCCGTGAATCTGGCCTTCGCAGAGCAGGCGGTTCATCACCTTGCCGACGTCATCGACCGCGGCATAGCGATCGAGCGTGACCGTGCCGGTCTCCGGATCAATCTCGACTTCGCAGACATGGCAGCCATTGGGATAGTTCGACGGCTCCGCGGAGAAGGTGCCGGAGGCTTCAAGCCCAAGCTCGAAGCCGGGCGGCAGCATGACCGGGCGATGCAGCGACATCGCCACCGCGGTGAGCGGCAGTGCCCGGTCGGTGCCGACAATGCGGAAGCTGCCGTCCCGAAACTCCAGATCGCCGGCCGCGGCCTCCATCATCATCGCCGCCATCGGTTTGGCTTTCTCGATGATGGCGTCGGCGGCGCGTTTGAGCGCATTGCCGCCGACATGCATGCTGCGCGAGCCGTAGGTGCCGCGGCCGATCGGTACTTCGTCGGTGTCGCCCTGGATGAAGCGGATGGTGTCGATCGGCACGCCGAGCCATTCATGCACCATCTGCGCATAGACAGTTTGGTGACCCTGGCCGTGCGAATGGGTGCCGGCGACGATGGTGACGGCGCCGCTCGGATCGAAGCGGATCACCATCTTGTCGTTGAACACGGCGGCCTCTTCGAGAAAATAGCCGACGCCGCGGCCGCGCAGTTTGCCGTTCTTTTTCGATGCCGCGGCGCGCTTTGAAAAGCCGTTCCAGTCGGCGAGCTTGAGGCACTCGTCCATGACATGCATGAAATCGCCGCTGTCATAGGTCATGTGGGAATGGGCAATCTTGTGCGGCATGGCGGTGGCGGGGATGAAATTGCGCCGCCTAATTTCGATCGGATCGACGCCGATGACGCGCGCCGCCCGCTCGATCAATTGCTCGATGAGAAAGGTTGCCTCCGGCCGGCCGGCGCCGCGATAGGGCGCCATCGGCGTCGTGTGAGTCAGCACCGCCTTGGCCGAGGCGTGCACCGCGGGGATATTGTAGACGCCGGGCGCGAGCTTGATGGCGTAAAGCGGCACCACGATGCCGGCTTCGAACACATGCGAGCCCATCTGGTGCAGCGCCTCGACCCGCAGCGCCAGGATTTTCCCTCTTTCGTCGAGGGCGAGACTGCCGGTCACCACCTGATCGCGCCCGTGCGCGTCGCCGACGAAGGCTTCCGAACGCGTCGAGGTCCATTTCACCGGACGGCCGCCGATCCGGCGCGACGCCCAGACCACCAAGCCGTCTTCCGGATAGCCGCCGCTCTTCATGCCGAAGCCGCCGCCAACGTCAGGCGAGATCACGCGCAGCTTCGACTCGGTGACTTTCAGCACATTGCCGGCGACGTGCTGCCGCGTGCCGTGCGGATTCTGCGTGGTCGAATAAAGCGTGTAGCTGTCGCTATCGGGGTGGTACTGGCCGATCGCGGCGCGCGGCTCGATGGTGCTGGCGTGGACCCGGCTGTTGGTGACCTTGAGCGACACCACATGCTTGGCTTTGGCGAAGGCCGCATCGACGGCGTCCTTGTTGCCCATCATCAGCCCAACCGCGACGTTGTTGGGCGCCTCGTCCCACACCGCAGGCGCGCCGGGCTTGACCGCGTCCTCGACGTTGATGACTGCCGGCAGCGGCTCGTAATCGACCTCGACCAGTTCGGCGGCGTCCTTGGCCTGCGTCAGCGTCTCGGCGACGACGAAAGCGACGCGCTCGCCCACCGCGCGCACTTTGCCGATGGCAAGGATCGACCGCAGCGTGCGGTAGCCTTTCGGGCCGCCCATGTCCTCCGGCATCACCGGCGAAAACGCGCCGAGCTTGTCGGCCTCGAGGTCGGCGCTGGTCAGCACCGCCAGCACGCCCGGCGCGGCCTTGGCCTTGGCGATATCGATGCGCTTGATGCGGGCATGGGCATGCGGCGACATCACGGTGGCGCCGAAAGCGATGCGCGGCAGGTCGATGTCGTCGACGTAGCGGCCGCGGCCAGTGATGAAACGCGGGTCCTCGAACCGGGTGACCGGCTGGCCGATGCCGAACTTGCTGCTCACGTAGCCCTCCCGAGAGTTCTTCCTCCCCCGTTTTTACGGGGGAGGATGCTACGGTTATACTTGCGAAAGCCAACGATGAGAATGCACGGGAGGAAGAGAATGGCGGTGGGCGCAGATCGGGCAAGCTTTGATTACATCATCGTCGGCGCTGGTTCGGCCGGCTGCGTGCTCGCCAATCGGCTTACCGCGTCGGGCAAGCACCGCGTGCTGCTGCTCGAAGCCGGCGGGGAGGACCGCAACATTTGGATTCACATCCCGCTCGGTTACGGGAAGCTATTCTCCAATCCCAAGGTGAACTGGCTCTACACCACGGAGCCGGAGCCAGAATTGAACAACCGCCGCGTGATCCAGCCGCGCGGCAAGGTAATGGGCGGATCGAGCTCGATCAACGGACTGCTTTACATCCGCGGCCAGCACGAGGATTACGATCACTGGCGGCAATTGGGCAATGCAGGCTGGTCGTTCAAGGACGTGCTGCCGTATTTCCGCCGCGCCGAGGATCAGGAGCGCGGCGCCGACGAGTTTCACGGCGCCGGCGGGCATCTGAAGGTTTCCGACGTCTGCGAGCCGCATCCTTTATGCGAGGCCTTCATTGAGGCGGCGCAAAAATCGGGCTTCCCGCGCAACGACGATTTTAACGGCGCGACGCAAGAAGGCGCCGGCTACTTCCAGTTCACGTCGAGAAACGGCCGCCGCTGGTCGACCGCGGTTGGCTATCTGAAAGAGGCCAAGCGGCGGCCCAATCTGACAGTTGTGCCGAACGCGCTGGGCACCCGCATCCTGTTTTCCGGCCGCCGCGCAATCGGGGTCGAATATCGCCGAGACGGCGCGACGCACACCGCCTACGCCAACGGCGAAGTCATCCTCTCCGGCGGCGCGTTCAACTCGCCGCAGCTCCTGCAGCTTTCAGGCCTTGGACCGGCGAAGATGTTGAATGATCTGGGCATCAACGTCATTGCCGACATGCCGGGCGTCGGCGCCGATCTGCAGGATCATTTGCAGGTCCGCATCCTCTATCGCTGTACCGAACCGATCACCATGAACGACGTGATCAATGATTGGCGCCACCGCTACGCCGCTGGTTTGCGTTATCTGCTGTCGCGCAAGGGGCTGCTCACCATCGGCGCTGGTTATGCCGGAGCCTTCCTGCGCACGCGGCCCGAGCTGGCGACGCCCGACGTGCAATTCCACTTTCTCATTTTCTCCGCCGATGCGGCGGGCGCGACGCTGCATCCGTTTCCGGGCTTCATGGCCTCGGTCTGCCAATTGCGGCCGGACAGCCGCGGCTTCGTCCACATCAAATCCGCCGATCCCGCGGTGCCGCCGGCGATCCAGCCGCGCTATCTCTCGGCGCGATCGGACTGCGATTGCGTGGTCGATGGCCTGAAGTTACTCCGCCGCGTGATGGGCCAGCCGGCGATGCGCCAATACATCGCCGCCGAACATGCGCCGGGCGAGCAATGCGTCAGCGATGCCGACCTGCTGGCCTTCGCGCGGGCGAGTGGCACCACGGTTTATCATCCGAGCTCGACCTGCCGCATGGGCAACGATCCGAACGCCGTGGTCGACGAGCGCTTGCGCGTGCGCGGCTTCGAGGGTCTCCGCGTCATCGATGCTTCCATCATGCCGACGGTGGTGTCCGGCAACACCAACGCCGCCGCGGTGATGATCGGCGAGAAGGGATCGGACATGGTGCTTGAGGACGCGCGCGCCGGAGCCCAAGCGGCGGCGTGAGGCAGGCATATTTGCCCACTCTTCCCCGCGAAAACGGGGACCCAGCAACTTCTGGACTCCCGCTTTCGCGGGAGTGAGCGGAATACTTAAGCTGGCGCGAGCGCCGCAATTCGCACGGGACTGCGCAGCGCGGCGGCGGCGCCGAGCAAAATGCCGGTCGCCGCCAAGACCGACGGCACCGCCAAGGTCGAGAGACCAGTCAAGCCTTGGCCGATCGTGCAGCCGTAATCCAAGGCGCCGCCGCAGCCCATCAGCGCCGCGCCGCCGATCGAGCGCAGCATGTGCCGCGTCGACGTGTAGCCTTCCAGCGTGAAGCTCCGCGTGGCGAGCGCGGTGGCAAAGCTGCCGACGAGCACGCCGGCCACGACGACGATGCCGAAGCTTAGCGCCGATCCGGTCGACAGCATTATATATTGCAGCGAGTCGGCGATCGGCGCGACGAAGGTCAGCGACGCCACCGGCGCCGGATTGAACGGATCGTCGCCGAGGTAAGCGGTGACGAGCCAGCCGACCGGGATCAGAAGCCCGATCGCGACGCCTGCCGCGATCTGGCCTTTGGCCTGCCGGAACGGCGCGTGAGACAAGGCGAAGATCGCCAGCGCGCCGCTCGCCAGCGCGACGGCGAGGAAGCGCGCAACCGAATCGCCCGGACCCCACGCAGAGATCAAGGCCGGCAGCGCAATGTCATGTTGCAGCGTCGTTTGCGACCAATGCAGCACAGCGAGCCGCAGCGGCGCGATCAGGCCTTTCAAGGTTATCTCGGCCGTCACGCCGACCGTGGCGACCACGACTAGCGAACGCAGATTGCCGCGACCGAGCAGCACCAGAGCGCGCGACGCGCAGGCATTCGCCGCCACCATGCCGTAGCCGAACAACAAGCCGCCAAACAACATCAGCGGCGCGGAAAACGCCGGCTGCAGATAGATTGACTGGCTGAGGTCGACAAAACCGCGCGCCGCCAAAAATTGCGTGCCGGAAATCGCCACCGCGAGCGCCAGCGCAAACGTGCGGATCATCCGGCCGTCGCCTTGCGTCCACCAATTGCGCAGGCCGCTGGTCAGGCAAAAGCCGCTGACGAGACCGACGGCGCCAAAGATGAGGCCGATCAGCACGCCGGCAAAAAGCACGATGTTCGGGATGGGGGTCACGACGCCACCTAAAGCCCCGCAATGGCGGGATCGGGTGCATCAATTGGCGTATTAAGCCCTCGGATTCAATGACTTGGCCCGAGTGTCCGCCTAATAAAAATGTCTTGCTGCAAATGACGAAGCCCGGGGGACAAACATCCTCAAAGCGGGCTCGGTGCTGGAATGAATGTCTCTGCGCCAGGCGCGGCTGGTCGGGTCAAGCGATCCCGGCAGACGACGATATGACGCTTTGCCGGATCGGCTTGGTGTAGCCGAGCGGCTTATACTGGCGCCGCTTCTCCGACTTGGTGTGGATCGGATTGCAACCGTTGCCGCCGCAGATCACTGCTGCGTCGGCCCGCTTTGCGGGCATTGCAACAGAGAAAAGTGTCGCCGCAGCAAGCGCCGCGAGAAGTGCCTTGTGCATGTCAGGCTCCGTGGCTTGTACCCCGCTCGCTCGTTAGAAGCTTATGGTGAATGAAGGGTTAACAGCACGTTGCGCGAGCCCCGGCGCGGGTGCATCATTGCGAAAAATCCGGCGCAAGCTCGCCACCAAGGAGCGGCTCCCCATGCACGACATTGTCATTCGCGGCGGCACCATTATCGACGGCACCGGCAAGGCCTCTTTCCGCGGCGACGTCGCCATCGCCGGCGGCCGCATTGCCGCGGTCGGCGGCAAGCAGGGGCCGGCGCGGCGCGACATCGACGCCGAGGGACTTTTGGTCACGCCGGGCTGGGTCGACGTGCACACCCATTATGACGGCCAGGCGATGTGGGATCCGCTCTTGGCGCCGTCATGCTGGCACGGCGTCACCACGGTGATGTTCGGCAATTGCGGCGTCGGCTTTGCGCCGGTGAAGAAGGAGCATCGCGGCGCGCTGATGGACCTCATGGAAGGGGTCGAGGAAATTCCCAATCCGGTGCTCGCCGCCGGCCTGAGCTGGGAGTGGGAAACCTTCCCGCAATTCATGGACCAACTGGAGCGCCGGCCGCGCGCCATCGACATTTGCGCGCAGGCCGCGCATCTGCCGACCCGCGTCTACGTCATGGGCGACCGCGCGGTGCGCCGCGAACCGGCGACTGCCGACGACATCGCCGAAATGCGCCGGCTGACCGTCGAGGCGCTGCAGTGCGGCGCCTTCGGCTTCACCACCTCGCGTACCGATTCGCACAAGACCCCGGACGGCGAGCTTGTCGCCTCGCGCGACGCCGACGACCACGAATTGCTCGGCATCGGCTCGGCGTTGGGCGTCACCGGCACCGGCGCCTTCGGCATGAACTCCGACTTCGACGACGAGGAATTCGAGCTGCGCTGGATGCGAAAGCTCGCCAAGGATACCGGCCGCCCGATCTGGTTCCTGCTCACCGACCGCTACGAGGATCCGCAGCGCTGGCGCCGCCTGATCGGCGCGGTGCACGAGATGCGCGCGCAGGGCCTGCCGGTCACCGCGCAGATGGCCGGCCGGCCGATCGGCGTGATGATGGGCATCGGCACCGCGCTCAATCCTTTTACCGTTCGGCCGAGCTACAAGAAGCTCGAAAGCCTGCCGATCGAAGAGCAGCGCCGGCGGCTGCGCGATCCGGCGGTGCGCGCGCAAATCCTTGCCGAAAAACCGTCGGACGCCGAAGTCGCCAAGCTCGCGCAATTCCGCCAGGCCGTCACCCGGAAGTGGGAGCGCTTCTACGTCATGGGCAATCCGCCGGATTACGAGCCGGGACCGGAAAAGAGCGTCGCCAATATCGCCGCCGCTACCCGCCGGCCGCCCGACGAAGTCGCCTACGACACCATCATCGAGGACGGCCAGTATCTGTATTTCCCGGTGGTCAATTACGTCACCGGCGATCACGCGCCGATCTACGAGATGCTCAATGATCCCGCGTGCCTGCTGGGCTTAAGCGACGGCGGCGCGCATTGCACCTCGATCGTCGATTCCGGCGTGCCGACCTTCATGCTCACGCATTGGAGCCGCGACCGCGCCCGCGGGCCGAAGCTGCCGGTGGAAATGCTGGTCAAGCGCCAAACCAGCGAGACCGCCGATTTCTTCGGGCTGTCGGATCGCGGCCGGCTCGCGCCGGGGCTGCGCGCCGATGTCAATTTGATCGACTACGAGCGGCTGCAAGTGCAGAAGCCGGAGCTGGTGCACGACATGCCGGCGCAAGGGCGGCGCTTCGTGCAGAAGGTCGACGGCTACAAGGCGACGCTAGTCGCCGGCACGCCGATCTTCGAGCGCGGCGAACACACCGGCGCGCTGCCCGGCAAGCTCGTGCGCGACGGCCAGATCGGCGCGCGCCTCGCGGCGGAGTAACCGTTCCGCTCATTCCCGCGAAAAGTGGGAACCACCGTCGTGTTGCTCCTCGCAATGACGAATGGGAGGCTGCGAGCGGCGCTCCGCCTCCCTTTTTGTTGGGAGGAGATTTGGAAGGGCTTTCTTAAAGCGTGACGCAAAGCTCGGATGCAAAGGCCCATCGCGAGAACGAGGAAGCTTTATTTTCACCTCTCCCTGGAGGGGAGAGGTCGAGTGAGCGCAGCGAGCGAGGGTGAGGGGGTTCGGAAGCTTCAGTCTATCTCGAATGCCCGAACCTCCTCTCCCCTCGGGGAGAGGGAGCGAGGCCGCATCACGAGGACGCGCGATGGTTTGTCTTGCCGTAAAAACAACGGAGCCGTGGTGGGATGGTGACGCACCGAGACCGCGAAAGCGCTGTGACGCGATCGTTGCCGTCAGTCGCAGCCAGCCCGGACGTGCCGGCAGCAAATCTATTGCGTTCGCTTCGCCACGGCGGCGAAGATATCGTAGGCTTGCTGCAGCGCCGGCTTCCGGCTCGCGACGTCGGCGCCAACGGCGACAAGCGTCTTCATCATTTCGGCCTGTTCGTCCGGCGGCAGACCGATGAGCTCGCCATGCTCCGCCCAGGTCTGCCGCGATTTGTTGTAGAAATCGACTTCCCACGGATTGACCTCCTGCGCCGCCTTGGCGGCGTCGGCGTCAACGATCGTTTGCAGATCCTTGGGCAACGAGTCGAACCATTTCTCGCTGAGAAACGCCATCGAGAAGATGAAGGGCTGGTTGGTCTCGGTAACATATTTCGCGGCGTCCCAATAATGCATCGTCGATATGACTGTCATCGCCAGGACCGAGCCATCGATCGCACCCTGCTGAATGGCCGGAAGCACGTCGCCGAGCGTCATCGCCACGGGCGACCCGCCAAGCCGCTTGATCATCTCCTGCTGCATGTCGGCCGCCAAAACTCGGATTTTCTTGCCTTTGATGTCGGCGAGATGGCGGATGGGCGTGCGGGCGATGATCAAAGAAGGTTGCGCGACGAACAGTGCAGCGCCATGGATACCCTTGTCGGCGCCGAAGCTGAGCATCATTTTCTGGAGTTCGGGATCGCTGGCGACACGGACCCCTTGCGCCATGTCTTCGACCAGTCCGGGGGCCGATAGCACCTCGTAGCGCGCATCGATGCCGACCAGAAATTCGGGCGGGCCGACATAGCCTTGAATCTCGCCGAACTGTACGCCCTCGATCTCGCGCGGAATCGGTCCGAGCTGGCTCGCCGGATAAATCTCGCCCTTGATGCGCCCGCCGGAGTCCTTCTCGACCATCGCCGCGAAGCGCTTGCACCATTCATGCTGTCCTTCGTTGATGGTGGCGGTGCCGAGCTTCATCACATAGGTGTTGTCTTGCGCCTGCGCTGCATTGAGCGTCAGCGCCAGCGACAAAAAAAGCGCGCCGGCAGCCGCCGCCGCACACGCGCGCAGTCCATCTGCACTGAGATGCATGTCAGTTCTCCCCGGTTGCTTGTTTTGGACGGTGTCGTTTTCTTGAATTTTACCGAGCGCGGGGCAGGATGGGAAACCGGTTATTTCGGCGAATTGCCGCAATCCCACGATCGAGATCCGGCGGCCAGCGGCTATTGCGATCCGAGCCGATGCCGCAGCCATGGCGCCATCGCACTGTTCGGCTGCGTTTCGTTGACCGTTGCCACGAGCCTGAAGAAACTGGAGCATCGGCTCGACCAATCGCAAGGAAGAAATCCGCGTGACTGACGCAAGAACGAGTTGCCTCATGCTCGATCCTCTGCAAAAGCTAGCGAACAGGCGGCAGGCCGCGGAGTAACGTTGACATGCAGCGCAGCGCGTCTCGGATCCTGACGACCCACGTCGGCAGTTTGCCGTTTCTGTCGCTCGACACAGGGATTGCGGTCGGCGAGGAAACGCGGCTGCGTGAAGACGTGGCCGCGATCGTCGCCCGCCAGCGCGACATCGGCATCGATGTCATCAACGAAGGCGAATATGCCAAGGGCGGCGACTGGCTGCGCTATATGCAGAAGCGTTTCGGCGGCTTTACCGAGATCGCCGAGCCGGACGGCAAGCCGCTCGTCGAGCAGGGCAGGGATCGCGAAGAATTCGCCGATTTCTACAAATATGCCAACGAGCGCGGCACGCTGTTTTACACGCCCGGCGCGCAGATCGCCAAGAAACGGCCGGTGCAGGCCTGTACCGGACCGGTCAGCTATGTCGGTGCGGCCGAACTGAAGAAAGAGATCGACGTTACTGTGACAGTCGCCGGAACCGACAACGTATTCCTGACCTCGACCGCGCCGGGAAGCCTCGAAGTGTATCGCCGCAATCGCTACTACAAGAACGACGAGGACTATGTGTTCGCGCTCGCCGAAGCGATGCGCGTTGAATATGAGGCGATCGCCGCCGCCGGCTTGATCCTGCAGGTCGACGATGCCTGGCTGCCGGCGCTATGGGATCGCATCGGCATCGCCATGGGGCTTGCCGCGTTTCGCGCCCGCTGTGAAATGCGCATCGCGGCGCTCAATCATGCGCTGCGCAACATTGCCGAAGATCGCGTCCGTTATCATTTGTGCTGGGGCAGCTGGCACGGCCCCCACGCCTACGATCTCGAGCTCGAGCGCATCGTCGATATCGTGCTCAAGGTCAAGGCGCAGGCTTATCTGATCGAAGGCGCCAATGCGCGCCATGAGCATGAGGTCGCCGTGTGGGGAAAGGTGAAATTGCCCGACGGCAAAATCCTCATTCCCGGCGTCGTCACCCATTCCACCGATGTGGTGGAGCATCCCGAGCTGGTCTCGCAGCGGCTGCAACGCTATGCGCGTTTCGTCGGCAAAGAGAATGTCATCGCCGGAACCGATTGCGGCTTTGGCGGGCGTTCGCATCCGCAAATCGCCTGGGCCAAATTGCGCGCCATGGTGGAGGGCGCGGCGTTGGCGAGTAAGGCGCTGGGATTCCCGTCATAGTCGGCCTTGCGGCGAGCCGATGCGCGCCGTAATCGAATAGGCCACCAACGCGGAATATCCGTGCGGCCGGTAAAGCCCGCACAATGGGGAGAGAACAATGGCCGCCGCCAAAGTCGACGTCATCGAACTCATCGACCGGCATCCGGTCACGGGCTTCCAGATCGGCGTCTTGATCCTGTGCATGCTGGTGGCGGCGCTGGACGGCTTCGACACCCAGGCCATCGGCTATACCGCCCCAGCGATCGCCGCGGTCATTCACCTGCCGATGCCGCAATTCGGGCAGGTCGGTTCGGCGGGCTTGTTGGGCGCGGCGCTCGGCGCGCTGTCGTTCGGACCGTTCGCCGATCTGTTCGGCCGCAAATGGTTCATGATCATCGCCATGATCGTATTCGCGATTCTCAGCTATATGACTGCGCAATCGGCGTCGCTCGACCAGCTGTTGGCCTTTCGCTTCTTTGCGGGCCTCGGGCTTGGCGGCGCGACCCCGGCGTTCCTGGCGATGGGCGCCGAGCTGGCGCCGAAGCGGCTGCGCAGCGTGTTCGTCACCGTGCTGTTTGCGTCGTTTCCCGCCGGAGGGCTTATCGGATCGCTGACCAGCGCTTGGGTCATTCCCAATTTCGGCTGGCAGATGGTTTTCTATATCGGCGCCGTCGCGCCGATCGCGATCGCCATCATTCTTGCGATCTTTCTCCCGGAATCGGTGCGCTTTCTGTTGGCGCGC
Organism: Xanthobacteraceae bacterium; assembly: GCA_030038415.1. GTDB lineage: Bacteria > Pseudomonadota > Alphaproteobacteria > Rhizobiales > Xanthobacteraceae > BOG-931. Next base: position 22,078 of record JASHOX010000004.1, read on the forward strand.
GGCATCCGCCAGGACGAAGTGCGGCGCACGCTGGAGCGGATCATGCCGGGCGACGTCCCGGCCGGCGAGCTCGTCGCGCCGCCGGATCCGGCGCGCCAAGGCGCTCCGGTGACGCATTTGTTCACCGAAGGCCGGGCGATTCCGACCGTGCTGCTGTGGGTGCCGTTTTTCATGGTGTTCATGGTTTTGGTGACGGTCACTTTTTGGACCCCGGCGGTCCTAAACTCGGTCGGCTTCTCGCTCTCCGCCGCCGCGTTGATCGTTGGGCTCAACAATCTCGGCAGCGTCATTGCCTCAAGCCTGTCGGGCTGGCTGGTGCATCATGGCGGCGCCTATCGGGTGCTGATCCCGGGCTTCATCCTCGGCGCCTTGAGCCTCGCCTGGTACGGCCAGGCGACATCCTCGGTCGCCATGCTGGCGACGGCCTCGTTTCTCGCCGGTTTCTTCGTCGGCGGCACCGGCACCGGTCTGATCGCGGTGGCGGCCGGCATGTATCCGACCGCGATCCGCTCGACCGGCATCGGCTGGGCGATGGGCATGGGCCGCGTCGGCCAGTTTTTTGGGCCGTTTTTGGCCGGCCTGATCGTGGCGGCCGGCTACAAAGTCGGCGGTATTTTCTTCGCGTCCGCGACGGCCTGCTTTATCGGCGCGCTGTTTCTGGCCTTCCTGTTCTTCGCGCGGCCCACCATGGAAGCCGACGACGTCGCGGCCGTGGTGCCGGCAGAATAAAAAAGGATCATTGCGGGAAGGGGCGCGGTTCGCGGACATCAGATGCTGCAAAATCCCGGCGTCACCGAACGTTTGGCGAATTTCGTGACCGGGACGCGATGGAGCGATCTGCCGAAGGAGATGTCGCATCAAGCCAAGCGCTCGCTCATCAATTTTTTCGCTGTAGCGCTGACGGGCTGCCGCAACGAAACCTTCGAGATCGCGCTCGCCACGCTTGCCACGTTCTCCGGCGGCCAGCAGGCGACGCTGATCGGCCGGCGCGAGCGCATCGATGCGCTCAGCGCGGCGTTCCTCAACGCGGCGGGCGCCAATGTGCTCGATTTCTGCGATACCCACGTGCCGACCGCGATCCATCCGACCGCGCCCTTGGCGCCGGCGCTGCTGGCGCTCGCCGAGCTGCGGCGGATGAGCGGCCGCGATCTACTCTTGGCTTTCGTGCTCGGCCAGGAGATCGAATGCCGCATCGGGCTTGCGATGTCGCCGAGCCATTACAACAGAGGCTGGCACATCACCGCGACCTGCGGCGTGTTCGGCGCGGCCGCCGGCAGCGGCAAACTTTTGGCGCTGAGCCCGCAGCAGATGATCTGGGCGCTCGGTAGCGCGGCGACCCAGGCGGCCGGACTGTGCGAGTGCCTCGGCACCGCGGCAAAGAGCGTTGGCGTCGGCAATTCGGCGCGCGGTGGTTTGTTGTCGGCGCTCTTGGCGGCGAAGGATTTCGCCGGCCCGGCCGAGCCGCTCACCGGCACCCAGGGCTATTACCACGCACTCAATGAGACGCCGAAGCTATCGCCGCTGACCGACGGTCTCGGCGAGACCTGGGAAATCGCCAAGACCTCATACAAGCCTTATCCGTGCGGCTTTGTGCTGCATCCGGTGCTCGATTGCGTGCTCGATTGGCGGCGCGACAATCCCGATGCCGTGGTCGAGAAGGTCAAGGTCATCGGCAATCCGCTGCTCGGGCTTCGCGCCGACCGCCCGAAGATCTCGACCAGCGCGCAGTCGCAAGTCAGCGTGCAGCACGCCGTCGCCGCTGCGCTGATCACCGGCAAGGCCGGCGTCGTGCAATTCGCCGAAGCTTGCGTCAACGATCCCACGGTCGCAGCGCTGCGCGGCAAGGTGGAAGTCACCCGCGACGAGAGCATCAGCACCGTCGCGGCCACGGTCGAGATCGTCACCGCCGACGGCAAGCTTCATAAATTATCGCAAACCGCGGCGCGCGGCAGCGACAGCAATCCGATGAGCGACCAAGACCTCGAAAACAAATTGCGTAACGCCGCCGTCGGCTGGAATCCGCGCCACGACATCGCGCCGCTGATCGATGCGATCTGGCGGCTGGATCAAAGCGAGGATGTGTCGCAGCTCGCCGCGCTCACGGTGCCGCGCCAATAGGTTGCAAGGGTAGGGGATGGAAATGAATAACGTGGTCAATAGCAAGCGGGTATTTTGCGTGCAGCCGCACCGGCCGATCGGCTTTGGCGAGATGCTCGGCAAGCGCGGCGATATTCGTCTCGATATGCTGGAGCAGAAAGCGCCCGACGAGGCGGCACTGCAAATTCTTGCCGCGGCGCACGCCTATCAGATGAGCTCGGCGCGCGACGAATTGGCGCCGCATTACCACGCCCGCGCCGAGCTGCTCGGCCGGACGCCGAACCTCTTGATCGTTTCCACCAATGGCGCCGGCTACGACACCGTCGACGTCAATGCCTGTACGGAGCGCGGCGTGCTGGTGGTCAATCAGTCGGGCGGCAACGCCGAAGCGGTTGCCGAGCATGTGCTCGGCATGATGCTGTGCCTGGTCAAGCGCGTTCCCGATTCCGATCGCGCGCTGCGCGCCGGCACGATCAAGAACCGCAACGACTATACCGGCGGCGAAGCCTATGGCCGTACCGTCGGCATCGTCGGGCTCGGCAATGTCGGACGGCGCGTCGCCGAGCTTGCCGGGATTTTGTTCAAGATGAAGGTGCTTGCCTACGATCCGTATCTCGGCGCCGATGTGGTGAAAGCGCGCGGCGCCGAGAAGGTGGAGCTGCACGAGCTTTTGCAACGCTCCGATTTCGTCTCGATCAATTGTCCGCTGACTCCGGAATCGCGCAAGCTGATCGGCGCGCGCGAATTCGCGTTGATGAAGCCGAACGCCTATTTCATCACCACGGCGCGCGGCTCCATTCACGACGAGGAGGCGCTGGAGCGGGCGCTCCATGACAAGAAGATCGCCGGTGCCGGGCTCGACGTCTGGGAAAAGGAGCCGCCGGCGGCCAGTCATCCGCTGATGAAATACGACAATGTGATGGTCACGCCGCACATGGCGGGCGTGACCAAAGAGGCGCGCATCAAGATGGGACAGCTCGCCGCCGAACAGATGCTCGACGCGCTCGACGGCAAGCCGGTGCCGCGCATCATCAATCCGCAGGTCTGGCCGGCTTACGCCAAGCGCTTCGAGCAGACCTTCGGCTTTGCCCCGGCGCCGCCGCCCGACGAGCCGAACTGGCACGCGGCCGAGAAGCATGAGTAAGGGCGTCACCCCGTATATTCCAGAATATGCATGCCCTGGCCCCAGCGGTCGATCAGATAGAGCCGGCCATCGTCGTCGGCGCCGATGTCGTTCGACTGGATGCCCGGCGTGCCGTCGGGCGTTTCCGGCACGTAATAGCCGACCTCTTTCGGATGCAGCGGATCGCTGACGTCGATCGCGCGCAGCCCGGCGTTGAAATAAGTGAGAAACACGATGTCCTTCCATGGCCCATCGGCCGGCAGATCCTCCAGGATATTGTGGGCGCCGAAGCGGCCGGGGCGGTCGTAATATTTCTCGCGCTCGGGCATGTAGGTCGCAATCGGGATGGGGTTCGTCTCGTCGCGGGCGTCGACGATCCACATGAATTGCGCGTCCCAGTATTTCTGCTTGGCGCGTGCCTCGTCGGTGACGACGAGATACGGACGGTCGCCGATCGGCCAGCAGGTATGGTTCGAGCCCGGAAACGGCGGCGACCATTTGACATGGCCGACAAGCTTCATGGCGCGCAGATCGGTGCAGTCGATGATCGACATGCCGCCGCCCCACCAGGCGCAATACATGCGGTTGCCGCGGATCATCGGCGGCCCGTGCAGCGTGGTCGCTTCCTCGGCCGGATGGGGATCGTCGCCGACTTCATCCGACTGCGTCTTCATCCACGGCAGGCCCCAGATGCTGACGACCTCGGGCTTCAGTGGGCTGGAAATATCCAGCGTCCAGATCACCCGTTTGGTCCAGCCCGGCGCGTCGCTCGGCATGAAAGCGAGCTTGCGTTTCAGATCGACGCCGAAGCGATGCGGGCCGGAGCCCGGCATGTCGTAGAAGCCGACCGGTTTCGGCGCCGACGGTGTCGAGATATCGAAGATGAAGAAACCGGCGCGCGCGTTCTTGCCTTTGTCGCCGGCCAGCCGCTCGGAATTGACGTAGAGCAGATCGTCGCCGACGATGCGCAGCTTGTGGCAATGAATGCCCGGCGGCGCGCGAAATTC
>JASHOX010000271.1 GCA_030038415.1 Xanthobacteraceae bacterium
GGTGCATACCGAGCTGCTCATCCTTGTCGCAGGGAATAAGCGTTATGCGCGTGTCTGACATGGCGAAGCCCGGCGACTTGCCAAACTCCATATCACGCGGCAACCGACCGAAGCTTTCAAGCAATCCGCTTAGCGCCTGCATGTCCGATGCTTCGCCGAGCATCAGCACCATCGGATGGTAGTCGCTTGGCAAGAAGCTGTAGCGGATCATCAAGGCTGGGTCCTCTCTCCCTCGCATCTCAGTCTGCAATCGGATAGGCTTTTCGCGCCGCCGCAGCGCCGGCCGCTTAGCTAGAAAAAGATCGTTAGATTCTTTGCCAGCAGCACATTTTGATCGAGGACGATCTCGCGCTTCGTAATCTGCCAGGACATGCCGGCGCGGCGCAAGACGTCGATCCGCTTCCCCGCGAAAATGTTCGTCTCGTACTCCTGCCGGTTCTGATACACGAGAAAGCGGCTCTTCGCGGTCACTTCCTGCGCCCCTTCGGCGCTCGGACTGGCGCGGATAATCCGAACGTTGCTGATGAGGTGGCTGACGCGCGACAGCGGCTCTTCGGCATAGTGCACGCCCGTGAGGATCTGCTCGACCCGCTTGGTCAGCGTCCATTTATCGTCGTCAAACCAGCTTATGCCGCTGCCCGAAATCGTGTTCTCAAGTTCCGGCTGCTGACCAAACTTGACGTTGCGCCTGATCGGCATGAAGTAGGAGACGTCCTCCGCCAATAAATCGAGCCATTCGCGAAAGTGCCGCTCGTCCAGGAGATCAGCCTCGGCATAGAGGAAATCGGCGATTTCCTGCTGGAGCAGCCATTGGGCGGTGACAGACTCTTGCGCGTTCGCGACGCTCATCGCTTCGGCTCCCAACATGATCTAGACCGCAGCCGAATGGCCCTTCACGCCGCTCTTGCCGAGCAATTCGTCCCACGGCGCATCCTTCAGGTATGACGCCCAGCGGCGATAGAAGGCGCGGGCGATGTGCTCGGAGATTTGCGTACTGACTTCGCCGGGCACCGGATCGTTCATTTTCGCCACATTGAGCGATTGCTGATAATTGAAGGGATATTGCCGCGCGATGGTGCCGCTGCTCGCCGCGGTGGCATAAAGCCAGTTCTCAATATCGTCCTGCTCGGTCATGCCGCCCGGCCCGGAATAGCGCATGTAGTAGCGGCGCAGGAATTCCTTCACCTCCTGCGGCGCATCCTTGTCGACCAAGTAGAAGCGCCAGGCTTCTGTCGACACAGCGCTGTTCGGATGCCAGACGCAGATGCCGCGTGGCTGCAAGCCGAGATAGGAGGCATTGGGAAACACTGTGCCGACCGCCGGCAGCAACCGCGATTTCTCGCCGAGCCGGCGCTTGCGCTCCTCGAAGCAGTGACGGAAGTACGCCTCGATTTGCGGATGATCGAGATAGGATTCGGCGTACTCGTTGTCGTCCGACTGCAGCGCGCTGTGGACGCCGTGTCCGGCGGGGAAGCTGACCCAGACATGCGTCGCCTTCTTGTACTGATCGTCGCGGCGGCCCCGTTTGCCGGCGCCGGCGCTGGGGCCGATGCCGATGAGGTCGACGGAGCGATGGCTAGGATTGTGGTAGGTGTCACCCAGGAAGTTCTCCGCGCCGAGCTTCCAGTTCGCTGGCAATACCCATTTTTGAACGCCGATCACCTCGGAGCCGCCGGGCCGGCCGTCGCGGCAATCGAGGGCGAGATCGAGATGCTCCTTCATGCCGCCGAGATAATCGACGAAGTCGGGAGCGTTCCTGTCCCAGGTGGCCCAGATCGTGCCGCGGTAGTTGACGAGCTTGCCGACCTCAATCAGCGACCAGTCGGCGCGATTGAGCGTGCCCTCGTAGAGCGTCTTGTACATCGGCACGCCGAGCAGGCGTCCGTCGGTCTTGTAGGACCAGCTGTGATACGGACATACGAACAGCGAAGTGTTGCCCTGCTCGTAGCGGCAAACCTTCATGCCGCGATGGCGGCACGAATTCAGGAATACGTGGATCTGGCCGGTCTCGTCGCGCGACAGGATCACCGACTCGTCGCCCATTCGTGAGGAGAAGAAGTCGTTCGGATTCGGAATCAGGCTTTCGTGGCCGACGAACAGCCAGGCGCGCGTGAATACCTTCTGCAGCTCTTCCCGGAACAGATCCTCATTCACGAACAACTCGCGGCTGATCAGCCCGCGCTCGGACTGAACAAGCTGGTCGACCTCAAGCGACGTTGCCATTATAGCCCCTTGATTTGAATGCGATCGGACGCGCGACCGGACCGGCATACCGAACGCCAAGTCTTGTCATTTTGGCACGGTGAGATTAAACGATAAAATAAATAATTGATATCGATATATAAAATACGATCATGAATCTAACGATCCGCCAGATTCAAGCCTTCGTCGCGGTCTACCGTCTCGGCGGCATATCCAAAGCGGCCAAGCGCCTGCGCTTGACGCAGTCGGCGGTCAGCGTGCTGATTCGCCAGATCGAGGCAAATCTCGGGGTCACGCTGTTCGAACGCACCACGCGGACATTGCGGCCGACGCAAGCAGCGGAAAACGCCGTCGCAGATTCGGAGCGGTTCCTCCGCGATCTCGATCATCTAAACGCCAAGTTTCGCGGGATGGCGGAGCGAACCAAGGGGGACGTCGCGGTTGCCCTCAGTGCGGGCCTGGCCGCCGCGCTTGGCGGGGTCATGCTCAGTGCATTCGCCCGGCGATACCCGAGCGTCAGAGTTCATGTGCACGATGTCGCGCCTAATCAGGTGGTTGCCCGTGTGCTCGCGCAAGAGGTCGAGTTCGGTCTCGGACCGAGCGAACGCGGCAATGCCGAAATCGAGCAGGAAATCCTGGCGACGGATCAACTCAGCGCGATCTGCCTCCGCTCCGACAAGATCGCCCGGCGCAGCAATATGTCCTGGGACGAAGTCGCAAAGCTCCCGACCATTACGACGCCGCGCGGCGATACACTGCGCGCGCTGATCGATGACGGGCTTGCTCGCGGTGGCAGGCAATTCGAGCCGACCTACGAGGTGTCATTCCTCGACACGGCGTTGGCCATGGCTGCACAGGGCATCGGCGTCGCCGTCATGCCGTCGCATCTTGTCCAGCATCTACATGGCCGCACATTGGTCGGTGTTCCGCTGATCCGGCCCACCTTACGCCGCCATCTCTGCCTTATCCGCAAGGCGGGCAGCGTGCTTTCACCGGCGGCTGCCGCATTCGCCGAAGTTGCGAAGGACGTCCTGTCGACAACCACCAAAGGCGCCCGCGGCTCGGCCAGCTATCGATCTTCGGCGCGGCGCGGCCGCGCGTAGCCGCGGCTGTAATCGGAATTGCCGCGATTCGCCGGCCGCCCGGCACCCGCAAGCACACTCAACTATATGATGTCGCCGGCTGCGCGAATTACAGCTGCTGACCGCTGCGACGCCCTGGATCGCCTCGCCACATTGCATGAATTTTTCAATTGATGTAGAAGTAACATGTTTCGGATAATGTGCTGAAAGACGACAGCAAGACGCAAGCTCGATTGCGGCTTGGAAGTAAGGGAGGAATTCAAATGCCGAAGCAGATCAATCGTGGTGCCATGAACGTCAGCCGGCGAGCCCTGATGGGAGGCGCTGCTGCTTCGGGTGTGGGGCTCCTGTTCGACGCCGTGCGTCCAGCCGTCGTCAGTGCGCAAGGCGTCGCGCCGATCCGCATCGGCATGCTGAACAGCTACAGCAAGGTCTTTGCGTTTCTCGGTGACAGCGTATTCAAGGGTATGTCGCTTTATTTCGATCAGAACAATTGGCAAATCGCCGGGCGCAAGATTGAACTCATAAAAGAAGACGACGAGATCAGCCCGCAGACCGGGCTCGACAAGGCGCGCAAGCTCGTCGACAGCGACAAGGTCGATTTCATCTTCGGTCTCGTCGCGTCCAACGTGGCGCTGGCTATCGTGCCGTTCGCCCAGCAATCGAAGACGATTACCTTCATCAATGCCGGCGTGACGTCGCTTAATCAGGTGCGCTCGCCCTACATCTTCCGTACGGCATTCTCGGCGCAGCAGTTGAGTACGCCGATGGGCGGCTGGCTGTATAACAACGGAATTAAGTCGCTGGTGGCGACCGCATCGGATTATGCGGCGGGCCACGATGTGATCAACGAATTCAAGAAAGGCTACATCAAGGCCGGCGGCAAGATCATCCAGGAGATCTATCCGCCGCTCGGCACCAACGACTATTCGCCCTACCTCACCCAGATTAAGACGCTCGCGCCGCCGGCGACATACAGTTTCTACGCCGGTGCGGACGCGGTGCGGTTCATCAATCAATATGCGGCGTTCGGCCTGAAGGATACGGTGCCGATGACGGGGTGGGGCTCGCTCGTCAGTGCCGACGTCATGGACGGGGTCGGACGCAACGCGATCGGATGTATCACCTCGAGCATGTATACCGACACGCTCGATACGCCCGAGAACAAAGCGTTCGTCCAGGCCTATAGCGGTAAGTTCAATGCGCTGCCGAGCCAGTATTCAAGCTTCGGCTACACCGGGGCGCGCGTGTTGCATGACGCAATCGGCAAGCTCAATGGCGACACGTCGGACAAGCTGAAGGTTTCGCAGGCGATCGCCGAGACTAAGTTTCAGGATCCGCGAGGACCTTTTGCATTCGACCCGGTGACCCACAACCCGATCCAAAATGTCTATGTCCTAAAAACGGTCGCGGCCGGCGACAAGGTCGTCAACCAGGTGGTTTACACGGCGGCCAACATTCGCGATCCGGCATAATCAAGTCTTGCGCGCGAGAAACCTCGCGTCGTCTTTTCATGCCAGGAATGGCTGACAACGCAAGGCATCCCCGAAAAACGGGGGGCGCCGCGCGAAGCCAAGGGTGGCTGGACTGACGAATCGGGAGGGGGCGATGAATCGCAACGAAATGTGGTTGAGCAACCCTAACAAATTCAAGCTCGGCCTGTTTTCCGCCAACTGTTCGAACGGCCTTACCATGACGAAGGCGCCTGGGCGATGGACGGCGTCGTGGGACAATAACGTCAAGGCGGCGCAATTAGCGGACGCCGCCGGCCTCGAATTTGTCCTGCCGGTTGGACGCTGGAAGGGCTATGGCGGCGAGACCGATACGCAGGGCGAGTCGTTCGAGACGATCACTTGGGCGACCGGGCTCCTTGCGGCGACCAAAAGAATCTCCGTCTTCGGCACCCTCCATATTTCGCTCATTCACCCGGTATTCGCCGCTAAACAAATTGCGACGGCCGATCATGTCGGCAAAGGCCGCTTCGGCCTTAATCTGGTTGCCGGGTGGAATGCCGCCGAATTCGACATGTTCGGTACTGAACTTCTGCCGCACGACGAGCGATACGTCTTCGCCGAGGAGTGGATCACGATCGCGAAGCG
>JASHOX010000272.1 GCA_030038415.1 Xanthobacteraceae bacterium
GAACTGCCAGGCCGATACGCCGGCGGCGCGCGCGATCACGAGCTCGAGGCGGCGCGACAGGTTCAGGTAGCACGACATGGTGCCGACCAGCACCGAGAACGGCATGATGCGCTCGGTCAGCGCCGGAACGCGGAACATCGAGATCTTGGCGAGCAGCCAGGGCGTGGCGTTCGGCCAATCGGCGCCGCGGCGCATCAGTTCGACGTAATCGATCATCGCCGCCAGAGCCACGACGCCGATGAACGAACCGACGACGGACGTGAGGAACCGCATTCCGAAATAGCGCGACAGCGTGCCGGTGATCATGGGCTGTCCCATCAGCTCGTCGCCCGCGCGATGCGCTCACCGATCGCGGTCGCGAGCCTCGATATGGCCGCGGCCGGCTCCACGGCCTGGCCGCGCGAGATTTGCCACAAGCCTGCGGCGATCGAGCCGAATATCGCGACATATTGCACCGCGAGCACGGCCGGCACGCGTACGCCGACGATCACGCTGACGAAGCCGACGAGCCGCAACAGAGAGACAGCGCCGATCATTCCCAACAGCGCCAGTGTGCGGCTTTGCCGCGTCGTCTGCGGCGGGCCGAGAAAGGCGAAAGCGAGGATGACGAAGGCGAACGGATAGAGCGGGGTGGTCAGCCGATCATGCAATTCCGACCGATATTGGTCGGGCTGCGACGCATATAGCGTATCGTCGGCCCGCGGCCACAACAGTTCCCAAAGGTATTTTTCGCGAACCGTATAGACGACGTTCTGTGTGGCTCCGGCGAATTGCGACAGGTCGAACGGATAGCGGTCGAAGGTTACGATGCGTGGGTCGCGCTGCCCGGCCTCGAGTCGTTGAATGCTGCCGCCTTGCAGCACCAGGAACGAAGCCTTGTCGTTCTTCACGATCTCGCCCTGCTCGGCGAGATAAGTGGAGTGCACGTTGGGATCGCGGCGGTCGTCGACGAAAATGCCGACCAGAAGGCCGTTCGGCCGCCGGTCGGCGATGTGGAACGTGAGATTGCCGCCTATCGTGGTGAAGCGGCCGGGCTGCACGATATTGGTGAGGATGTCGGCGCGCACCTGCGCGCCCCAGTCGCGCAATTCACGTAAAGCTCGCGGCGAGACATAGGCGGCAATGGCCGCGACCAGGAGCGAGACGACCAGCGCCGCGGCAAGAAACGGTCGCAAGAGCCGCCACGGCGACACGCCCGCCGCATTCATCACGATGATCTCGGAATCGGTGGAAAGCTTGTTGAGGACGTGCGCGGCCGCCATGACCAGCGCGATCGGCGCCAGCATCATGATCAGGAGCGGCACGATCATCCCGGTGATGCCGACGAAGACAAGCAGGGTCTGGCGCTGGCTCGTGATCAGGTCGAAATCGCGCATTGCCTGCGTGAACCAGATCACGACGGTCAGGCTGACGAGGATGATCAGGAACGCGCCCATGGTGGCGCGAAACATATAGCCGCCGATCGACCCCATCGGACTGAACTTCCCCGCTGACGGCCACCCCGCGTGCGGCGTCACACCGCCGACGCCGCATCCCGAGAGCCGCTCTCCCCAACGCGGGTAATTTCATGCTTTCACAAAGTGGCTTCGCCAAGGCAAAGCTATTGAACATGCACACTAAAGCGTTAATACGGGCGTTTGATAAAGGCGGCGCGGAACGTGCCCGGTTTTGGCGCAAAAGGCGGCTTTGCACGGCCGGCCGGTCCGGTTCATAACTCGGCTCCTTATGTCCACCGCCGCGGCTCTTGGGCCGCAAAGACCGAGCCAAAGGACGCTTCATGGCCGCCGCCCTCAAATTCAACTTCACCTCATTCACCCGCCCGCACGGTGTTCTTGTTGTGTTCTGCGAAGAAAACCTCAAATTCGGCCCGGCGACGCAACGGGCGCTGTCGTCGCTCGGGGATCTCGTTCGCCGCGCGGCTGCGGCCGATCGCTTTACCGGCAAAAGCGGCTCAAGCCTCGACATCGTCGCGCCATCCGGACTCAATGTGCCTCGGCTGGTGGTGGTTGGGATCGGCAAGGAAAGCGAGTTGAAGTCGCGCGATATCGTCAAGTTCGGCGGCATCGCCATGGGAAAGGTGCCGACGGCCGCCGCAAGCGCCACGATCTTTGCGGAATTCGGCTCGGGCCCGCTCAAGGCGAATCAGGTCGCTGATCTGGCGTTGGGCGCCCGACTGCGCGCCTACACATTCGATCTCTACAAGACCAAGCGCAAGGAAGACGAGGAGCGGCCAAGTAAAGTCGAGCTCAATTTCGCCTGCACCAATGCGGCGTCGGCGGAAAAGGTCTGGGCACAGCAAGCAGCGATCGCCGACGGCGTTGTACTCGCCCGCGATCTCGTCAACGAACCGGCCAATGTGCTCTATCCGGCCGAGTTCGCGCGGCGGGCCTCGGGTTTGAGCAAACTAGGCGTTGGCGTCGAAGTGCTTGACGTCGCGGCCATGCGCAAGCTCGGCATGGGTGCGCTGCTCGGCGTCGGCCAGGGCTCGGTCCACGAATCGAAGCTTGTCGTCATGCGCTGGAACGGCGGCAAGCGTGGCGTCGACCCGGTCGCGTTCATCGGCAAGGGCGTCTGCTTCGATTCCGGCGGCATTTCGATCAAGCCGGCTGCGAATATGGAGGACATGAAGGGCGACATGGCGGGCGCCGCCTGCGTCGTCGGCCTGATGCATGCGCTCGCGGCGCGCAAGGCCAAGGTCAATGCCGTCGGCGCCATCGGGCTCGTCGAGAACATGCCCGACGGCAAGGCGCAACGGCCGGGCGACATCGTCAAGACGATGTCCGGACAGACCATCGAAATCATCAACACCGATGCCGAAGGCCGTCTCGTCCTCGCCGACGCGCTGCATTACGTCAATAAGCGCTTCAAGCCGAAATTCATGATCAATCTGGCGACGCTGACCGGCGCCATCATCGTCGCTTTGGGTCAGGAATATGCCGGTATGTTCTGCAACGACGATAAGCTCGCCGAGCGGCTGACCAAGGCCGGCGAGGCCGTCGGGGAACGAGTATGGCGGATGCCGCTCGGGCCCGAATACGACAAGATGATCGACTCGAAATTCGCCGATATGAAGAATACCGGCGGCCGTTGGGGCGGCGCGATCACCGCGGCGCAATTGCTGCAGCGGTTCGTCAACAAGACGCCATGGGCGCATCTCGACATTGCCGGTACCGCGATGGGCTCGCCGCAAACCGATATCAACAAGAGCTGGGCGTCCGGCTGGGGCGTGCGGCTTCTCGAACGGCTGGTCGAAGAGCATTACGAACGGTGAGTGCGCGCAATGACCGAAATATTATTCTACCACCTTAAAGGCCAGACGCCGGAGCAGGTGTTGCCGGCATTGCTTGCGAAGTCGCTGGAACGCGGCTGGCGGGTTGTGGTGCAGGCGTCTTCCGACGAGCGCGTTGAGGCGCTCGACGCCCATTTGTGGACTTGGCGCGATGACGCATTTCTGCCGCACGGGACTTGGCGCGACGCAGAAGCCGCCGAACATCCGATCGTGCTCACCGTCAATGACGAAAATCCCAACGGTGCAACGGTCCGCTTCCTGGTCGACGGCGCCAGCTTGGCCGGCGATGCCGCGGGCTATGAGCGCATCGTGCTGCTGTTCGACGGCGAGGATCCGGACGCGGTCGAAGCGGCGCGGGTGCGTTGGAGTGAGGCCAAAGCCGCTGGCGCGGAGGTGACTTATTGGCAGGCCGATGAGAAGGGCCGCTGGCGCCGCCAAAGTTGATCCCGACCGGCTTCGGAATCAGCGCAAGTAAGTCTCATATCATTTTGAAATCATGTGATTTTTTAGACTTTAATCATAAGCCTTTGCGGGCGGTTCAAACGCGCGTTTTCGGCACTATATTTTTTGCTCGATCACTAGTTTGGATGCTATAGTTAGCTAATGAACAAACATTCAGCGAAAAAGAAACGGGCCGCCAAAACGAGGCGGAGTGCGCCGGCGCGTAAGCCGGCAGCGCGCGCTGTCGCCGCCCGCAAGCCATCGGCAACACGGCACTCGGCGCGTAAGCCGGAATCGCTCAGCGCTGCAAGAGTTGCCCCTGCAATCGTTGAGGCCGCGACCGTGACGGTTGCACAAGTGACGGCGTTGGCGCCGGCGTTGAAGACGCACAAATATCGCGTTGGCCAAACTGTCTTTTACACGTCGAGCCCGATCAGCCGGCCCGGTGCGAGCGGCAGTTACCAGGTCGTTCGGCTGCTGCCGTCCGACGGCGACGACTACCAATACCGGATCAAGAATCCCGGCGAGGCGTTTGAGCGCGTCGCCAAGGAAAGCCAGCTCGAACTCGAGCATTGACCGTTCCGTTGCGCGGCTGGCGCAGGAAGCGCCGCTGCGCCATAGTCCGGCCTCGGCAAGCGGCATAATGGCGTGTTTTGGGGTGGTTGATGTTCGGCGTCGATCCCGACATCGGAAACTCGGCGTTGCGCTTGTGGGTCGCGGCCGGATCGGCGGCGCTGCTCGTCTTCATTTGCGCACTGGCATTTGATTGGACCCGCACGCGAACGCTGGCGCGCGTCGGCGTCGTCGTTCTCGGCGCGGTGCTGGGGGCGACGCTGGCCTGGGCGTTCCTCGATGCCGCATCGTTCCGCGACCGCAGCGCCGAACGTCGCGCGCTCGAAGCGCGCGCGGCCGAGCTCAATGCCGAAAGCCTCGCCCCGGGCTCTCCGTTGGCATGCTTGAACGGTTTGGCCGGCGACGACGTCGAGGCCGCCTGCGAAAAGGCGCTGTTTGCCGCACCTGCCACCGTGGCGAGCGCGACATCCTATGTCGCTGCGCGTTTTGCGCTGCTAGCCGATATGGTCGCCTATACTAGGCGCGGCGGCAGCGGCATCAATAGCGTGTTGCTGCCCTTGCGCCGCTCGCTCGAGTCCGATCGTTTCGGCTTCGTAGCTCATACGCTCGCCGTTGCCGACCGCTGCAGCAGCGATCATTGCACGGCGCTGGCGCTTTTGGACAATCCGAGTCAAGTCCGCGCGAATTTGAGTGGACAGACGCTGGAGCGCTATCTCGATCATTATTTGCCGGTCTGGGCGAAAGCACCCGATGTTCCGGTCGCCGACGCAACGTCTACGTCAGCCGCCGAGCCGGGCACGGCGCCGCCGCACAAAGTCGTCAATATCGACTTTCCCAGCGCCGCGTCGATCCCGGCCATCAGCATCATGAATCCCGAGCCGTCCGGACCGCCGGCGGCCGCCGCCATCGCCTCCGCGACGGCCGGGGAACCGAAAGCGCACGAGGCGCCGGCTCACGAGGCGTCTCCTCATGAAACGCCTGCATCTTCGCGGCGCGGGCGAAAGCCGCTGCCGAGCCCACCCGCGCAGGCCGCTGCTGCTGCACCTTCGGCGCCGGCCGTCGATCCGGTCTGGCAGCCGCAGAGCGGGCCGAGCCCGCCGCCTGCCGCGGCCCCACCGGCCGCGAGTGCTGCTCCGTTGGGTCCGGTGCAGCTCAATCCATTTCAAGCGGCGCCGCCGACCAGCGTCGGAGCCGCGCACGCGCAATGAGTTGAAAGCGGCCGCGTTAGGCGATCTGATGCGTCCGCCATGTTCCGCTCTGTCCTCATCGCCAATCGCGGCGAAATTGCCTGCCGCATCGCGCGGACCGCCAAGCGCCTTGGCTTGCGCACGATCGCGGTCTATTCCACCGCCGACGCCGACGCGTTGCATGTACGATCCTGCGACGAGGCCTACTGCATCGGCGGCGCCGAGCCGCGCGACAGCTATCTTTCGATCGAAAGCCTGATCGCGACGGGGCGGAAATCCCGCGCCGAATGCATTCATCCGGGCTACGGCTTTCTATCCGAGAATGCTGACTTTGCCGAGGCTTGCGAAAAAGCCGGTATCGTCTTCGTCGGGCCGCCCTCGCCCGCCATCCGCGCGATGGGACTGAAGGACCGCGCCAAGACGCTCATGGAGACGGCCGGCGTGCCAGTCGTGCCGGGGTTTCATGGTGAACGTCAGGACGCCAAATTCCTCAAGGAAAAAGCCTACGAGATCGGTTATCCGGTACTGATCAAGCCTGCCGCTGGCGGCGGCGGTCGCGGCATGCGTCGGGTCGATAAGCACGCCGATTTCGAGACTGCGCTCGAAGGCGCGATCCGCGAAAGCCAGTCTGCATTTGGCTCCGGCCGGGTCTTGATCGAAAAATTCATTGCCGCGCCGCGGCACATCGAAGTCCAGATCTTTGCCGACCGGCATGGCAATACCATTCATCTCGGCGAGCGCGACTGCTCGCTGCAGCGCCGACACCAGAAGGTGATCGAGGAAGCGCCGGCGCCGGGCATGACCGCGGATTTGCGCGCACGGATCGGCGCCGCGGCAGTCGCAGCGGCAAAGGCGGTGGATTATCGCGGCGCCGGCACCGTCGAATTCGTCGCCGACGGCAGCGACGGCCTGCGCGCCGACGCCATCTGGTTCATCGAAATGAACACCCGGCTGCAGGTTGAACACCCGGTCACCGAGGCGGTCACGGGCCTCGATCTGGTCGAGTGGCAATTGCGCATTGCCGCCGGCGAAAAGCTGCCGCTTACGCAAGGCGGTATCCGCATCGATGGCCACGCCATCGAAGCGCGCGTCTATGCCGAAGACCCCGAGCACGGCTTCCTGCCATCGACCGGTGCGGTCGTGGCGCTGGAATTACCGCACGATATCCGCGTCGATGCGGGTGTCGAAGCGGGCGACCAAGTCACGCCCTTCTACGATCCGATGATTGCCAAGCTTATCGCGCAAGCGACGACGCGGCAGGCCGCGCTCGACCGGCTCGCATGCGCACTCGACCGCACGGTCATCGCAGGCGTGCGCAGCAATGTGACCTTCCTCGCCAATTTATGCCGCGCCGACGAATTCCGCCGCGGCAATGTCGACACCGGCTTCGTCGACGGCAATCTGGCGCGGCTTGGCGCCGTGCCACAGCCGCGGGACAATGCGGCCGCCGCGCTCGGCGTTGCCCATTTGCTCGACAATGCGGCCGTGGACGAAACCGAAAGCGACGACGGCCCGGCGCCATCCGAGTCGCCCTGGGACAGCCGCGACGGCTTCCAGCTCGGTGGCGTGCGGTCGATCACGATCCCGATCGTGATCGACGGCGCGAACGTCGATGCCGCCGTCACCTACGCCAAGGACGGCGCGCGCGTCGCCGTCGACGGCACGGCGCCGGCGACTGACGCTAAGGTATTTACGGCGGGACATAACGCTTATGTGGTGCGCGGCGGCCGCCAAACCCGCGTTCGGATCCGGGATTTCGCCGCGCCAAGCGCTGCAGCGAGCGCGGGCGACGGCGTCATCAAGGCGCCGATGCACGGCAAGGTGTTGGAGCTTCTCGCGGGTATCGGCGATCGCGTCGATTTCGGTCAACGTCTTGCCGTCATTGAAGCGATGAAGATGGAACACACGCTGCGCGCGCCGTTCGCCGGTACCGTGACACAGGTTCTTGTGCGTACCGGCGCCCAAGTTGTGGAAAGCGCGCCGGTCATGGTGCTAGAGCCGATTGCCGAAAGCCAGGACGACATAAAGTAGGATTATGCCCCTTCACCTCATCAAGCTATGCGTCGGCTGCGACTCGGTTCGCGATCTGGAGGACTGGATCAAGCAAAGGCTCAAGGCCAAGCGCAAAGCCGGCGAAAAGGCCGAGCACATCCACCGCACCCGCATGGTGCCCAAGCGCGCCGCCGAACTCACCGACGGCGGTTCGCTTTATTGGGTGATCCGCGGCGAGGTCATGTGCCGACAGCGCATTCGCGACGTGCGGCCGTTCCGCGACAAGGACGGCATCGGCCGCTGCGGTCTTGTGCTCGATCCCAAAGTAATCCTGGTCGAACCGCGGCCTTACCGGGCATTCCAGGGCTGGCGCTACCTGGCGGCGAAGGACGCCCCGCGCGACCTCGATAAAGCGGTAAAGGGCGCCGCCGCCATGCCGGAGACTTTGCGCCGCGAGTTGCGCGAACTCGGCCTGATGTAAGCCGGTTACGCGCCCGCGGCGGCGTGTCCGCCATGGCGCTCGCCAAATCGATCACGTAAAGTCAGGCCAGACCGAGATTATCCAGGTTGGAGCAATAAGAATGATCATTGGCAGTGAGAAAGACGTCACCAAGGCGGTGCTCAAGGAATATGAACGCATCAAAAATCCGCGGCTGCGCGAGATCGTGGCGGCGCTCGTCCGTCACCTGCATGAATTCGCCCGCGAGGTGAAGCTGACAGAAGAAGAATTCCAGGCCGCCATCGCCTACATCGTCGCGCTCGGCAAGCGCACTACCGACACGCACAACGAAGCAGTGCTGATGTCGGGCTCGCTCGGCTTTTCGACCCTGATCTGCCTCCTCAACAACGGCAATCGCGGCCAGACCGAGACCGATGCCAATTTGCTCGGACCGTTCTGGCGCATGGATTCGCCGCCGACCAATAACGGCGACACCATTATCCGCTCGCCGACGCCGGGGCCGGCGCTGTTCGTCGATGCCTGGTTCCGCGACACCGCGGGCAAGCCAATCGTTAGCGCCGAAGTCGACGTCTGGCATTCCTCGACCGAAGGGTTTTACGAGAACCAGGATCCGGTGCAGGCCGACATGAATCTGCGCGGCAAGTTCACCACCGACAAAAACGGCCACATCAGTTTTCGCAGCGTCAAGCCGGCGGGCTACCCGATCCCGATCGATGGTCCGGTCGGCGAATTGTTGCGCGCGGCGGGCCGGCACAATATGCGCCCGGCGCATCTGCACTTCCTCGCCTATAAGCCGGGCTTCAAGACGCTGATCTCGCAAATCTACGATCCCGAGGACAAGAACATCGAGACTGACGTGCAGTTCGGCGTCACCCACCATCTGATTGGCGAATACATCAAGCATAATGAAGCCTGCCCGCGCGCCGCCGACGTGAAGGCGCCGTGGTATTCGATCGAGCACACTTTCGTCATGGAAGGCGGCACGGCGCGCTTGCCGCGGCCGCCGATCACTGGGAAGGCGCAAGGCGAGCGGCCGGAGATTCCGCATCTCGAAGCGGTGTGATTTTTTGACCGTCATGGCCGGACTTGTTCCGGCCATCCACGGCTTCGTGACAAGAAGACAATAGCGCGTGGATGTCAGCGAACAGCGCGGGCGTGACGAACAACAGGGGAGGAACGCCATGAAACGCCGAACACTGCTCAAAGGCATGGCTGCCACCGCCGCGAGCGGCTTATTGGTGCGCCGCGCGGCCGCCGACAGCGTCCTCAAAATCGGCATCAGCATGCCGATCACCGGGGCCGGCTTCAACGCGGTCGGCCGTCAGCTCCAGGCGGCGCTGAAGCTTTACATGGCGCAGCACGGCGACACGGTCGCCGGCCGCAAGATCGAGCTGATCATCCGCGACGACGGCGGCGCCGCCGATACCGCGCACCGGCTGATCCAAGAAATGATCGTCAACGACAAGGTTGACGTGCTCGGCATCGGCATCACGCCGACTGCGCTCGCCATCGCGCCGCTGGCGACGGAGGCCAAGAAAGTTACGCTGGTGATGAGCTCCGGCGCCTCGATCACCACCGCCAAATGCCCGTATTTCGTGCGCGCCGGCTTTCTGCTCAGCCAGCAATCGTGGATCCTCGCCGAATGGGCGGCCAAGAACGGCTCGAGCCATGTCGTCAGTCTGGTCAACGACTGGGCCCCCGGCATTGAGGCGGAAACCGCGTTCAAAACGCGCTTCACCCAGGTCGGCGGCACCATCGTCGAAGCCATCCGTCTGCCGCTTGCCAATCCGGACTTCGCCCCGTTCCTGCAGCGCATCGCGGATCTGAAGCCGGACACCGCTTTCATCTATTTCCCCGGCACCCAGGCGCCGATCTTCGCCAAGCAATTCGCCGAGCGCGGGCTTGGCAAATCCGGCATAAAGATCATCGGGCCGGGCGATCTCACCGACGACGACGATCTCAATAATATGGGCGATCAGATGCTCGGCATGATCACCGCCGGGCCCTATTCGGCCGCGCACAATTCGCCGCTCAACAAGACTTATGTGGCCGGTATCGAGAAGGCCGGTCACTTTCGCCCGGATTTCGTTTCGCTCGGCGGTTACGATGGCCTGCACCTGCTTTACGAGGCACTGAAAAAAACAAATGGTAATTCCGACGGCGACGCCTTGATCGCGACAATGAAAGGCATGGCCTTCGAAAGCCCGCGCGGCCCGATCTCGATCGATGCCGCCACGCGCGACATCGTCAACAACATCTATATCCGCAAGGTCGAGAAGATTAACGGGCAGCTCTGGAATACGGAGTTTCAGACGTTTCCAAACGTCAAAGACCCGATGAAGAGCGCCTGAGGTCGCTATACTCGAAGATTGTCGATCAACCGTGTCGTCCCAATCCGTGCCGCCACCAGAAGCCGGATCGGTTCAACCGTCGGCGCCGCCAATGGCGCCAGCGTCTCGGCATTGCGGGCGTCGAGGTAATCGAGCGCAAATCCTGCGCGGGTGATCGCGGCGCGGCCGTCGTCGAGCACGGCCTCGACCGGACCGCCCGCCCTGATCCGGCCGGCGCACTCCTTGAGCACGCGATAAAGCGCCGGCGCCGCGGCTCGCTCCTCCGGCGTGAGGTAGCGATTGCGCGAGGACAGCGCGAGGCCATCCTTTTCGCGCACGACCGGCGCGCCGATGATCCGAGTTCTGAGCCCGAGATCGCGCGCGAGCCGGGTGACCACTTTGAGCTGCTGGTAATCTTTCTCGCCGAACATGGCGACGTCCGGTTCGCATTGGATCAGAAGTTTGGCGACGACCGTCGCGACGCCGGCAAAGAAATGCGGGCGGAAGGCGTCTTCGAGGCGCACGGTGGCCGGGCCCTCGGGCACGATACGGGTGGCAAAGCCTTCCGGGTACATCGTTTCGACCGACGGCGCCCAAACGGCATCAGCCTTCAGTTCCATAAGCGCCGCAAGATCGGCGGACCAGGTGCGCGGATAGGTGCTTAAGTCTTCGTTCGGCGCAAACTGCGTCGGGTTGACGAAGATCGAGACAATGATCCGGTCGGCGCGCCGCTGCGCAATCTTCACCAGCGAAAAGTGGCCGGCATGCAAGGCGCCCATGGTCGGAACCAGCGCGACGGTGCGCTGTCGCGCGCGCAATTCGGCAATAGCGTGGCGCAAGTTCGGCAATGTGCGTATGACGCGCAGGTGACGCTTGGATAATCCGGATTTCATCTTCACCAGTTGCAGCGCGGGCACACCCGTTGCGTTTTCGGCGGCGCCCGCGCGGTTAATGATTAACTTCGGCAAGCCAATGCTGTATCTTGACCACGCGCGTTGCAACCCGGAGAAGTGTAAGTAACCCGAGGGTCGCGTCCGTCATGTTGATGCAGGCTGATGTCGGCAGGCCGCCTTCGGCGCATGTCATCGTCCTTGGCAATGAAAAAGGCGGTTCCGGCAAATCGACGACGGCCATGCATGTCGCCGTTGCGCTCATGCAAGCCGGGCAGCGGGTCGCTACCATAGATCTCGATTCGCGGCAGAAAAGCTTCACCCATTACGTCGAAAACCGGCGCGATTGGACGCGGCGCTCCGGCATCCCACTCGACGTCCCGGCGCATTATTGCGTTGCACGGGGGTTTGGCGTGCGGCTCGACGAGATCGAAGCCCAGGAATTCGCGGCCTTTGCCGAGGCCATCGGCGCGGTCGAGCAAACCCACGATTTCGTCATCATCGATACCCCCGGTAATGACTCCTACCTGATGCGGCTCGCCCATTCGATGGCGGATACGCTGATCACCCCATTGAACGACAGCTTTGTCGATTTCGACGTGCTGGGCACGATCGACCAGAGCACGTTCGAAGTGGCCGGCGTCAGCCATTATGCCGAGATGGTGCGGGAAGCGCGGCGGCAGCGCCGCCTCGTTGACGGCGGCCTTACCGACTGGATCGTGGTGCGCAACCGCCTCTCCACGCTCGGCTCGCGCAACCGCCGGCTGGTCGGGGAGGGGGTCGAGGGGCTCGCCAAGCAGCTCGGCTTCCGCGCCATCGACGGCTTTGCCGAACGCGTCGTTTATCGGGAGTTCTTTCCCCGCGGGCTGACCGCGCTCGACGATATGACCGAAGATACGCTGGGGACGCGGCCCTCGACGTCGCATGTTACCGCCCGTGACGAGGTGAAAATTCTGATCGATGCGCTACGGCTGCCGATTGACGAACGCGGCAAGCGCCGCGCCGCAGCTCGCGCCGAGTGGATCGCCGCCGCCGACAAGCCGCTCGAGACTCACGACGTGTTGGCCGATTGAGGCTATGAGCGTGTTCGCGAAAACGTCCGTATAGGGAAGGCGGCGCGTCATGTCCGTGACCGAACCGCGCCTCGCATCTTTCGCGCCGCAATTGCTGGTCGATGACCTTGACGGCGCGATCGCGTTCTATCGCGACGTCCTCGGCTTTTCGTTCGGCCCGGTGTGGGGCGGCTTTTACGCCATCGGCGAACGCGACGGTTTTGCGGTGCACCTAAAGTGCGCGCCCAAAACGGCCGAGGATCGGGAGCATCGGCGACAACACGAGCATCTCGATGTCTACGCCGGCGTTATCGGCGTGCGTGCTTTGTATGACGCATGCACGGCAAAAGGTGCGACGATTCTCAAGCCATTGGCTCCCACCCCGTGGGGAACAATCGATTTCTATCTCGAGGACCCGGAAGGCTACATTATCGCCTTCGGCGAGAACGAGAATCCAGACTGAACCGTTGCCCAGTCCTCGCCATTGCGTCCATGACCGGGGAGGACCACCTTATCCGCCGATGAGCCAAGACCGGTCCGACCGTGCGCCGGCGCCAACGCGCAATCCCAACGAGCCTTCGGTGGCATCCGGACGCGCGGAGATCGATCAGTTTCTGGCGCGCGTCAAAGCGCTCGGCCCGGCAGGCGAGCCCGGAGAGCGCGGGCGGCTTATTTTCGCGCTCGATGCGACCATGAGCCGGCAGCCGACCTGGGACAGCGCCTGCCGGCTGCAGGCCGACATGTTTCGCGAAGCAGCCGCCGTCGGCGGGCTCGATATCCAACTCGTCTATTATCGCGGCCTGGCGGAGTGCCGCGCTTCGCCCTGGGTCGCCGAAGCCGGCCGGCTAGGCGCGCTGATGGAGCGCATCGATTGCCGCGGCGGCCATACCCAGATCGCCAAAGTGCTCGCCCATGCGCGGCGGGAAAACGATGCCCGCAAGGTCGCGGTGCTGGTCTTCATTGGCGACGCCATGGAGGAATCGCTCGACGATTTATGCGCGGCTGCAGGCGAACTTGGTCTGCGCAACGTCAAGGCTTTTATGTTTCAGGAGGGCTACGATCCGGTCTGCGAGCAGGCATTCCGCGTGATCGCCCGCCTCACCGGCGGCGCCTTTTGTCGCTTCGCGCCGGGCGCCGCGCATGAACTCGCCGACCTCTTGCGCGCCGCGGCGGCCTATGCCGCCGGCGGCATGAAGGCGCTCACGGCGCTGAAAGCCCGGCAAAACGCCGGCGCGGTCATGCTGCTTGAGCAGCTGAAATAGCCGAGCTGCAAAGAAACCATGCCCGAAATTCTTCTCGGCGTTATCGTGCTGGTGCTCGGTCTGTGGGCGGTCAATTCGTTTTCCAAGGCCGATCCCAAACAGGCGGCGCGGATACTGCGCGTCATCGGCGGCGCTGCGGCGCTGATCTTCGCCGGGTTCCTTCTGCTGCGCGGCGAGATCGGGGTGGCCGTCCCGGTCGGCCTCTTCGGCCTCGGTTTGCTTGGATACGTGTCGTTGTGGCCGGCGACGTTCGGCGCGCGCACGCAAAAGAGCGCCGGCCAAGCCTCGCGCGTGCGCACCGACTATCTCGAAATGGAGCTCGACCACGACAGCGGCGCCATGTACGGCCGCATTCTCAAAGGTCGGCTTGCCGGCACGGCGCTCGACAGGCTTGACCGCGCGGCGCTGATTAATCTTTTGGGCGAGATCGACGCCGACAGCCGCGATCTACTTGCAGCTTATCTTGACCGCCGGGCGCCCGGCTGGCGTGAGCACGCGCAGGGCGATACGGGTCCGAGCGGCGGGCCGCGGCCGTCGTCCGGCGGCAAAATGACTGAAGAGGAAGCTTATCAGATCCTTGGCGTTCAGCCCGGGGCGAGCGCGCAGGACATCAGTCGCGCCCACCGCTCCCTCATGAAGAAACTGCATCCCGACCAAGGGGGGACGACGTATCTTGCGGCCCGCGTCAACGAGGCCAAGGACGTTCTTCTTCGCCGCCATCGCTGAGGTACTCCATACCAACCTCGCGTGGCCTTCCAACTCCGGCTGACAGCCCGCACGCGCCCCGTTTGCCGGGGACTTGGAGCATGATGGGGAAAGGTTGATGCCGCCTTTCCGCGGCGCTTCCGCTCGAAAAAATCAATCCTTCACAGCCATGCACTGGAAGTCGCTGCGCTTGAGCTCGCGGCAGACGGCTTCAGCGGAGGCCTGCTTGTCGAAGCCGGCGAAGCGGGCGCGGTAGAGCGCCTTGTCGCCCTTCTGCACCCGCTCGGTGAACGGGTCCTTGGCGGCAAGCGCGGCATGCAGCTTGAGCTGCGCCGCGCTTAAGTGTTGCCTGGCGTCGTTCTCGTCGTCGAAGGCGCCAATCTGGATCAGCCAGCCGCTGCGCGCGTGAATTGGCTCGGACGGGATGGCGGTTTCGAGCTTGACGGGTTGCGCGTCGGCGATCTCGGCGCGGTCCGCTTCAAGCGGCGCCTGTTCGACTTTGGCGGCGACGTTGGAGGGGGCTTGCGAAGATGCCTGCGCGGCGGGCGCGATCGTTATGGGCGTGGGCGTAAGCGGCGCCGCTTGCGGCGCCGGAGTTTTGAGATCGATGGCGGGCGCCGCCGACGCCGCTACGGTCGGCCGCTGTGCGGTGACGGCGGTGGAAGCTGGCGCATGGACGCTCGATTGCGGCGCTGTCGGCTGCAGCGCCGGAGGCACGACCGGCACCAGCATCGGCATTGGCGCCAGCGACGCCGTCTGCACCGGCACCGTTCGATAAGAGATAGTTCGCACCAAGACCGGTTTGATCGGAGCATTCGAGCCGGCCGGTGGGGCATTGACGCTTGCCGTCGGCGTCGGATCGGTGCGCGAAGCAAAAGACGACGATGTGAGCTTGGTCGACGACAGAGGAGAATTGGCGAAGGCGATCGGCTCGTTGTGATGGATGGTCGCGTCGGCGATCATCGGCGCGGTGCGATGCAGCGCGGCGTCCTTGATATGGTCGGCGATCAACTCGCGCATGCGCGCGTCGCGCTCAGACGCGCTCGGCCCCCCCATGACCACGGCGACCAGGTAGCGTCCGTCGCGATGCAGCGAGGTGAGCAGATTGAAGCCGGAGGCCCGCGTAAAGCCGGTCTTGATGCCATCGACGCCTTCGACCTCGCTCAACAGGTGGTCGTGTCCGCGGATGGTTTCGCCGCGAAAGACGAAGGCCTGCGTCGAAAAGTATTTGTAATAGCGTGGGAAGCTGTCCTGGATCGCGCGGCCGAGCAAAGCCTGATCGCGCGCGGTGGTGATCTGATCGTCGTCCGGCAAGCCCGATGCATTGACATACGTGGTGTGGGCCATGCCCAGCGCGCGGGCCTTCTGCGTCATCATCTTGGCGAAGGCTTGCTCGCTGCCGCCGAGATACTCGGCAATGACGACCGCTGCGTCGTTGGCGGACCGGGTGACGATGCCCTTGATGGCGTCCTCGACCGTGACGGTCTGTCCGGGTTTGAGCCCAAGTTTGGTGGGGTCCTGTTCGGAGGCATGTTCGGAAACCGGCAGCGGGGTATCGAGCTTGAGCCGGTCGGCGTCGAGACGCTCGAACAACAGATAGAGCGTCATTACTTTGGTCAGCGAGGCCGGATGGCGCAGGGCGTCCGGATTCGACGCCTGCAGCACCGCGCCGCTATTGCCGTCGACCACGATCGACGCAAATGGCGGATCGTAGCCTTCGGCGCGGGCATGATGATGGTGGATCGAAATGCGATGATGATGGCGCGCGACAGCGGCATCGCTGTTGATGGTGAGCGCCGCCGCGACCGCGGCCAAGCTCAACAGACCACCGCGAAGCCCATTGCGGGCTCCGACATTCACCAATGCCATTGCGCACCCCGTCCCTGAACGCGCCTAGCCCCCGAAAGGCCGCCCCTTTTTGCACCTATGGGCGTGTGCTTCCCCCGCCGAATAGCAGCCGGCTTTAAGGCCGCTTACGCCAACGAGAGAGGCATTTTCCCAACGCGATCGTTACCCTTACAACACGGTCAAGCACGTTAGGCGAACGCCGTTGCGAAAGGGTTAAGTCCCCGCAGCGCCGCAATTTTGTGAACTAACGGACACCCGTTGCAGCTTTTTGTGCAGTGCACTATAATATCATCAATGCCGCAAACGGCCTTTTCAAGGCAACGGTCCGAGCGGCCTTAACCATAGCGAACAGAGCCGGTCGCCCCGAGGAGCCATCATGACCAACGAAGAGATGCAGAAATTCGGCAAGGACAGCATGGAGACGATGATGTCGTCGTTCGGCGCGTGGTCGAAAAGCGCCCAAGCCATTGCCGTCGAGCTCACCGACTTCTCGAAGAAGTCGATCGAGGATTCCGCCGCCGCCTGGGAGCGCCTGATGGGCGCCAAGACCCTGGAGAAGGCGATGGAAGTGCAGAGCGACTATCTGAAATCTTCGTATGAGGATTTCGTCGCCGAAGCGACTAAGCTCGGCGAGCTCTATGTCGATCTCGCCAAGGAAGCCTACAAACCGTTTGAGGGGGCGCTGGCGAAAGCCTCGATGAAGTGATGATCGCGTCGGTGGCGCGGGATCACTGCTAGGCTTTTGGCGGCAGGGCGGACTCGATGGCGGCCGCGATACGGGCTAAAGTTTGCTCGATCCGGCTGACGCGAAAGGCGATGTGTTCGAGCGCATAGGCTGCACGCTTGTCGGCCGACGGCAGGCTCTGGGCGTCGTAATCCGGAACGAACTCCGCTTCCATTTCGCGTATTAGTCTCGCCCGCCGGGTGAGGTCGACCATGGTCACCTCCTATCGCAGTTGCTGCCGTATTTTGCGCGATCCATAGCCGAGTCGGCGGCTTGCACCAATTGATACCTGCTTGATATCTGCCGCATTGCGACGGGTTCGCCACGAATCGTTGGCGGCTATGCCGTAAATTGCCGGGATCGCCTTGCGCGGGCTGGCGAGCGGCATATCTGACGGCCTCGGCGACGCTGCAAGACCGCATGAATGTGACAGAACTCACGGCGTCGTGGCGGCAATTAATGCATAGCGCCAACGCTATCGATTTGGCACGGAAAGCGCATTAGCTTTATCATGGCCTATCGGAAGCACCGCGGGCCGCCGCGCGCGAACCGCGCTAACCGAAGGTCCGGAAGACGAACGAACCAATGCCGCCGCTTGACGTTACTATCACGGTACGACCGGTCCGCCTGGCCGATGACGATCGCAAGCGCAAAGGCGATGGCGGTCCCGGCACGGCGGTCATCACCAAGACCAGGCCGCAGACCAAGCGGCCGAACCTCTATCGGGTTCTTTTGCTCAACGACGACTACACGCCGATGGAATTCGTGGTCCACGTCCTGGAGCGATTCTTCAACAAGGATCACGAATCGGCGCACCGGATCATGATGCATGTGCATCAGCACGGCATCGGCGAATGCGGTATCTTTACCTATGAGGTGGCGGAAACAAAAGTGACGCAGGTTATGGACTTTGCCCGCAAACATCAGCATCCTTTGCAATGCATCATGGAAAAGAAGTGATTCCGGGGGGAAGCTTCCAATACAAACGATGAGAAGTTGAAATGCCCACGTTCTCGCGCAGCCTCGAACAGTCGCTTCACCGGGCTCTGGCTCTCGCCAATGAGCGCCACCATGAGTACGCCACGTTGGAGCATCTCCTTCTGGCGCTGATCGAGGATCAGGATGCCGCGGCGGTGATGCGGGCATGCAACGTGGACTTGGAGAAACTGCGCCGCAGCCTCATCGCCTATCTCGAATCCGAATTAGACAACCTGGTCACCGACGGGGCGGAGGACAGTAAACCCACCGCCGGCTTCCAGCGTGTCATTCAACGCGCCGTCATCCACGTCCAGTCCTCCGGCCGCGAAGAGGTGACCGGAGCGAACGTGCTGGTCGCGATCTTCGCCGAGCGCGAAAGCCACGCCGCCTATTTCCTGCAAGAACAGGACATGACTCGCTACGACGCGGTCAATTACATCAGTCATGGCATCGCCAAGCGGCCGGGCATGTCGGAAGCGCGGCCGGTGCGCGGCTCCGAGGAGGAGAACGACGCTAAATCCGGCGACGAGCAGAAGAAGAAGGGCGATGCGCTCGAAGCCTATTGCGTCAATCTCAACAAGAAGGCGCGCGAGGGTAAGATCGATCCGCTGATTGGTCGCGAGTCCGAGATCAACCGCACCATCCAGGTGTTGTGCCGGCGCCAGAAGAACAATCCGCTGTTCGTCGGCGAGGCCGGCGTCGGCAAGACCGCGATCGCCGAAGGTCTGGCGCGCCGCATCGTCCACGGCGAAGTGCCGGACGTGCTGCGCAATGCCACGGTGTTCGCGCTCGACATGGGCACGCTGTTGGCCGGCACCCGCTATCGCGGCGATTTCGAGGAGCGGCTCAAGCAGGTCATCAAGGAACTTGAGGCTTATCCCGGCGCCATCCTGTTCATTGACGAGATCCACACCGTGATCGGCGCCGGCGCCACGTCCGGCGGCGCCATGGACGCCTCGAACCTGCTCAAGCCGGCCCTGGCGTCGGGCACGGTGCGCTGCATCGGCTCGACCACCTACAAGGAGTACCGGCAATATTTCGAGAAGGATCGGGCGTTGGTGCGCCGCTTTCAGAAGATCGACGTCAACGAGCCGACCATCCCGGACGCCATCGAAATCCTCAAAGGGCTAAAGCCTTATTTCGAGGATTATCACAAGCTCAAATACACCAACGATGCGATCAAGGCGGCGGTCGAGCTGTCGTCGCGCTATATCCACGACCGCAAGCTGCCGGATAAGGCGATCGACGTGATCGACGAGTCCGGCGCGGCGCAGATGCTGCTGCCGGAAGGCAAGCGCAAGCGCACCATCGGGCTCAAGGAGATCGAAACCACGATCGCCACCATGGCCCGCATTCCGCCGAAAGCGGTGTCGAAAGACGACGCCGAGGTGTTGCAGAACCTGCAAGAGACGCTCAAGCGCGTGGTCTACGGCCAGGACAAGGCGATCGAAGCGTTGTCGGCCTCGATCAAGCTTGCCCGTGCCGGCTTGCGCGAGCCGGAAAAACCGATCGGCTGCTATCTGTTCTCCGGCCCGACCGGCGTCGGCAAGACTGAAGTGGCCAAGCAGCTCGCCGCCACGCTCGGCGTCGAGCTCATTCGCTTCGACATGTCGGAATATATGGAGCGCCACACCATATCGCGGCTGATCGGCGCGCCGCCCGGCTATGTCGGCTTCGACCAGGGCGGGCTCCTCACGGACAGCGTCGACCAGCATCCGCATTGCGTGCTCCTCCTCGACGAGATCGAGAAGGCGCATCCGGATCTGTTCAACGTGCTCCTGCAAATCATGGATCACGGCAAGCTGACCGACCACAACGGCAAGCAGGTCGACTTCCGCAACGTGATCCTGATCATGACCACCAATGCCGGCGCCGCCGACATGGCCAAGGCCGCCTTCGGCTTCACGCGCAGCAAGCGCGAGGGCGACGACATGGAGGCGATCACAAAACTGTTCGCGCCGGAGTTCCGCAACCGGCTCGACGCCATCATCACCTTCGCGCATCTGTCGCCCGAAATCATCGCCATGGTGGTCGAGAAATTCGTGCTGCAGCTCGAGGCGCAGCTCGCCGACCGCGATGTGACGATCGAGCTCTCCGACGAAGCCACGCAATGGCTGATCGCCAACGGCTATGACGAGTTGATGGGCGCGCGGCCGATGGCGCGCGTGATCCAGGAACACATCAAGAAGGCGCTGGCCGACGAAGTGCTGTTCGGCCGGCTCAAGTCGGGCGGGCACGTCCGCGTCGTCGTCGTCAGCGACGAAGCGGGCAACAGCAAACTCAACTTCGAATATCCGGACGGCCCGGTGAAACCGCGGCCGGAAAAGCTGCCCGAGCCGCGCCGCGCCAAGGCCAAGCGGCGCTCCTCGCCGCGCAAAAAGCCGCCGGGCTCCGGCGGACCTTCGGGTGGCTCCGGCGGTGACGAGCCGCCGCGCCGCGGTACGGTGCCGAAGGTGCCGCTGGTCAAAGTCTGACGGTCTGCCGGCGTATAAGTAGAACCACCGAGCGCAGTCGGCGCGCGTGAGCAACACGCTCACGCACGCGAGCGGCCCAGCGCTATCCTTCAGCGGAAGGTCTATTCCTCGAGCAGGCAACTCGGCAGCTTGAAGTGCAAAGCTTCGTCCGGATGCGGATCGAATTTCGCCAGGATGCCCGACCCGAGACATCGGCTTTTCGCGGCGTAATGCACGGGGTACCGTGACCCTTCATAGAGGGCGCGCGCATGCGCGAAAACGTGCCGGCGCCCGGCTTTGTTGACATGGAGGCGAACCATTTGCCCGCAGAAGGGACACGACGTTCTTAAGGGATGAAGTCGCCTGCCGCCAAGGAACTTGAGCAGAAGCTTGAAGAACTCAACGACCCATACGGAAAAGTGCCGCATGTTCGCCTCCCGCCGAGATGGGCGATATTTGCACCACACTATGTCTAAAAATTGATTCGCGCCTCAAAATCGTGCGGGCCTGTGTTCAAGGCCGGCGGTAGCGATTGAGCTCCCGCGCAAACCAGATCGCCAGCACCGGCAGCGCGGCGGCGGTGGCGAAAAACAGCGGCGCCGCGCCGATGCGGTCGATGACCAATGCGCCGAGGGCGACGCCGACCGTTTGCCCGATGAAGATGGCCGACGAGAAGATCGCGACCGCAGTGCCGCGCGCCTGCGGCGTCATCTGCGTGGCGTTGGTCTGCAGCGTGTTATGCAGCATGTAAAAGCCGAGCCCGATCAGCGTCGTGGCGACGGGCGCCAGCCACCAGGCCGGGGCGAGCGATAGAACGACATATCCCGCCGCGATCGTGAATCCGCCGGCGACGGCGAGCCGGACCTGGCCGAGCCGGTACACGAACGTCTTGACCAGCGCCGCATACATCAATCCGCCAATGCCGAAGCAGCCGACGCTGATGCCGATCAAAGTGAAGCTCAACGCAAAGCGCGCATGCAAATGCGCGCCAATATAGGCGAAGGCGCCCCACAACAGCGCGTTCTCGATAAAAGCCGCGATGATCACGATGCGGGCGAACGGCGTTTTCAGGACGGCGGCGTAATCGGCAAAGAAGCCGCGCGTGGTGTCATGCGGATGGCTCGGTGCATGCGTGAGCGGATTGGTGATGAGTTCATAAACCACCCCCGCGGTCGCCACCGCGAAAATGCCGGACAGCACGAAGAACACGTTGCGCCAGCCGACCAGATCGCCAAGCACGCCGCCGGCGGCCTGGCCAAACAGCTGGCCGAGAATTTGTCCGGTGAGATAGCGGCCGAGGATCGTCTGCCGCTGTTCGTAGGGTGTGACGTCGCCGACATAGGCCATCGAGATCGGGATGATCCAGCCGCCGGCCGCGGCGCCGGTTAAAAACCGCGCCATGCCGAGTTCCGGCAGCGATCTCGCCAGTCCGCACAGCGCCACCATCACCGTGCCGACGGCGCAGGTCATCGCCACGGTGCGGTATTTACCGAAGCGGTCGCCCAACGGGCCGATGACAAGCTGGATCGAGCCATGGGCGACGGCATAGGCGGTCACGACGATGGCCGCGATGCCCACCGCGGTGTGGAAATCCGCCGCGATCTGCGGCAAGAGCGAATCCGTCACCCGCACTTGTGCCTGGCTGGCAAAGCCCGCCACGGCCAAGAACATGATGGCGCGCGTCGGCGTTTTGCGCGGCGGCGCCGTGGAGGATTTTAATGGAGCTTCCACGTTGACACTCTAGGCAGGGCAGGGTTTTTAACCCGCGAAATGGCGAATGCGAAATGATCGAAAATAGATACCAGCCCAGCGCGGTCGAGCCCCGAATTTACGACGCCTGGGAAAAGGCCGGCGCCTTCCGCGCCGGCCGGCCGGAGCGGGCGGCGGCCGAGCCCTATTGCATCGTCATTCCGCCGCCCAATGTCACCGGCTCGTTGCATATGGGCCACGCGCTCAACAACACGCTTCAAGACATTCTCTGCCGCTTCGAGCGCATGCGCGGGCGTGACGTACTGTGGCAGCCGGGCACGGACCACGCCGGTATCGCGACGCAGGCGGTGGTTGAGCGTCAGCTCATGGAACGGCAGGAGCCCAACAGCCGCGCCATGGGCCGCGACGCCTTCATCAAGCGCGTGTGGGAGTGGAAGGCGGAGTCCGGCGGCACCATCATCAGCCAGCTCAAGCGGCTCGGCGCTTCTTGCGACTGGTCGCGCGAGCGCTTCACCATGGACGAGGGTTTGTCGCGCGCGGTGATGAAGGTCTTCGTCGCGCTGTACCGCGAAGGCCTCATCTACAAGGACAAGCGGCTGGTCAACTGGGACCCGAAGCTGAAAACCGCGATCTCCGATCTCGAAGTGCAGCAGGTCGAGACCAAGGGTCACCTGTGGCACATCAGATATCCGATCGAGCATCATCCGGGCGAGTTCATCGTCGTGGCCACGACGCGGCCCGAAACCATGCTGGGCGACGTCGCAGTGGCGGTGCATCCGGACAACGAACGGCTCAAACATCTGATTGGCAGGCATGCGATCCTGCCGCTGGTCGGCCGTCGCATTCCGATCATCGCCGATGAATACGCCGATCCGAAAAAGGGCTCCGGCGCGGTCAAGATTACGCCAGCGCATGACTTCAACGATTTCGAGGTCGGCAAACGGCACGACCTGCCCCTGATCAATATTTTCGACGCCGATGCCCACCTCGATCTCAAGGATAATGCCGCGTTTCTCAAAGACGTGCCGCCATCGGCAGACCTCGACCAAACACTGGCCGAGCACGGCTTCGATCGCTTTGCGGTGCGCAGAAAGATCGTCGAGCGGCTGGGGGCCGCAGGTTTGATCGAAAAGATCGAGCCGACGACGCATGTGGTGCCGCATGGCGACCGCTCGGGCGCGGTGCTCGAACCGTTTCTCACCGATCAATGGTACGTCGACGCCAAGACGCTGGCGCACGATGCGATCACGGCGGTGCGCGCGCGCAAGACCGTGTTCGTGCCGGCGCAGTGGGAAGCGACCTTCTTCAACTGGATGGACAACATTCAGCCGTGGTGCATCTCGCGGCAGATCTGGTGGGGGCATCAGATCCCGGCCTGGTATGGGCCGGATGGAAAAATCTTTGTCGCCGAGACCGAGGATGATGCGGTCGCCGCCGCGCTCGCCCATTATACCGAGATCGAGGAGATCACGGCCGAGGAAGGCCACGACATCGCCGCCGATCCCGAGCGCCGCGCCCGCTTCGCGCGCGACTACATCAAACGCGACGAGGACGTGCTCGACACTTGGTTCTCGTCCGCGCTGTGGCCGTTCTCGACATTGGGCTGGCCGGATCAGACGCCCGAGCTCAAGCGCTACTATCCGACCAATACGCTCGTCACCGGCTTCGACATCATCTTCTTCTGGGTCGCCCGCATGATGATGATGGGGCTGCACTTCATGAAACAAGTGCCGTTCCGCGACGTCTATATCCACGCGCTGGTGCGCGACGCCACGGGCGCCAAAATGTCGAAGTCGAAGGGCAACGTCATCGATCCCTTGGAGCTGATCGACAAATACGGTGCCGACGCGCTGCGCTTCACGCTTGCAGCGATGGCGGCGCAGGGCCGCGACATTAAGCTCTCGGAGCAGCGCGTCGAAGGCTATCGCAATTTCGCGACCAAGCTCTGGAACGCGGCGCGCTTTGCCGAGATCAACGGCTGCGCGCGCAATCCCGATTTCAATCCGCGGCGGACGAAAGAAACGCTCAATCGCTGGATCGTCCATGAGACGGCGAAAGCCGGCCGCGAAGTGACGGCGGCGATCGAAGCCTACAAATTCAACGATGCGGCGGGAACGGTCTATCGCTTTGTCTGGAACGTCTATTGCGATTGGTATCTCGAACTGATCAAGCCGGTGCTGACCAGCCCGGACGGCGAAGCCAAAAACGAGACGCGCGCGGCGGCTGCCTGGGCGCTCGATGAAATCTTAAAGCTGCTTCATCCGTTCATGCCCTTCGTCACCGAAGAGCTGTGGCGTGTCACCGCCGAACAGGGCGTCAAGCGCGACCACTTGCTGGCGCTGGACGCCTGGCCGCAGCACGACGGGCTCGATGATCCGGCCGCCGAGGGCGAGATCGGTTGGGTGATCGATCTGGTTACCGCCATCCGCTCGGTGCGTGCCGAGATGAACATTCCCGCCGCCACCATGCTGTCGGTGGTGATGGCCGGCGCGTCGCCGCAGACGATGGCACGGGCGCGACAGTGGGCGGGTGTTGTGCAGCGGCTCGCTCGCGTTGCCGACATCTCCTTTGCCGATGCGCCGCCCCGGGGCGCGGTGCAGCTCGTGGTGCGCGGCGAAGTCGCGGCACTGCCGCTCAAGGGTGTCATCGATCTTGCTGCCGAGCGCGCGCGGCTCGAGAAAGAAATGGCCAAGGCCGACGC
>JASHOX010000273.1 GCA_030038415.1 Xanthobacteraceae bacterium
GCGATGCGGCTCGGCGCCGGCGGCATCCGCATCAATTGCTCGGGCCGTCTCGGCGGCGCCGAAATCGCGCGCATGGAATGGTATCGCGAGGGCCGCGTGCCGTTGCATACGCTGCGCGCCGACGTCGATTACGGCGTCGCCACGGCGTTCACCACTTACGGCACCTGCGGTGTGAAAGTGTGGATCTTCAAGGGCGAAATCATGGAGCACGACCCGATGGCGCAGGACAAGAAGATGGCCGAGGGCGAGGCCGGCCGGCCACGCCGGGATGCGGCGTGAACGAGGCAATGGGAACCGAGGCGTAAGCCATGCTGCAACCGATGCGAACGAAATTTCGGAAGGCGCACAAGGGCCGCATCCACGGCGTGGCCACCAGTGCCGCCACCCTTGCATTCGGCCAGTACGGCTTGAAGGCGACCGAGCCTGATCGGGTCACCGCGCGGCAGATCGAAGCCGCGCGCCGGGCGCTCACCCGCCACATGAAGCGCTCCGGACGCGTCTGGATCCGGCTGTTCCCCGACGTGCCGGTGTCGAAGAAGCCGCTCGAAGTGCGCATGGGCTCGGGCAAGGGCACCCCGGAACTGTGGGTGGCGCGGGTCAAGCCCGGCCGCATCCTGTTTGAGATCGACGGCGTGACCATCGACGTCGCCAAGGAGGCGCTGGCGCTTGCCGCCGCCAAATTGCCAATCAAGACCCGCTTCGTCGAGCGGATCAGCGAGTAGGCGCGTGACATGAAACCGGCCGATATCAGAGCGATGACGATCGATCAGATCGACGACGAGGTGCTCAAGCTCAAGAAGGAGCACTTCAACCTGCGCTTCCAGCGCGCCAGCGGACAATTGGAAAATACCGCGCGTGTGCGCGAAGTGCGGCGCGACATCGCGCGCTTGAAGACCATCGCGCGCACCAAGCGCCCTGCGGCGAAGAGCTAAGAGGAACAAAATGCCAAAGCGTACCCTGCAGGGCGTCGTGGTGAGCGACAAACAGGCCAAGACGGTGGTGGTGAAGGTCGAGCGCCGCTTTACCCATCCGATGTTCAAAAAGACTATCCGCCGCTCGAAGAAGTACTACGCGCATGACGAGAACAACGAGTTCAAGGTCGGCGACATGGTGTGGATCGAAGAGCATCGCCCGATTTCCAAGCTCAAGCGCTGGGCGGTGGTGCGGGGCGAGAAAAAGAAGGCGTCGTAAGCAGTGATACGACTGGAATGGAAAGAGTGGGGTAACCCATGATCCAGATGCAAACCAACCTCGACGTGGCGGACAATTCCGGCGCGCGCCGCGTCATGTGCATCAAGGTGCTGGGCGGCTCCAAACGGAAATACGCCACCATCGGCGACGTCATCGTCGTCTCGGTGAAGGAGGCGATCCCGCGCGGCCGCGTCAAGAAGGGCGACGTGATGAAGGCGGTGATCGTGCGCATCTCCAAGGATATCAAGCGCGCCGACGGCTCGATCATCCGCTTCGACCGCAATGCCGCGGTACTGATGACTCCGCAGAACGAGCCGGTCGGCACCCGCATTTTCGGACCGGTGCCGCGCGAATTGCGGGCCAAGAATCATATGAAGATCGTCTCGCTCGCGCCGGAGGTGCTGTGATGGCGGCGCGGATCAAAAAGGGCGACAACGTCATCGTCATCGCCGGCCGCGACAAAGGTCGCACCGGCGAGGTCATTGAAATGCACCGCGACGACAGCCGTGTGCTGGTGCGCGGCGTCAATATGGTCAAGCGCCATCAGCGCCAGAGCGCCTCGCAGGAAGGCGGCATCATTTCCAAGGAAGCGCCGATACACCTGTCGAATGTCGCGCTCGCCGATCCCAAGGACGGCAAGCCGACCCGCGTCGGGTTTAAATTCGTCGGCAAAGGCGAGGAACGCAAGAAGGTGCGTTTCGCCAAGCGTTCGGGAGTCGAGATCGATGGCTGACACGGACGAGAAGCAAGCGAAAAGGCCCGACAAGGCCGTGCGGCCGCCGACGCCCGAGCAGGCCGCCAAGGCCGAGAAGGACGACAAGAAGGCGGCGAAACAAGCGCGCGCCGACAAGGCTGCGGCTGAGGCCAAGGGCGGCGGCAAGCCGGCGGCGCCGCGCGAGCCCGAGCCGCGCGTGCCGGCGCGGTTGAAAGTGCAGTTCGAGGAGGCGATCCGCAGCAAGCTCGCCGAGCAGTTCGGCTACAAGAACCGCTTCCAGGTGCCCACTCTCGACAAGATCGTCATCAATATGGGCATCGGTGAAGGCGTCGCCGACAAGAAGAAGGTCGACAGCGCCGCCGCCGATCTCGGGCTGATCGCCGGGCAGAAGGCGGTGGTCACCAAGGCGCGCAAGTCGATCGCGACCTACAAGCTGCGCACCGGTCAGGCGATCGGCTGCAAGGTGACGCTGCGCAAAGCGCGCATGTACGAGTTTCTCGACCGGCTGATCAATATCGCGCTGCCGCGAGTGCGCGATTTTCGCGGGCTTAATCCGAAGAGTTTCGACGGCCGCGGCAATTACACGCTCGGCATCAAGGAACACATCGTGTTCCCGGAAATCGACTACGACAAGGCAACCGACATCTGGGGCATGGACATCACGGTCTGCACCACCGCGCGCAACGACGACGAGGCGCGCGCCTTGTTGACGGCGTTCAATTTTCCGTTCCGGCAGTGAGGCCGAAAACCTCAGACGCGGGACATTGGGAGCACTAGATGGCTAAGAAGAGTTCGATCGAGAAGAACAACCGGCGGCGCCGGATGTCGAAGAAGTTTTCCGGCCGCCGCGCGCGGCTCAAGGCGATCGCGCGCGACAAGTCGAAGCCGGTGGAGGAGCGCTTTGCCGCGACGCTGAAGCTCGCCGAGTTGCCGCGCAATTCGTCGGCCACCCGCATCCGCAACCGTTGCGAACTGACCGGCCGGCCGCGCGGCTACTATCGCAAGCATAAATTGTCGCGCATCGCGCTGCGGGAGCTCGGCTCGAAGGGGCTGATTCCGGGCCTGGTGAAGTCGAGCTGGTAGGAGGAGCGCACGATGGCCATGAACGATCCGCTCGGCGACCTCCTGTCCCGCATCCGCAACGCGCAGATGCGCAACAAGTCGAAAGTCAGTTCGCCGAATTCCAAGCTGCGCGAAAGCGTGCTCGAAGTGCTCAAGGCCGAAGGCTATATCCGCGGCTATGCCGTGGTAGAGAAAGACGGCCGCTCGGAAATCGAGATCGAGCTGAAATATTTCGATGGCGAGCCGGTGATCCGCGAGATCGAGCGGGTGTCGAAGCCGGGCCGCCGCGTCTATACCTCGGTCAAGAACATGCCGCGCATCAATAACGGGCTCGGCGTCACCATCGTGTCGACGCCGAAGGGCGTTATGGCCGACCACGACGCGCGTGACGCCAATGTCGGCGGCGAAATCCTCTGCACGGTGTTCTGATGTCCCGTATCGGTAAACGAGCAATCGCGGTGCCATCCGGTATCACCGCCAATGTCGAGGGCCAGACCGTGAAGGTGAAGGGCCCCAAGGGCGCGCTGTCGGTCGCCTTGCACGACGACGTCGCGGTCAAGCTGGAGGGCGGCCAGATCAAGGTCGAGCCGCGCGCCGAGACTAAGCGCGCCCGCGCCCAATGGGGCACGTCGCGCACGCTGATTGCCAATCTCATTGCCGGGGTCACCAAGGGCTTCGAGCAACGGCTCGAAATTAATGGCGTGGGCTACCGCGCGGCGGTGCAGGGCAAGAACCTGCAGATCGCGCTCGGCTACAGCCACGACATCATTTATCCAATTCCCGAAGGCATCACGATTGCCACGCCGCGGCCGGTCGAAATCGTCATAACCGGCAGCGACCGGCAGAAGGTCGGCCAGGTTGCCGCCGAAATCCGCGAATATCGGCCGCCGGAACCCTATAAGGGCAAAGGCATCAAATATGCCGACGAACGCATCTTCCGTAAGGAAGGCAAGAAGAAGTAAGGCAGCGTGCGATGACCAAGCTCAGCGACAGGTTTGTGCGGCGGCAGGGCCGCGTGCGCGGCGCCTTGCGGCACGCCGCGGGCGAGCGCAAGCGGCTC
Source organism: Xanthobacteraceae bacterium (assembly GCA_030038415.1). GTDB lineage: Bacteria > Pseudomonadota > Alphaproteobacteria > Rhizobiales > Xanthobacteraceae > BOG-931. The sequence goes on from JASHOX010000273.1 coordinate 4,029, forward strand.
TCGGTGTACCGTTCGTCCAAGCACATCTACGCCCAGTTGATCGACGACGATCAGGGCGTCACGCTGGCGTCCGCGTCGTCGATCGAGAAGACGGCGCGCGAAGGCCTCAAGAGTGGCGCCAGCGTCGATGCGGCGAAGGCGGTCGGCAAGCTGATCGCCGAACGCGCCAAGGAAAAAGGCATCAAGCACGTCGTGTTCGATCGCGGCGGCTATCTCTATCACGGCCGGGTCAAGGCCTTGGCTGAAGCCGCCCGTGAGGGCGGGCTCAATTTTTGAAATTAGCAAACGAATTCGACCGATAAAGGCACATCAATATGGCACGTGAACCCCGCGAGCGAAGAAACGAAGAGCGCGACAGCGAGTTCGTCGACAAGCTCGTCCACATCAACCGCGTCGCCAAGGTGGTGAAGGGCGGCAGGCGCTTCGGCTTTGCTGCGCTCGTCGTGGTCGGCGATCAGAAGGGTCGAGTCGGCTTTGGCCACGGCAAGGCGCGCGAAGTGCCCGAGGCCATCCGCAAGGCGACCGACGCCGCCAAGCGCGGACTGACGCGGGTGCCGTTGCGCGAAGGCCGCACGTTGCATCATGACGTCGCCGGACGCCATGGCGCCGGCCGTGTTTATCTGCGCGCCGCGCCACCCGGCACCGGCATCATCGCCGGCGGTCCGATGCGCGCGGTGTTCGAGACGCTCGGCATGCAGGACGTGGTGGCGAAGTCGATCGGCACGTCCAATCCCTATAACGTGGTGCGCGCCACCTTCGACGCGCTCAAGCGCCAGGATTCGCCGCGCTCGGTCGCCGCCCGCC
>JASHOX010000274.1 GCA_030038415.1 Xanthobacteraceae bacterium
GCTCGGTCAGGACTGAGAACGGTTCGGGCGGCTCGTCGCCCGGCTGCATTTCCAGCGATGCCCAGTCGATCGTGGTCCCATCGAGCCGTGGCGGCGTGCCGGTCTTGAGCCGTCCGAGCGCAAAACCTGCCCGCTCGAGCGTCCGCGACAGGCCAAGGGCCGGCGCCTCCCCGACGCGACCCGCTGGAATTTGCCGCTCGCCGATATGGATGAGGCCCCGGAGAAATGTTCCGGTCGTCAGCACCACGGCACCGGCACCAAACTCGCGCCCGTCGACCAAGCGCACGCCCTCTACCCGGTCCTCCGTCGAAAGATCGTCGACCTCGCCCTCGATAACGCTCAGATTCATCGTCTGCCGGATCGCCCGCTGCATCGCTGCTGCGTAAAGCTTGCGATCGGCTTGAGCACGCGGTCCGCGCACGGCGGGTCCCTTGCGGCGATTGAGAACGCGGAATTGGATCCCTGCAGCATCCGCGACGCGACCCATCAGACCGTCGAGCGCGTCGACCTCGCGGACGAGATGACCCTTTCCCAGGCCCCCGATCGAGGGATTGCAGGACATCGCGCCTACGGTCGCGAAACGCTGCGTGACCAGCGCCGTGCGAGCGCCCATGCGCGCCGCGGCCGCCGCGGCTTCGCAGCCGGCATGGCCGCCACCGATAACAATCACCTCAAAGCGATCGCCCACTAGTGCATTCTCCGAAATCGCGCCGTTTCTACTGGACTAAGCCCCGATCCGAAAGTGTTTCACGTGAAACGCGACGTTAACGAATCATTTACCAATGCAAAAATCGCGAAAGATCACGTCCAAAATATCCTCGACGTCGACCCGCCCGGTCAGCCGGCCCAAGGCGGTCGCCGCGGAGCGCAGTTCTTCAGCGATCAGCTCCTCATGCTCACCCGGCTTGGCGGCCTCGGCCAATGCCCGATCGAGCGCCGCCACCGTCTCCTCAAACAAACGACGATGCCGCGCGCGGGTGACAATGCCGGTTTCGACTGTCGCAAAATACTCTTTGGCAAAACTGGCGAGTCGACCGACGAGTCCATCGACCCCTGCCCCCGTGGTTGCAGAGATTGAACATGTGAACTCATATTCATCTCTTCTCGTAGCCTCGCTCCCTTGCCCCTTCGCCAGGTCGACTTTGTTAATGACGAGCCAAACCTTCGATCTGTCCAGGTTCTTCTCTGGAACAACGCTTCGGTCTGCGGCCGATCCGTCAATGACCCAGAGCACCAAATCGGCATCGGCCGCGCGTTCGCGGGCACGGCGCACCCCCTCCTGCTCCACCGGCTCAGCGCTATTGCGAATGCCTGCGGTATCGAGGAGCGTCACCGGATAGCCCTCGAGATCCAGATGCACTTCGATGATGTCGCGCGTGGTGCCGGCATAGGGCGACACGATCGCCACGTCACGGCGCGCCAGCCGATTGAGCAGGGTCGATTTTCCGGCGTTCGGAGGACCGGCAATCGCGACCACCAAGCCGTCGCGCATCCGCTCCCCTCGCCCGCCACCGGCCAGCGCCCCGGCGATCTCGCTGCGCAATTGCTGCGCAGCATGAATCGCCGGACCGACTAGATCTTCCGGCACGTCGGCCTCGTCGGAAAAGTCGATCCGCGCCTCGACCAGCGCCCGCGCCTCGATCAAACGTCGCCGCCAGGCTTCGGCCCGATCGCCGATCAACCCCTTGAGCTGGCGGAATGCTTGTTTGCGCTGGGCCGGCGTCTCCGCGGCAATCAGATCGGCAAGCCCTTCGACCTCAGTCAGATCAAGGCGCCCATTCTCAAAAGCGCGCCGGGTGAATTCCCCCGGCTCCGCCATCCGGCACCCTTCAATCCGGCCCAACGCGTCCAGCACGGCGGCGATGACGGCATGTCCGCCGTGAAGCTGCAGCTCAGCGACGTCTTCACCGGTCTCGCTGTGCGGCGCCGGAAACCACAGCGCCAGTGCCTCGTCGATCGTCTCCCCGCTTCGTGAATCGCGGACACGCACCAGCGCCGCTTTGCGCGGCTCGGGCACGTGCCCGACGAGCGTTTCAAGCGCGCCCCCCGCCTGCGGACCCGAGAGGCGCACCACGGCAATTGCCGCGGGCGGGCGGCCGGAGGAGAGGGCAAAAATGGTGTCGCGGGAAGAAACGCTCATCAAAGATATTCGCCCTATGCCGCCGTTGCCGACAAGGGAACAATATCATAGGTTACATGTAACCCCTCGAGGTTTGTTATGGCATCCAAGCCCTCATCCCGGCGCGCGCGCTCTCGACGTCCGAAGGCGCGACAAGCCGTACCAAAGTCATCCCGCGACAAGGTCCGTACCTATCGGAAGCGCATGAGAGCAAAAGGCATGCGCCTGATCCAAATGTGGGTACCCGACACCCGGACCGCCGAATTTGCTAGGGAAGCGAAGCGACAGTCGATTCTTGCAAACCGCAGCCCTCATGCGGCAACGGACCAAGCTTGGGTTGACGCCATGTCGCATCGGAACGCCGATTGAAGCGCGCCGAGATTTGGACCGCATCCGCGGACGTTGCATACGCAAGCAAGCCGCGACCGGTCGTCATTGTCCAGCACGAGAATTTCGATGCCCTCGATTCTGTGACCATTTGCGGCCTTACACGCGACACAACGGACCTGCCGCTGTTTCGCATCCTCATCGAGCCATCGCCGCTCAATGGACTGCAATCTCCGTCACGTATCATGGTGGACAAGATTCTCACCATTCGAAAAAGCAACTTGGGCTACCGGATCGGCCACCTCAGCGAGCATGATGTCGCGCGCCTAGATCGCGCAATAGCAACCGTCCTCGGGTTGTCGGATTAATTTTCATGTCAACGCCGCCCCACGCTGTCGCCAGCCACCACAACCGCCTCGCGCTGGAAACAAGCCCGTATCTCCTTCAGCACAAGATGAACCCGGTCGATTGGTGGCCGTGGGGGCCTGAAGCGCTCGCCGCGGCGAAGCAAGCCAACAAGCCGATCCTGCTCTCGGTCGGTTATGCGGCCTGCCACTGGTGCCACGTCATGGCCCACGAGAGCTTTGAGGACGACGCCACCGCCGCGGTGATGAACGAGTTGTTTGTCAACATCAAAGTCGATCGCGAGGAGCGGCCCGACATCGATCAAATCTATATGGCCGCGCTGCATCATCTCGGCGAGCACGGCGGCTGGCCGCTGACCATGTTCCTCACGCCTGCCGGCGAGCCGATCTGGGGCGGCACCTATTTTCCCGACTCCTCGCGCTATGGAAAACCGGCCTTTGTCGACGTGCTGCACGAGATCGCCCGGCTGTTCCGCGACGAGCCGCAAAAGATCGAGCAGAACCGCGCCGCACTGATGGAACGGCTGACCGCCGCCGCACACCCGCCCGGCGCCGTTACGTTCGGTCGCGCCGAACTCGACAATGCCGCCCGGCAGCTCGGTGGCATCATCGATCCGGTCAACGGCGGAACCCGCGGCGCACCGAAATTCCCACAGGCTGCTTTGTTCGAGCTGCTCTGGCGCGCCGGGCTGCGTACCGGCGAGGCTCGTTACTTCGCAGCCGTCGACATCACGCTGCACCATATTTGCCAGGGCGGCATCTACGATCATCTCGGCGGCGGCTTTGCCCGCTATTCGGTCGACGAGCGCTGGCTGGTGCCGCACTTCGAAAAAATGCTTTACGACAATGCGCAGCTCCTCGAGCTTTTGGCGATCGCCCATCAGCGCACCGGCAAGGCGCCTTATCGCCAGCGCGCCGAAGAAACCGTGACCTGGCTGAAGCGCGAAATGACAACGGGCGAGGGTGCGTTTTCAGCTTCGCTCGACGCCGACTCCGAAGGCGAGGAGGGCAAATTCTATGTTTGGTCCTACGACGAAGTGCTCCGCCGGCTCGGCATTGAGGACGGCGAGTTCTTCGCCCACCACTATGACGTCACGCCGGCCGGCAATTTCGAGGGCCACAACATCCTCAACCGCCTCAAGCCGCAGCCGCGCAGCGAAGCCGACGAGGCGCGGCTCGGCGCTTTGCGCGAGAAGCTTCTTGCCGCGCGCGCGAGCCGCGTGCGCCCCGGCCTCGACGACAAGGTGCTGGCCGACTGGAATGGGTTGATGATCGCGGCACTGGTGAATGCCGGGCTGCTGCTCGGCGAGGCCTCATGGATCGATCTGGCGCGCCAGGCCTTCGATTTTATTGCACGCGCCATGACCCAAGGCGACCGGCTCGGCCATTCCTATCGCGACGGCAAATTGAAATTCCCGGGCCTTGCTTCCGACTTCGCCGCCATGATCCGCGCCGCGCTAGCGCTCTATGAGGCCACCGGTCAGCAAGCCTATCTCGATCGCGCGCTCGACTGGCAACGCGCGCTCGACCGCGATTATGCCGATGCTAAGACCGGGATCTACTATCTGACTGCCGCCGATGCGGAAGGACTTGTGATCCGGCCCGCCGCAACAACCGACGAAGCAACGCCCAATCACAATGCGGTCGCGGCGCAAAATCTGATCCGGCTCGCCGATCTCGCCGGCGACGATGCCTGGCGCGAGAAAGCCGATCGCCTAATCGCCGCCGTCGCGCCGCAGGCGGCGGAAAATCTTTACATGCACATGGCGTTGCTCAACGC
>JASHOX010000275.1 GCA_030038415.1 Xanthobacteraceae bacterium
CGCGACGCGGCGGCCGTCCAGCGCGGCGAGTAACACCTCGCGCTCGGCCGCCGCGCTCGCTCGCCACGCCGGGTCGTCGACGCCCAACGGCGTGCGGCCGTAAATGTGCTGGCCGTCTTTGATGGCGAGAACTTTCAGATCGCACAGCCAGGCATCGATGCGCCGCAACGCTTCGTCAGGAGCGACTGTGCTGCCGTCCGCCGCAATGCCGGCTTCCCGCGCCAGACTACTGCGCTGCGCGGTTTCGACGATGAGCTTCGCAAGCCGCTCGCGGCGGCGGCGATCCAGTCCATCGGCCTGGGCGTATTCGTCGAGCAGCAGTTCGAGCTCGTGGGCCTCGCCGCTCGGCCCGCCGGCAACGAGCGGCGGCGGCAGATGACCGATCGTCAATCCGGCAATGCGGCGCTTGGCCTGCGCCGCCTCGCCCGGATTGCTGACGATGAAGGGATAGATGACGGGCAGCGTGCCGGTGACGATTTCGGGAAAACACTCCGCGGTCAGCGCCACCGCCTTGCCGGGCAGCCATTCCAGCGTGCCGTGCGCACCGATGTGGACGAGCGCATCGACTTTCGCGACATGCTGCAGCCACAGCCCGAACGCGACCAGCGCGTGCCGCGGCGGCAGTAGCGCATCGTGATAATCGGCGCGCCGTTGCGCCTTGCGGCCGCGATCGGGCGGCAGTGCCACCAGGAGATTGCCGAAAATCTGCCCGCGGAAATGAAAAGCGCCGAGGCGGACATCGGGATCGGCTGCCGGCTCGCCCCACGCCGCATGCAGGCGCGCCACTGCGGCGGGAGGCAACCGCGACAAATATGCTTCGTATTGCACGAGCGTGAGTATCGCGTCGTCAGACCCGCGGCCGAGTGCACCGAGCAATTCGCGCGACGTCGTCGGCGCGCGGCGCACCGTGTAGCCCGCGGCAGCGAGATCCTCGATGGCTGCGAACACGCTTGCCGGTACGTCGAGGCCGACGGCGTAACCGGTGCGGCCTTTGGCGCCGGGATAGTCCGGCATCAGGATCGCGACGCGCCGTTCTTGCCGCGGCAGTCCGCGCAAGCGAACGAGCGCGGAGACACGATCCGCCACCATGGCGATGCGATCCGGCTCGGGCCGGCTCGCCCACGCCGTGAAAGCGAGACCCTCCTGCGGCGGCAGCGGGTCTTTGAACGCGACGGCACCGGCGAGGAGGCGACCGTCAAGCTCGGGCAGCACGACATGCATCGCCAAATCGGCAGCGCCGAGCCCGCGCGGACTGTCGCGCCAGGCGTCACGCTTGGTGGTGGCGCTGATTACCTGCAGAACCGGAACTCCGGCAGCGTCCAACGCTGTCGGCTGATCGGCGCTGCCGCCGGCTGCGAAGGCGGTCATGGTGACGATCGTTGCCGGGTTGAGCCGCGCCAGCGCCTCGCGCAAAAAGGCGTCCGCCTCGGCATCCTTCAGACTGGTTACGAAAAGCGGGGCCGGCCCAAGACCCCGTGCCACCAGCGCCGCGCACAGCGCGTCGACCGGCGCGGTGTCGCCTGCGAGCAGCATGGCGCGATAGAAAACAATCGGAACGGTCGGCCGCTGCTCTCGCTCATTTCCGCGTAGGCGGGAATCCAGTTCTGGGTCCCCGCTTTCGCGGGGACACGCGGCTAGAGAAGCAACGAGCCGCTCGACTGCGACCGCCCCCTCACCCGGCAAATAGCCGGCGAGCCGCGGCACCGCCGCGGGTTCATGCAAGTCGATATCGCGCCCGGCATGGCGCGCCAGCCGGCGCAGTAGCGCACGCATATTGGCCCGGCCGCCTTCGCGGAAATATCGCAAGAGCACAGCAAGTTCGCCGGGCGGCAGCGTCGAGGCGGCTTCGAGTCGCGTGTCGTCGCGGTCCTCACCGGGCAGCACGGCGAGCGCGATGTTGCGCTCGCGTGCCAGCGCCGCCAGCCGGTCGATGCCGTATTTCCACCAATCCAATCCGCCGAGCAGGCGAACCAGAATCACCTTGGCATGGGCGCCAACCCGGTCGATCCACAGATCGACCGACATCGGGTGACGCAGATCGCGCAAATGCGCCAGCCGCAGGCTTGGCAGATCATCGCGCTCGGCCTCCCACGCCGCGGCGAGGCCGGCGAGATCGCTGTCGGCGTACGACAAAATGGCGATCTCGCCCGGCGGCTGGCCGAGATCGACTGCTTCGACGATGTCGTCGAGACCGGTCGAGCTCGTGGTGAGCAGATGCATCGCGTAACTCGATTGTTACCCGGTCAGCGCCTGCGCGATGGCGGCGCGATCCAGTCCCTTCAGTCCGATGACCACGAGCTGGCCTTGGCGCGGCTCGGACGCCGCCCACGGCCGGTCGTATTGATGCGACACCCGCGGCCCGACCGCTTGCACCAACAGACGCAACGGCTTGTCGGCGATCGCCGCAAAACCCTTGACACGCAGCACATCGAACTTTTCCGCGAGCGCGGCCACGCGCGAAACCAGCGCCGCGGAGTCCTCGATCTCTCCAAGCGGCACGACAAAGGAGTCGAAGTCGTCGTGATCGTGCTCCGCTTCGGCATCGTGTCGGGTCCGGCGGTTGGCGATATCTTCCTCAGTGCCGACACCGAGACCAAGCAGCAGCGCCTCATCGACTTTGCCGTCGGTGACGGTGAGGACCTTGACGCTGCGCGGCAGCGTGCGCGAGATCGTCGCCAAAGCGGCATTGATGCCGCCTTGGTCGAGGAGATCGCTCTTGTTGAGCACTACCAGATCGGCGCAGGCGATCTGGTCCTCGAAGACTTCCTCAACCGGATCGTCGTGTTCGAGGGCAGCGTCGGCGGCGCGCTGGCGCTTGAGCGCATCGAGATCCCGCGCGACCTGACCGTCGGCGAGCGCGGCACCATCGACCACGACGACAACGCCGTCGACGGTGACGCGGCTCTTGATCGCCGGCCAATGGAA
>JASHOX010000276.1 GCA_030038415.1 Xanthobacteraceae bacterium
GAAAGCGTGGTCGTCACCGGCCCCGGGCCGATCGGGCTTCTCGGCGTGGCGGTGGCCAAGGCGCTCGGCGCCCAGCCGGTGATCCTCACCGGCACGCGCGATAATCGCCTGAAGATCGGCAAAGAGCTCGGCGCCGACTACGTCGTCAATGTGCGTAACGAGGACGCGGTCGAAGCGGTCAAGCGGCTCAACGGCGGCAAGGGCGTCGATTACGTCGTCGAATGCTCCGGCGCGCCGAACGCGGTGAACGAGGCGATCCGCATGGTCAACCGCGGCGGCAAGGTCTGCCTCGCGGCGTTCCCGCACGCCGAGACGCCGGTCGACGTCGCCCACATCGTGCGCAACAACATCTATCTCTACGGCATTCGCGGCGAGGGCAAGAGCGCCACCCATCGCGCCGAAGCCTTCATGTCGCAGAAGCGTTTCGACGCCACCAAGATCCACACCCATACCTTCGCGCTCGACGATCTGCCGACCGCGATCCGCTACGCCAAGGAGCGCATCGACGACGCCATCAAGGTGGTGGTGAAGGCCCGCGGCGTGTCGGCGCACCGGGTGGCGGCGGAGTAAGGCGCGACCATCACTGCGTCCGTGCCCGCGGGCGCCATGCCAGCAGCCGCCGCTCCAAGAGCAGAACGGCGTAGTACATCGCCATCGCCACGACCGCCATGATGAGCAGTGCGGTGACCGCTCCCGTCATATCGATGACGTTGAGCGAGTTGGTGATATACCAGCCAAGCCCGGCGCTGGCTCCGACCAGCTCTCCGACCACTGCGCCGGTGAGCGCCAGCCCGATGCCGATCTTGGTGGCGGCGAGCAACCATGGAATAAGCGAAGGGATCGTCACATGGCGCAGCATCTGCCAGCGGTTCGCGCGCATGCTGCGCAACGCATCGACCAGATCATGATCGATGCTTTCGATTCCCTCGCGCGTATTGAACAGCACGACAACAAAAACAATCGAGACGGCGAGCAGAACTTTCGACAGAATGCCGATGCCGAACCAGACCACAAAGAACGGCCCGAGCGCCACGCGCGGCAGGCCGTTGATGCCGATGACGTAGGGGTCCAACATGGTGGCGGCAAAACGCGAGCGGGCCATCAGCACTCCGCCGCAGATGCCGACCACGAGCCCGAGCAGCAAACCGCCGAAGGTCTCCTCCAGGGTCGGGGCCAGATTGCGCCAAAGATCGCCGTTCGCTGCCATTGTGATCAACCGCTCGGCCACGAGCAGCGGCGAGCTGGCAAGCGACGTCATGCCGGGGACCGTATTCGCCGCGATCTGCCAGCTCACAATCAGGACAAGTGCAAGAAGCCAGGATGCGAGATGGGGAAACAGGCGAAAAGGCCCGGCTGGTTTGCCTTCGCCGGAGGCGGTATCGACGCTCATTGCTCCAGCTCCCGAGAAGCCGGCAGCGCCTGCCAAACGCGGCGCTGCAGATCATCGAAACCAGCGACAAAGCGGCTGGCATGATAGTCGCGCGGGCGCGGCAAGGGGACGGCGATTTCACGCTCGATCCGTCCGGGACCGTGAGACATGACGAGCACACGGTCGGCCACAGCGACGGCTTCCTCGATGTCGTGGGTCACGAACACCACCGTTTGCTGAGACTCTGCAAGCAGGGTCAGGAAGAAGTTGCCGACATGGATCCGCGTCTGAGCGTCCAGCGCGCTGAAGGATTCGTCCATGAGGAAGATGGCAGGATGATAAGCGAGCGCCCGGGCGATGGCGACACGCTTTCGCATGCCGCCGGATAGTTGCCCTGGAAAGAGCTCAGCGGCATTTTCCAGTCCGACGTGGGCGAGCAATTTCCGCGCGCGATCGCGAGCGGTCACGGCGGATGCGCCGGCAAGCCGAAGCGCGAGTTCGATGTTGCTGCTGGCGGTGCTCCAGGGCAACAGCGCATCGGTCTGGAAGACAAAACCGACCCGCGTTTCGGGGCCGCTGCCGAATGCGACGTTGCCCGATGTGAGCGGCACCAATCCGGCAATCGCCTTGAGCAGCGTGGACTTGCCGCAACCGCTAGGGCCGACGATGGCGACGAACTCACCCGGCGCAACCGAAAAGCTGACATCGTTCACCGCCAGCACCCCCGACACCTGTCGCGTGCCCCGCTGTGGGTAGCGCACGGAGACCTTCGTCACCACCAGGCTGCTGCGGCTTGAGTCCACGACCGTTATCGAAGCGACCGTCTACGAGTGAGGCGCGTTTTGCGTCAGCGACTCGTAACTCGGAAAATCGTTGGTCGGAAAATCGCCGGAATTCAACAACACATCCTTGCAGGCGTCATAGAGCTCGCGCGTAAATCGCGTCTCCTTCCATTCGTCCTTCATGTAGAAATCCAGTTCGGATTTCACGACGTCTTCGGTCGTGCCCTGGCTCCAGTATTTCATCGCCGTGGACAGCGCGTAGCTTGGATCGGCGTACATGCGGCGAACGGCCTCGTCGTAAGCTTGCATCAACAGCCGAAACGGCTCGGGGTCCTTCTTGACCTCGTTCGTGCGCACCATGAACACGTTCTGCGCGTAACGATAATCGCGGAAGTCGAATACCATCTGGACTGCGTGCTGGCTAAAGCCTTGGTCAAGGGCCGGACTGAACAGCGTTCCTGCCGCCACGGCGCCACGGACGATGCCCTGAAGAATGGTTGGCGGCGGGCCGAGCGGCACGAGGCGCACGAGACTGGGATCCAAGTGGGCTTTGGTTTTGAGCGCCCACTTCACCACAACCTCGCTGGCCGCGCCGGCGCCGGTAATTCCCACATTCGTACCCTTCAGGTCCTGCAACGTGTGATAAGAGGAACCCTGTTTGGCGACGAGCGCATAGAGCATGTTCGTCATGTTCGTGCCGATGATCGTCACCCCGCCGGGCACGGCATTGGCTTGCGCCAGGCGCAACGGCGTATCGGCGCCGACCATGGCGATATCGCCGGTGCCGCCTTCAAACTCGGTGGCCA
>JASHOX010000277.1 GCA_030038415.1 Xanthobacteraceae bacterium
GGACCTGGTCCGGCGCGATGTCGCGCATGCAACGGTGATGGGCGAGGCGGCAAACCGGCTTATGGCAGGGCCGGCAGGGGAGTTCGGTCGTTGTTTCGACGATACCGGCGAGCGGGTTCAGCGGCGCCCAGTGCGACGGGCTGGTCGGACCGAATATGCCGATCGAGGGCGTACCAAGCGCCGCGGCGACGTGCAGAAGCCCGGAATCGTTGGAGACTGCGATACTCGCGGCGGCCAGCGCGAAGATGGCATCGCGCAGATCGCGGCCGGTCAAATCGCGCGCTGCCGTATCGCCGACGATCTCGGCAGCGAGTGGCTTTTCGTCGGGCCCGCCCAAGACCCATACCGCGAGGCCTTCGGCCAAAAGGCGGCGGGAAAGCTCGGTATAGGCCGCGGTCGGCCAGCGTTTCGACGGTCCGACCGCGCCGGGCGCCAGCGCCACGATCGGGCGGTGATCGGTAGTGAGTCCGCGCTTTTGCTGCCAGGCCTCGACGTCTGGGCGGGGAACTTTGAGCTCCGGTAACGGCCAATCCGGCGGCAATTTCGCGCCGGCCGGCAATGCCAATGCCGCGCAGCGGTCGACCATGCGCGGCAGCGTGCGCTCGCCGAAGCGAACGTCGTTGAGCAGGACGAAGCGCGCCTCGCCGGCGAAGCCGGTGCGTTCGGGAATGCCGGCAAAAAACGGCGCCAGCGTCGATTTCCAGGTGCGCGGCATGACGAGCGCTGTGCCGTAACCTTCGCGTTTGAGGCGCTTGGCCAGCGCAAGCTGCTCCGCCAGCGCTACGCGGCTGCGCGGCAGGTCGGCAACGATGGCTTGCCGCAGGCCGGGCATGTAATCGGCGAGCGGCGCGCACAGCGTGGTCGCCAGCATGTCGACCGGGCGCCCCGGATAGCGCGCGTTGAGCAGCCGCACCACCGAATGGCAGCGCACGAAATCGCCGATCCACATATAGGGGATGATGAGGATAGGGCTGCGGTCCAAGCGGTCCAAGCCATTATCTGAATTATGATTCATTATTATGCGGAAACGCTCAGGATTTCACTTCGCGCCGCAACGGCTCGCTCGACGGTGGCGACCAATTCTGCACCTGTTCGTAGCGCTTGGCGTAGCGGTAAAACGTCCCCTCGAAATTGCCAAAGGCAATGACGAAGCCGGCCCAGCCGTCGATGAACCCAAGCTTAAAAATGTAATGCTTGAGGAACGACCAGCAGCCGTGACCGAGCGCGCCCGCCATTGAGATGCGCTTACCGGCGAGCTTGGCGGCGCCCAGCGACGAATAGCGGTTGGCCTTGCGCAAAACCTCTTCGAGATTGCGAAACGGGAACTGCCAGATCGCATTGCGCAGCGTGCCAAGCGGCTTGCCGGTGAGGAGCTCGTAGCCCTCATGCACCGGTTCGAGCGTGTAGCGCAGGCTGCCTTTGCGGAAGAGCTGCGGCTGGCGGAAATTCGGATACCAGCCAGAGCCGCCGATCCAACGGCCCATCATGAAACTGCGGCGCGGCACCCGGTAGACGTCGGAAGCCGGCGCGCCGGCGAGCAGGCGCAAAATTTCGTCGCGCACGGCCGCCGTGCAGCGCTCGTCGGCGTCGAGACTGAAAATCCAGTCGCAGCGGCAAGCTTCGACGGCGCGATTACGCAGATCGCCGAAGCCAACAAACGGCACCTGCACAACGCGGGCACCGAGCGTCGCGGCAATCTCGGCCGTGCCGTCGGTGCTGTGGGAATCGACGACGACGATCTCGTCCGCCCAAAGCAAGCTTTCGGCAGCGGCCTTGACCTTTTCGGCCTCATTGAAGGCTAGGATATAGGCGGAGATCGTTTGCATGATCGAAGATCAGTATAGCTAGGGCCGATACTGCTTTGCGAGTTATCGCGATTGACGCAAATCGGGATAAAAAATGAAGATATATTCATTTATTAATTCCGTCCGACGTCAAGTGTTGCCCGGCGCGCGATAGTGGGGCAAAGGAGCGTGGGACCGGCACGGGCCGATCCTCTCCTCAAACCGGTCTTTACGGTCGATGCTATTGGTCACCGGCGGGGCCGGTTTTATCGGATCGAACGTCGTGGCGAGCCTCAATGAGGCCGGCCGCGCCGATATTGCCGTCAACGATATGCTCGGCAGCGACGGCAAATGGCGCAATCTTGTCGGCCGGCAGATCGCCGATTTTATCCCGCCCGCCGCGCTTGAGCGCTGGCTGGACGGCCGCAAGCTCGATGCCATCATCCACCTCGGCGCTATCTCTTCCACCACCGCGACCGACGGCGACGCCATCATGGAGAACAATTTCCGGCTGTCGCTCCGCCTTCTCGACTGGTGCACGGCGGCACGCACGCCGTTCATCTACGCCTCGTCGGCCGCGACCTATGGCGACGGCGAGCAGGGCTATTCCGACGATTGGTCGAACGGTGCGCTCAAACGCCTCAAGCCGATGAATCTCTACGGCTGGAGCAAGCACATGTTCGACCTCGCCGTGGCCGAGCGCTTTCGCCGCAAAGACCAGCTGCCGCCGCAATGGGTTGGATTGAAATTCTTCAATGTCTTCGGCCCCAACGAGTATCACAAAGGCGAGATGATGAGTCTGGTTGCCAAGCGTTTCGACGACGCCAAGGCCGGCAAGCCGATCCAACTGTTCAAGTCGCATCGTCCCGGCATCGCCGCCGGCGAGCAAAAGCGCGACTTTATCTATGTCGACGACGCTGTCGCGGTGATGCGCTGGCTGATGCAGACGCCGTCGGTTTCCGGCATTTTCAACGTCGGTACCGGTCAGGCGCGCAGTTTTCGCGATCTGATGACGGCGATGTTCGAGGCGCTCGGCTGCCCGCCGGCGATCGAATATATCGACATGCCGGTCTCGCTCCGCGACAGCTATCAATATTTCACCCAAGCCGAGACCGCCAATCTGCGGCACGCCGGCTATAATGCCGACTTCACCCCGCTCGAGGCGGCGGTGAAGCGCTACGTGAGTTGCTATCTCGATCGTGCCGACCGCTATCGCTGAGCACGGTCAAGGGGTCAAGCGCGACAACAACCATGTTCGATTTCGAAGAAGCCCTCAAGCTCGTCGCCAAGCAGACTGTGCTCTGCGTCGGCGATCTGATGCTCGACGATTTCGTCTATGGCGAGGTCACGCGCATCTCGCCGGAGGCGCCGACGCCGGTGCTCGCGGTGGCGCGCAGCGAAGTGGAGATCGGCGGCGCCGGCAATGTCGCGCGCAATATCGCGGCGCTTGGCGCGCATTGCATTTTTGTCGGTCTCACCGGCAAGGACGATGCGTCGCGGACCTTGGCCGATGCCTTCGCCAAGCTCAACGGCGCGGTGGTTCCGCATCTCGTGGTCGAGCCGGGGCGGCACACGACGCGCAAGGTGCGCTTCGTGTCCGAGCACCATTCGGCGCATCTGATACGGGCGGATTGGGAAACGGCGCAGCCGGCAAGCGCCGCAAGCGAGACCGCCGTCATCGCCCATGCCGAAGCGGCGTTGCCGCATTGCGGCGCGGCGGTGCTGTCGGATTACGCCAAGGGCGTGCTCACGCCGCGCGTCATCCGCGCCATCATCGACCGGGCGCGGCAGCTCGGCAAACCGGTCGTGGTCGATCCCAAGGGTCACGATTACAGCATCTATCGCGGCGCGACGCTGATCACGCCGAACCGCGCCGAACTCGGCGCCGCCGTGCACCGTCCGGTAACGAGCGAGGCCGAAATCGGCAAGGCAGCCGCGGAGCTCGCCCGCATCGTCGACAGCGAAGCCGTCCTGGTCACGCGCAGCGAGGAGGGCATGACGCTTCACGTCGACGGCCATGCGCCGCTGCACATCCCCGCTTATCCGGTGAAGGTGCGTGACGTATCCGGCGCCGGCGACACCGTTGCCGCCGTCATGGCGGTGCTCTTGGCCATGAAGGCGCCGTTCGATTCAGCCATGCGCGCCGCCAATGCCGCTGCCGCCGTCGTCGTCGGCAAGCGCGGCACTTCGACCGTTTCGCTCACCGAGTTGCGCCACCGCATTTTGCCCGCCGCCTCGCTCGCTCCCGGCGACAAGATCGTGTTCGATTGGTCGATGCTGGACGAGCGGCTTAAGGAGTGGCGGCGCCACGGTCTGCGCGTCGGCTTCACCAACGGCTGTTTCGATCTCATCCATCGCGGTCATGTCAAATTGCTGGCCGAGGCTCGCGCCGCCTGCGACCGGCTGGTGGTCGGTCTCAACAGCGATGCCTCGACGACGCGGCTCAAGGGCAAGGGCCGGCCGATCAATCCGGCCGAGGGCCGCGCCGAAGTGCTCGCCGCGCTCGAAGCGGTCGATCTCGTCGTGGTGTTCGAAGAAGACACGCCGATCGAGCTGATCAAGCGCGTGCGTCCGGCCGTGCTGGTGAAAGGCGCCGACTACCGGCGCGAGGACGTCGTCGGTCACGACGTGGTGGAGAAAGCGGGCGGCACCGTGATGCTGGTCGAGCTTGTGCCGGGTCACTCGACCACGGCCATGGTCAAGCGGGCGCAGCCGGCGAAACAGACCGCGGAGGACTGACCGATGCGGACGGTATTTCCCTGGCAGGTCGAGAACGCGCTCAAGGCCGAGTTCTTCGGTCCGTTGCAGACGGGTTTTTTCGTCGAAGTCGGCGCCAATCAACCGCAGCAAGGCTCGCAAAGCTGGCAGTTCGAACAGATCGGCTGGCGCGGCGTGCTGGTGGAGCCGCAGCCGGATCTGGCGGAGCGCTTGCGCCAGTCGCGACGCGCTCACGTCGTCGCCGCTGCTTGCTCGTCGCCGGCCAATGCCGGCACGACGATGACCTTGCACGTTCTCGGACCGCACTCTTCGCTCAATCGCGAACTTGCCGTCACCGGCGTGGTGGCGCAGTCGACCATCGAGGTTCCGGTGCGGACGCTCGATGAGATTCTCGAACAGGCGGACGCGCCGGCGCCGATCGATTTTGTCTCGATCGACGTCGAAGGCCATGAGGTCGAGGTCTTGTCCGGTTTCGATCTGGTGCGCTGGCGGCCGCGGCTCGTTCTGGTCGAAGACCACGTCACCAATCTCGCCACCCACCGTTCTCTCAGCCGCGCCGGCTACCGGCTGATCCGGCGCACCGGTCCTAATGGCTGGTACGTGCCGCGAGAAGAAGCGCCGCCGGTCGGTCTCGGCTGGTGGCAGATTGCGCGCAAATATTATTTGGCGCTGCCGATCCGCGTGTTGCGGGATCGTAAGCGCCGGCTGCGCGACCGTCTCCGGCAACGGCAAGTCGGCCCGCGTGCCGCAGCAGCGCTTCGGGCGAGCGACAAATCGTGAGCGGCGCGGCGCTGATCTCCGTCATCGTCACGACTTATAACCGCGAGGATGCGCTCGACGCAGCGTTGCGCTCGCTCGCGCATCAATCGGACCGCAATTTCGAGATCGTCATTGCCGACGACGGTTCGCGGCCGGACACCGCGCGCGTCGTCGAAAGCTGGCATGCGCGACTGCCGCAGCCGCTCAAGCACGTTCGGCACGAGCATATGGGTTTCCGCGGCGGCGAGATCCGCAATCGCGGCATTCGCGCCAGCTCCGGCGAGATCTGCATCTTCCTCGACGGCGATTGCCTGGCGTCCGCCGATTTCATCGCCGCGCATCGCCGGCTCTATGAGCCGGGCTGGTTTGTCACCGGCAACCGCATCCTGCTCTCGCCGGAATTGACGGCGGCCGTGCTCGCTCGCGGCCTCGAGGCGGAGCAGTGGAGTTTCGCCGCTCTGCTGCAACAGTGGCTCTCCGGCGGCATCAATCGGCTGTTGCCGACGCTGCGCCTGCCGCTTGGGCCGTTACGCAAGCTCAACGGCGCAAGCTGGCAGGGCGCGCAAACCTGCAATCTGGCAGTGGCGCGGCGCGACCTCGACCGCATCGATGGCTTCGACAGCGCTTACACCGGCTGGGGTCTTGAGGATTCCGACCTCGTCGTGCGCTTGCTGCGCGCCGGCGTGCGGCGCAAGGACGGCCGCTTTGCGACCGGCGTCTTGCACTTATGGCATCCGCCAAACGACCGCTCGCAATTGCCGGTGAACCAAGCGAGGCTCGACGAGGTGATCGGCGGCAGCCGCCTGCGTGCCTTGCATGGCCTCTCCGCGCTGAGCGACGCTACCGCGTCCGGGCGTGACGATGCTTCGGTGGCGCAACAATGAAGCCGCTGCAGTTGCCGGAAAATCCGCGCGTGCTCGTCGTGGCGCTGCGGCGGCTCGGCGACGTGCTGTTGACCACCCCGCTCATTCGCAGCGTCAAGCGGGCGTTTCCGCAAGCCGCTATCGATGCGCTGGTCTTTGCCGGAACCGAAGGAATTCTGACAGGTAATCCCGATCTTGCAAAAATCCTCACGCTGCCGCAACGCCCGCGCGCCGGCGACACGCTCGCTATGATGGCGCGGCTCTATAAACGCTATGACCTCGCGCTGTCGACGCAGACCGGCGACCGGCCCACGTTCCTAACCGTCATTGCCGGGCGGCGGAGCGCCGGTCCGGTCGAAGCGGATGGCGTCGCCGCGGCTGTCAAGCGCATCGTACTCAGTCGCTCCGCCGTAAGCGAGCGCGGTCAACATCGCGTTCTCGACATCCTGCGCCTTGCCGAACTCATCGGCATTCCGGCCCAGGCCGAGATCGTCTGTCCTGCCGGCGGCATCCGCCCGGCGCTTGCGCCGGGGCAGCCTTATGCCGTGATCCACGCCGCGCCGATGTTTACCTATAAACGCTGGACCGGCGACGGCTGGCGAGCGCTCGCCGCGGCGCTGCAGGAGCGCGGCCTCGGCACCGCCGTCACCGGTGCGGCAAGCGACTGCATTTATCTCGACGAGGTCTGGGATGACTCCAAGGTCGTGCGTCTCGATGGCAGGCTCGACTGGCCGGGACTGACCGCCCTGATCGCCGGCGCGCGCGTCTATATCGGGCCGGATACCGCGATTACTCATCTCGCCGCCGCCACCGGCACGCCGACGGTCGCGCTCTACGGCCCGACCGATCCGCGGCTGTGGGGACCGTGGCCGCGCAACGGTCTCGACCGGCCATGGGCCGCCGCCGGCACTATCCAGCATCGCGGCAATGTCTGGCTGGTGCAGAATCCGCTGCCGTGTCTGCCGTGCCAGTTGGAAGGCTGCGAGCGCCGCCTCGACAGCCACAGCCAGTGTCTCGACGAGCTTTCGGCGGCTCAGGTCGTAACCGCGGTCGATCAAGCACTGGCAATGCGGCAGGCGGCGTAACGCACAATCCGGAAATGCGCAAACCGATTTTCTGAAGAGGTCAGGTTTCACTAAAATATTAGAGCGCCGATCGATTCCATTCGAAGCGTCGATTGTGCTCTAATAAAGCTGACGTCACGCGGGAATCTTGGCCGGCGTCGGCCTTTCGTGGAGCCCGCACTCCTTCTTTTCGTCGCTCTCCCACCACCAGCGGCCGGCCCGCTCGGGTTCGCCCGGAGCGACGGCGCGCGTGCATGGCGCACATCCGATCGATGCGAAGCCCTGTTGGTGCAGCGGATTGGTCTGGATGCGGTGGGCCGCGGTGAAGTCTAAAACGGCCTGCCGTGTCCAATCCAACAGCGGACTGAGCTTGAACAGATTGCGCTCGTCGACGGAAAGCAAAGCAGTCCCGCGCCGATGCTGGGACTGGTCCGCCCGCAAGCCGACGATCCAACCCGCCGCGCCGGCAAGCGCGCGATTGAGCGGCGCCACCTTGCGAACTTCACAACAGGCCAGTCTCGCTTCGCGGGAGGCGTAGAAGCCGTTTATGCCGTGCCTTTCGGTCAGCGCTTCCAGCTTGTCATGCTGCGGATAGAACGCGTGAATGCGCCGGCCATAGCGGCGCTCGGTCTCCGCCCACAATTCGTGGGTCTGCGGGAATAGCCGCCCGGTGTCCAGCGTCACGATATCGACATCGATCGCTTGCTCGACGAGCAAATGCAGGATGATCTGATCTTCCGGTCCAAAGCTCGTGGCGAAAACGAGTCGCCCCGCGATTTCCTTACGGAAAAGGGCGAGGCGTTTGGCCGGTGGCAGATCGATCAAACCGGCATTGAGACGGGTGCATTGCGTTTCCAACGCGGCATGATCGGCCGCAGTGCTCCTGTTCGGCTCCTTCAGGCGATCGGGTGCGTCATCAACCTCGAGGATCAATCCGCCTCCGGCGATCCTGCCGGCCAGATCGAGCACCAAGCGTCCGGTGCGCGGGTTGGCGGTGTAGAGATCGGCCGCGATCGGCTGCAGCAGAGCAATTTCGATCTCTCCCACATGATTGCGGGCGATCGCGCTGGCCTCGTCCGGTGCAAGCTCGCCCGGGTCAACCGCGTTCTCAATCAGGCTGACGGTCCCGCGGCACTCGGCCATGCCGATACGCAGGCCGATCGCCGCGCCAACCGTGAGCGGTTCTTCGTCCAGCCAGAACACCCTGGCGCGAAGCCGCCGGACCTTCCGGGCCGGCGCCGCCGGCGTCGAAATGACGTCGCCGCGCTCGACAAAAACCTGCCGGTCCAGCGTCAGTCCGATCGATTGGCCGGCCCGAGCCGATCGCGGCCGCTGCGAATCTTCGGACATCGGCCAAGCTTCGATCGACTGCAGCCGCGCCGTGGTGCCGCGCGGCATGATGACGATATCGTCGCCGACGGAGATTCGGCCGGTTTCAAGCCGTCCCGCGACGATGCGGCGCGCGTCGAATTTGTAGACAGCCTGGACGGGAATGGCGAGCGGCAGATCGGTGAGCGGCTTGGCGGGCAGAAAGCGATCGAGCGCTTGGAGAACGGTTGGGCCGGTGTACCAGGCGATCGACGCCCTATGCCGTGCGATGCCGTCGCCGTCGCGCGCCGAAACCGGAATGATCGTCGTCGTCGAAAGCTCTATACTGGCGAGATGGCGAGCCATCTCCGTTTCGAGCTCACGGAAACGGCTTTCGTCGAAGTCGACGCGGTCCATCTTGTTGATAACCACGGCCACCTGAGTGATGCCGAGCAGATGCAGCAAATAACAATGTCTGCGCGTCTGCTCGCGCACGCCCTCGGCGGCGTCGATGACCAGAACCGCGGCATCGGCCTGCGCGGCCCCGGTAATCATGTTGCGAAGGAATTCAGCATGGCCTGGGGCGTCGATCAAAACAACGTCACGTTTGGCGGTGCGAAAGTGGATCTGGCTGGTGTCGAGGGTGATGCCCTGGTCGCGTTCGGTCTGGAGCGCATCCAACAAAAACGACCATTCGAAAGGCACGCCGCGGCGTTCGCTTATGGCTTTGATGGATTCAAGCTTGCCGTCCGGCAAACTCCCGGTTTCGTGGAGGAGCCGGCCAATCAGGGTCGATTTTCCGTGATCGACGTGGCCGACGATAACGATGCGCAGCAGCGGCCGCTCGCCGGATGCCGTATCCGCGCGCGCGGCAAAGTCATTCACAAGCATATTCATGATCGGACATGGTCCACAGGCTACAGATAGCCGGTGACGCGCAGGCGCTCGAATGCGTCCTCGGCTTCATGATCCATCGCACGGCCGGCGCGCTCGGGAATTTTGGTCGCCTCCAGCTCGCGTACGATGTCGTCGATCGTGCCGGCGTTGGAGGCGACCGGGAAGGTGATGTCGCTATCGCCAAGCGAGCGATAGCGCTTGCCGTCGCGGGTGAGATAGAGCGGAATGATCGGAATACGCTCGCGCCTGGTGTAGGTCCAGATATCCAATTCGCTCCAATGCAGAATGGGATGGATACGCAGATGCGCACCCGGCGGCGGTGAGGCGTTGAAGTAATTCCAGAATTCAGGCGGCTGATCGCGGACGTCCCAGCCGCCGTCGAGCCCGCGCGGCGAGAACACCCGTTCCTTGGCGCGCGTCGGCTCTTCATCGCGGCGGATGCCGGCGATCAGACCGTCAAAGCGGTATTTCGCCAGCGCCAGCTTCAAGCCTTCGGTCTTGCGCGCGGCCGACCGCGCCGCGGGCGGCAAGGTCGGATCGATCGCGTCGATCGGTGGGCAGGGCTCGATCTTGAGGTCGAGATCCCATTCCGCCGCAAAGCGATCGCGAAAGGCGTACATTTCCGGAAACTTCTTGCCGGTATCGACATGCAGGACCGGAAATGGCACGCGCCCGAAGAACGCCTTGCGCGCTATCCAGATCATCACGTTGGAATCTTTGCCAAGCGACCACAATAGTGAGATGCGCCGCAGCCGCGCGAAGGCCTCGCGGAAAATGAAGATGCTTTGCGCTTCGAGATCGTCCAGCCGGTCCATGCCGGTCACGTCATCGTTTTGAGCTGCAAAGTCAATGAGACTGATCAAAATAAAAAAGTTTTGTTCGATCGGAGCGTTGGCGGCGAACAAAAAAGCATTCGTTCGGCAGCGACGTGAAAGAAAGTTTTGTCGCCAAACAGCGCTGCCAATAAAATAATCCGAGACGATGTTTGGTTGAAAGAAACATCCTTTGTCGGCGTGTTTTGTTAGGGGATTTGCCTCGCGGCCTTCATGGGCATGTCGCGGCGTAATTCTTGACAGGGTGAGTGTGGCTCGCGACGTTGACCCCGAAAGTGAAGCGGGGTCTGCCATGGTCGATCCACTCTACGTGCTGTCGGGGTTCGGCGTCGGATTTCTCGTCGGGATGACGGGAGTCGGCGGCGGCTCGCTGATGACGCCTCTCCTTATCCTGTTGTTCGGAATTCATCCGACGACGGCTGTGGGAACCGATTTGCTGTTCGCGGCCTCGACCAAGGTCGTCGGCAGTGCGATCCATGCCAGCGCACGAACGATCGATTGGGCGTTGGTGGCGCTGCTTGCCGCCGGCAGCGTGCCGGCGACGGCAGCGACGCTGGTATTGCTGTCCTGGATTGACTTAAAGGGCGTCGCCGCGCAGCACGCTATCACGTTGATCTTGGGTGCGGTGCTTCTGGTCACCGCCTTGTTTTTGCTCGGCGGCAGAGCCATTCGCCAGCGCTACGAGGAGCGCTTGCTCAAGCTTGATCGGCGCACGTCTCGAGCGCTCACCATTGCGCTCGGCGTCGTCATGGGCGTTTTGGTGACGCTGACGTCCGTGGGTGCGGGCGCCATCGGCGTTACGGTTCTGCTTATTCTGCATCCCAAGATGCCGGCCGGCCGCGTCGTCGGTTCCGATATCGCTCATGCGGTCCCGCTAACGCTCCTGGCCGGTGCCGGCCATTGGTTGCTGGGCACGATCGGTTGGTCCCTCCTCGGAACGCTTTTGCTGGGATCTGTGCCCGGCATTGGCCTGGGCAGCTACCTTGCGACCCGCACCCGGGACGCCGTGGTCCGCATAGCGCTTGCGAGCGTCTTGACGATTGTAGGAGTCCGCCTGCTCGGGTGATCGTCAGCTTGGGTATTTTCGAAGCGATGCAGCCGAATTTGGCGACCCGGTTCACGTCCGCTTCGCCCGAAAGCGGGCTTTGAGGCTGGCTCACATGCCTCGCGGCAACGGATCGCCGCCTAATAAAGCGGCGGCTGCACCGGCGCCGTTGGCCGTCCGAGTTCGCCCGTGACCAGATCGAAGGGCGTGTAGGTCTGCGTCTCGCAAGTGTCGGTCTCGACGGCGTAACGCGCATCGACCACGGCATTGTCCTGGATGAACAGCGCATAGCTGCGCAGATGGCCACGGTCCTGAAAATGCACGCAAGCAAGCCAAGCCCGACCCTTGATGGTATCGACCCAGCGCAGACCCGATATCTCGAAGCCGGCATAGGACGTACGGTCCTTCAGTGCCGACAACAAATATTTGGCCGCGAGCGCGACATAGGGCGGCTGCACCGGCGGCGCCGCGGCTTCGCTCGGCTGCGCCAGCTCGCTGCATCCCGGGAGCGCGACCAGCGACGCGACCAGGGCGATGCGCCCGGTCGCGCGCGCCCAGGCGGTATAGGCGCCGCGGCTTCCACGCTTACACCACAGTCCCGCCATGAAACCCGTCCACTGAACCCGTCCACCTGGAGATGCAGGCGAGGGGCGGAAAATATAAACTTTCATGTTTTAAATACGCCCGCGCCACATGGGTGTCCGCACGGCGAAGCTTTGGCATGACGGCACCGCTAATGACCCGCTCTGCGATCGATCGAAAAGATGACCGGCGCGCGTTGCAAAGCTTCGGGCAGGCGGCTGCGCCCATGATCGTGAAAAGATCTATCGCAGCGGCGGTTATGCTTTGTGTCGGCGCGGCGCTCGCTTCGTGCGCCGGCACCGGTTCGGAGGACGGCTTCTCCGCTTACGTTGCCGATCATTGGCCGCGCTGGGCCGGGGGCATGCCGAGCGACGTGCCGCCGCGCCCCGGCACTCCGGGCTACAACCAATTCATCGCCCACGGACAGGCCGATCAGGAGGTGCTGCCGCCGGCGAACGGCGCCAATGCGCCCGCCGTTCCTGTGACGCCGGTGTTCCAGACCGCACCATCGGCACCGGCAGCATCCGCACCGGCAGCATCCGCCGAACAGGTTAAGCCGGCGCCGGCAGCGCCCAGCGCGCCGCCCGCGCCGCAATCGGCAGCCGAGGATTCGAGCGTGGTTCGGGGCGGGCTGTATTGACCGCATCATGCCACACCGGCGCGCAACAGATCGTGGAAATGCACGATGCCGACCGGACGATCCGCTTCCACGACGATGAGCGCCGTAATTTTCGACGAATTGAGAATTTGCAAGGCCTCGCTCGCCAATTGGTCGGGCCGCACCGTCTTCGGCGACGCCGTCATGACGGCGTCGACCGGCGCCTGCAGCAAATCTGTGCGCATGTGCCGGCGCAAATCGCCGTCGGTGATGACGCCGACGAGCTTGCCGGTCTGCTCGATTACGGCCACGCAGCCGAAGCCCTTGGCGGACATCTCCACGATCGCCTCCGACATCGGCGCGCCGCGCTTGATCAGCGGCACCGCGGCGCCGGGATGCATGACCTCGCCGACGAATTTCAACGCCGCGCCAAGCTTGCCGCGCGGATGAAAGACGCCGAAATCGATCGCGGTGAAGCCGCGGCTTTCCAAAAGCGCGATCGCCAGCGCATCGCCAAGCGCAAGCTGCATCAGCGACGAGGTGGTGGGCGCCAGATTGTGCGGGCAGGCTTCGCGCGTCGCCGGCAGCGCCAGCACGATATCGGCGGCCTTGCCCAGCGTGCTGTCGACATTCACCGTGATGGCGATCAGCACGATGCGGAAGCGGCGCGAGTAATTGATCAGATCCTTGAGCTCTTCGGTCTCGCCCGACCAGGACAGCGCCAGCATAACGTCGTCCGAGGTGATCATGCCGAGATCGCCGTGGCTGGCGTCGGCGGCATGCACGAAGAAAGCCGGCGTGCCGGTCGAGGCGAGCGTGGCGGCAATTTTGCGCGCCACGTGACCTGATTTGCCCATGCCGGTGACGATGACCCGGCCGCGTGCCGCGCGGATCGTCTCAATCGCGGCGACGAACGGCGCGCCCAATCCGTCGGACATGGCTGCGACAAGCGCGGCGACGCCTTCGGCTTCGGTATCGAGCGTGCGCAGTGCGGAGGCGATATGCGAATTGACCGCGGGCTTCGGCTTTTTCGCGTCGGACGAATTCATCTTTGCACGTGTCCTCACTCTGCACTCCAACTTGCCGGCAGTGCCGCCGCAACACGATCCGCCAGGCGCGAACGATCGGGAAAGTCTATTTCGCCCAGGCCGCGAATGCATCCGCAAAGGCGCGATCGCCGGGCGGGCCCTTTTCCATGGCCAGAATGGCGCGGCCGCCATTGTTATAGACGATCGGAATATCGAACCACGGCCGATCTTTCAGCAGCTGGATGTTGCGCTGCACGTCGGCGTCGACGGCCGACAAGCCGATCAGGAAGAAGCCGTTGGTGACCTTGACCGCAAGCCCGGCGAGCGGCACGCCGCGCGCCTGCTCGGAATCCTTCATCAAGACGCCGGGCACATTGGCAATGCCGCCGCCGGGAAAATCCGGCGGCAAGTTGAACATGATCTCGATGGTGTGGCTTGCCGGCAGGGCTTGATCGGTATTGCGGCGGAGCGTCCAGGTCACGGTCATGTTGCGCTCCGGGATCGTGATGTCGGCCCGCACCTCAAGCTCGGGCGCTAGTCCACTGCCCGGCGAGACCGTTTCGGTGCGCCAGACGGCGGAGCCGACGAATTGCCGGCCCGCCGGATTGTTTGGATCCTCCTCGTAGAGCACGACGCGCTGAGCGACCTGCGGCGCAGCCTCTCCGCCGGTCGCCCCGGGTGCGGGCGCGGGCGCTTGCGCTTGTTGTTGTCCGGGCAGTTGCTCCTGCGGCACGCGGCCCGCGAATTTTGGCTGCGCCGCCGGGGCCTGCGCCGTCTGGGTCGGTTTCGACCGCATATGCGAGACGAAGTTGTAAAGGCCCGTGATGTTGGACCACTGCCACGAGATCGTCGCCGCAACGCCGAGAAGCACGATCACGACCACCGCAAGCTTGGCCAGGCCCCGATAGGACCGCGGCGGTCGCGGCGCATAGTGTTCCTCCGGCTCGCGCATGCGCGGCGGCTGCGGCCGGGTGAAATTCGGCGGCGGCGCTTCGTCTTCCGCTAGATCCTCAGCCGGCTCGAGCGGGTGCGGGTGGAGCGGCTCATCATCGAGCAATTCGGCTTCGCCGCGGTCGAAGCGCGGCTCCAACCGGTCGTGCAGCGGCGCGAGTTCGTCCTCGTCGTCGGCGAATTGTCGCGCCGGAGCGGCGCCATAGGACGCGCGTGTGTCGCGCGCCGATTGTGCCGATCTGGCCGACGCGGCGCCGAGATCGTCGACTTCGTTGACGACGTCGCGGAAGGCCTTGAGCCCTTCGCGGGAGACCGGCGAGGTGCGGGCATTCAACAGCCGGGCGCGGGCGCTGCCGGCGGCCGCGGGCGCCGGCGTCTCGTCGGCCACAACGTCGCTTTCCATTCGCAGCGGCGGCGGTTCCGGCCGTGGCGGCGCGGAGCGTCCAAGTTCGGGACGTGGCGCGGACATATTGCCCAATGCCGGGCTTGGACGGTCGCGGCGCGGTGCGAACGGCGCGGCCGGTGGCTCCGGCGGTTTGGGCGGCGCGGAACGCGGCGGCGGCGCGGGGCGTTCCGCGCGCGCCTTGCGCACGCTTTCGGCCTCGACTTTGCGGATGGCGTCTTCAAGCGCCAGCCGCTCACGCGTGATGTCGGCCTCGGAGAGCGGCGGGTCGATCGATCGCAACTGCGATACCAAGGCCGCACGCGCCCGCTCGTACAGCCCCCGGCGGGCTTCGCCGGTGCTGTTTTCGAGGCCCTCTACGGCGCGGGCGATGAGCGGATGATAGTCTGCCATTTATTCAGTTTACGCTTCGCGAGCGAAAATTTCACCTTAAGCTTCAAAGGGATTTTGCATGAGGATGGTGTCCTCCCGTTCCGGGCTGGTGGACAGGATGGCGGCGGAACAGCCGATCAGCTCCTCCAGCCGGCGCACATATTTGATCGCCTGAGCCGGAAGGTCGGCCCAGGACCGGGCATGCGCGGTCTTTTCCCGCCAGCCGTCGATGGTTTCGTAGATCGGTTCGACGCGCGCTTGGGCATGCTCGCTGGCGGGCAGATAGTCGATTTCGCGCCCATCCAGCCGGTAGCCGACACAGACCTTGATCTCGTCGAAGCCGTCGAGGATGTCGAGCTTGGTCAGCGCCAGGCCGTTGATGCCGCTGGTGCGGACGGTTTGCCGCACTAGCACGGCGTCGAACCAGCCGCAGCGCCGCGGCCGGCCGGTGACTACCCCGAACTCCTTGCCGCGCTCGCCGAGCGTTTTGCCGATTTCGTTGAGCTGCTCGGTGGGAAATGGCCCGGCGCCAACCCGCGTCGTATAGGCCTTGCAGATGCCGAGCACGTAGCCAATGGCGCCGGGGCCCAGTCCCGACCCGGTTGCCGCTTGCGCCGCCACCGTATTCGACGAGGTGACAAACGGGTAGGTGCCGTGGTCGATATCGAGCAGCGCGCCCTGCGCACCCTCGAACAGAATGCGCTTGCCTTCGCGGCGGCGCTCGTCGAGCAGCGCCCACACCGAATCCATATAGGGCAGCACCTGCGGCGCCACGGCGGCGAGCTCGTCGTAGAGCGTGCGCGGCCTAATCTCGTCCATGCCGAGGCCGCGCCGCAGCGCGTTGTGGTGCGCCAAGAGCCGCTCGATCTTGCCGTTGAGCATCTGCAGGTCGGCCAGATCCATCAGGCGGATGGCGCGGCGCCCGACTTTATCTTCATAGGCCGGGCCGATGCCGCGGCCGGTGGTGCCGATGGCGCCCTTGCCGGACGCCCGCTCGCGCGCGACGTCGAGCTCCTGGTGCAGCGGCAGGATCAGCGGCGTGTTCTCCGCGATCCGCAGATTGTCGGGTGTGACGGTGACGTTCTGTTTCTTGAGCTGGGCGATCTCGTTCAACAGCGCGCGCGGATCGAGCACCACGCCGTTGCCGATGACCGAGAGCTTGCCCGGCCGCACCACGCCCGACGGCAATAGCGACAGCTTGTAGGTGGTGCCGTTGATCACCAGCGTATGGCCGGCGTTATGGCCGCCCTGGAAGCGGACCACGATGTCGGCCTGCTCGGAGAGCCAGTCGACGATCTTGCCTTTGCCCTCGTCCCCCCACTGGGAGCCGACCACGACAACGTTTGCCATGAGGAATTGACCCCAAGAGGCCCAATGAACACTCAGATGACTGCTCGGATGGAGCGGCTGCCGGCCGCAGCCGACCGCTCCGGATAATGGATGCCGCTGCCCGACGCAAGGAAAAGCGCGTCCGGCCGGTCCCTGTGAGTTCCGACAATTCCTTGGTTTCACAACGAATTCGCCGTTAGCCTTGTTACCGGGATTGTGGATTTGTTTCGGGCACTGCGGGCGGCAATGCGGCGTGCTCGCAGGCGGATTGTCGCAGTCGTGAGACCCGAGTCGGGCCCCACGCGGCGACCCACAGGGTGTGCGGCGGCGAGCCATGTGACGTCGGTCACTGGCGAAGCGGCGCAGAACGGGCTAGCTCACAGTCTCGGGGCGGTGGGGAACGCGCATGTCGGGAGCGCACGTCCGGTTTCCAGTCCAGAGCCGGCGCGACTCCGGCTACTGGTTCTTCGATCAGCCTTATCTATTGCTGGCGCTGACCTCGCTGTTCTGGGCCGGCAACACCGTGCTCGGCCGCTTCGTTGCCGGGCATGTGCCGCCGATCACGCTCGCCTTCATCCGCTGGAGCGGGGCGACTCTGATCCTGCTGCCGTTCGCGGCGCGCCCTCTTCTGCGCGACTGGCCGATCATCCGCAAGCACGCCGCGATGCTGACGCTGATCGCGTTTATCGGTTTCTCCGTCTACAACACGATGGCTTATTACGGCCTGCAATACACCACGGCCATCAACGGATTGTTGCTGCAATCGGTCGGGCCGCTGTTCGTCGCCATGTGGACTTTTGCGCTGTTCGGCGAACGGCTGACGCTGCGTCAGACTTGCGGCATCTGCGTTTCGCTGACCGGCGTGCTCGTCATCATCTGTCACGGCAGCTTGGACGTTCTGCTCACGATCAAATTCAATCGCGGCGACGTCTGTTTCGTGATCGCGCTCGTCACCTACGGCTTCTATGCGGCTTACTTGCGCAAGCGGCCGGCCATGCATCCGCTGTCGTTTCTCGCCGTCGGCATGGGTCTCGGCGCGGCGCTGCTCATCCCGGCGGTGGTTTGGGAGATCGCCGGCGGCCGCAAAGTGATATTCGACGCCGAGACCCTTGCGAGCTTCGCCTTCGTCTGCATTTTTCCTTCACTGCTTGGCTATCTGTTCCTTAACCGCGGCATCGAACTGATCGGCGCCAATCGCGCGGCGCCGTTCATCCATCTGGTGCCGGTGTTCGGCTCGGTGCTGGCGATCGTGCTGTTGGGCGAGCGCTTCGAACTTTTCCACGCCGTCGGCTATGCGCTGGTGTTTGCCGGGATAACGATCGCGACAAGGAAGTAGGCCACACGCGCAGGCAAGACTTAGCTGCAGTGCACAATCTCGTGCAAACGTGGGAAGATGATCCACGGAAGCGGTGTTATATGTTATCTGTCGATGCGAGGGGCGTTACATCTTTCCGTCGTAAAGCGCAGGGAGGCAAATGATGGCCGCTACAGAGACGAAGTTGATGTTTCCGGGGCTTGCGGGCTTCTACGCAACGTGGCGCGATATTGCCTATACGCTGGTTCGCGTGGTTATCGGCTACATTCTGTTCATGCACGGTTGGGTCAAGGTTACCGGCGCCGGTACCGCCGGCGTCAGCGCCTATATGTCCAAGCAAGGTTTGGAGCCCGCCATATTTTTCGCACTTGCCGCCATGTTTTTGGAAACGGTCGGCGCCGTTTGCGTGCTTATCGGGCTGTTTACGCGGTTTTTTGCCGCCGCGCTCGCCATCGAGATTGGCATCGCTTTTCTGGTGGTGCACATGCCCAAGGGTTTCGCGGCCGCTCAGGGCGGCTACGAATATGTGCTGCTGATCGGCATCGTGCTGTTTGCCATTGCGATCCGCGGCGGCGGTCCCTATTCGGTGGATCACGCCATCGGCAAGGAACTGTAATTTCCGGCATCATGGCGCAAACGCCAAAAGAGTTTTAGCCGACAACTGATGAGCTGAAAAAAAGGCCCCGGTGGGACAGCCGGGGCCTCAAGGTCCAAATCGCGGGACGGAAATCCTGCGACGCCACATAATAGCATTCAGCCTGTGACATGCCGGTGATCCAGCCGTCCGGCAAAACCTTACGCCGCGATGTGCGCCCTTGAGGCGCTCCATGCGAGCTGGGCGGTGTTTGCCGGAGTCCCGCTGGCCCGCCAACCACCATCATTCGTCGCGCAATCAACTCTTGGAGCCTCGGGCATGGGCCGCTTCAGCTACTGGCGATCAGCCAAAAGGGATTACTTGGGCGAGCCGGGTATCGTGGCTTCCCAACCAAACGACGAAACGTCGCGAGCTCTCAGACTTGCAGGGACAAAATCCAATGGTTCTTGCGACCCCGTCCGGGTTGCTCAGCGTGTGATTTCGAATCGCGGCGAAGATGACCATGATGGAGCAACGGCCTCAAAACATCAGCGGCTTGACCTGCTGCACGTTGGGAATCTCGTGCACCTTGGCGAGCACCTCGGGCGGCACCGCGCCGTCGACTTCGACCAGCGCGATGGCATTGCCGCCTAAAGATTCGCGGCCGAGATGGAAGGTGGCGATGTTGATGCCGGCTTCGGCAAGGAGCGTAGCGAAGCGGCCGACGAAGCCGGGCTTGTCCTGGTTGGTGACGTACAGCATCGACGGGCCGAATTCGGCGTCGATGCGGATGCCTTTGATGTCGACGATGCGCGGCCGGCCGTCGGCATAGACGGTGCCGGAAACCGAGCGGGTTTGCCGGTCGGTGACCACCGTCACCGTGATCAGACTGTCGTAATCGCCCTCGGCGTCGCGGCGGGTTTCTTCGACGACAATGCCGCGATCCTTGGCGACGATCGGCGCCGAGACGACGTTGACGTCCTGCAGCATCGGGCGCAGCAGCCCGGCGACCGCGGCCGAGGTGAGCGCCTTGGTGTTCATCTGCGCCACCTCGCCCTCATAGGTGATCCGCACCTGCTTGATGCCGGTCTCGGTGAGCTGCCCGGCGAACGAGCCGAGCTTTTCCGCAAGCTCGATGAAGGGCTTCAGCTTCGGCGCCTCCTCGGCGGTGATGGAGGGGAAGTTGACCGCATTGGTGATGGCGCCGCGCAACAGATAATCCGACATCTGTTCGGCGACTTGCAGCGCCACATTCTCCTGCGCCTCCATGGTCGAGGCGCCGAGATGCGGCGTGCAGATGACGTTCGGTGCGGCGAACAACGGGCTTTGCGTCGCTGGCTCCTCGCGAAACACGTCAATCGCCGCGCCGGCGACATGGCCGGATTTGAGCGCCTCGATCAGCGCCGCTTCGTCTATCAGCTCGCCACGGGCGCAATTGATCAGGCGCACGCCTTTTTTGGCCGCGGCGAGCGATTCGGCGTTGATGATATTGCGGGTCTTTTCGGTCGACGGCGTGTGCAGGGTGATGAAGTCGGCGCGGCGCAAAAGTTCATCGAGCTCGACCTTTTCGACGCCGAGATGCAGCGCGCGCTCGGCCGAGAGATAAGGGTCGTAGGCGATCACCTTCATCTTCAGCCCGATGGCGCGGTCGGCGACGATCGAGCCGATGTTGCCGCAGCCGATGACGCCGAGCGTTTTCCCGAAAATCTCGACGCCGAGGAATTTGTTCTTCTCCCATTTGCCGGCCCGCGTCGACGCGTCGGCCTCGGGGATTTGCCGCGCCAGCGCCAGCATCAGCGTGATCGCATGTTCGGCGGTGGTAATCGAATTGCCGAACGGCGTGTTCATGACGATGATGCCGCGCGCGGTGGCGGCGGGAATATCGACATTATCGACGCCGATGCCGGCGCGGCCGATCACTTTGAGCCCGTGCGCCTTTTCCAGAAGCTTGGCAGTGACCTTGCTCGCTGAACGGATGGCAAGTCCGTCGAAGCCGTCGATCGCCGCGGCGAGTTTGTCCTTGTCCTTGCCGAGACTCGGCTGGAAATCCACTTCGACGCCGCGATCCTTGAAAATCTGGATGGCGGCCGGCGACAGCGCATCGGAGATCAGAACACGGGGGCTCATGGCAAGATCCTTTAGGTCAGCGCATCCAGCGCAGCATGTGGGGAAAAGGTGACAGGCCTTTTTCGGTGGCGCGGTGCGGCTCGCAGCTCATGCCGTAAGCCGCCAGCAGCGGCACGCCGATATAGTGCCCGCCGGTGAAATTCTCGATCATGGAGGCACCGCCGCCCTTGAAGGCGGCGTGAAAGACGATGGCCGGATCGATGTCCAGGTGACGCAGCGCGGCATAGGACCAGGCGATCGTGGTGAGTTCGTCGCCGGGGCTCGGCGACAGCGTCGGCGCATTGCGCTCGGCCGGATCGGCGACGGCGATATGGCCAGCCTCGTGTAGGATGTCGCCGGGATAGGTCAGGCGCGTTTCATCAACGAGGATCGCGCCATGACGGATGTCGAGCCCGGGCAGGAAGGTCGGCTCGGTCAACGTCGCGGCGCGCACCTCGATGCCGATGCCGCGCACGAAACTCGCCAGCCGCTCGGTCAGCGGATTGGCGAATGGCGGAGCACCGGCGATGGACGTCATGGAAGCCACGGAAGTCATGGCGGTCACGCCGCCTTGGCCAGTGCTTCCTTGGCTTTGGCGTAGGCCCAATCGAGCCACAGCGTGAGCGCCTCGACGTCGCTGCGCTCCACCGTCGAGCCGCACCAGATGCGAAGCCCGGCGGGCGCGTCGCGATAGGCGTCGATGTCGTAGGCAACGCCTTCCTTATCCAGCGCCGCGGCGATGCCTTTGACAAAAGCCGCTTGCGCCTCGGGCGCAAGCCGCGTCACCGCGGGATCGACCACCTTCAGGCAGACCGAGGTGTTGGAGCGGAGCGCCGGGTCACGCGCCAAAAAATCGATCCATGGCGTCTTCGCCACCCAATCGGCGATGGTTTTGGCATTGCCGTCGGCGCGCGCTTGCAAAGCTTGCAATCCGCCGACCGATTTCGCCCAGTCCAGCGCGTCGAGATAGTCCTCGACGCACAGCATCGACGGCGTGTTGATGGTCTCACCCAGGAAGATGCCCTCGTTGAGCTTGCCGCCCTTGGTCATGCGGAAGATCTTCGGCAGCGGCCAGGGCGGCGAATAGCTTTCAAGCCGGGCGACGGCGCGCGGCGATAGAATGAGCATGCCGTGCGCGGCCTCGCCGCCGAGCGCCTTTTGCCAGGAGAAGGTCGCGACATCGAGCTTTGGCCAATCGAGCGGCTGCGCGAAGGCGGCCGACGTCGCGTCGCAGATTGTAATTCCGGTCCGGTCCGCGGCGATCCAGTCAGCGTTCGCCACGCGCACGCCCGAGGTGGTGCCGTTCCAGGTGAACACGATGTCGCTTGCCGGATCGATGCTGGCAAGCTCGGGCAGTTCGCCGTAGCCGGCACGGCGCACGGTCACGTCTTTAAGCTTCAGTTCCTTGGTGATGTCGCCGACCCAGCCTTCGCCGAAGGATTCCCAGGCCAGGACGGTGACCGGCCGCGGACCAAGCAGCGACCAGAACGCCATTTCGATCGCGCCGGTATCGGAGGCCGGCACGATGCCGATGCGGTAATCGGCCGGGACCTGCAATATTTCGCGCGTCAGATCGATGGCGCGCTTGAGCTTGGCCTTGCCCGCTTTCGAGCGATGCGAGCGGCCCAGTACGGCGTCTTTGAGGTTTTGCGAATTCCAGCCGGGGCGCTTGGCGCAGGGGCCGGACGAAAAATGCGGCACGAGCGGCCGCATCGGAGGCGTTGCGAGCGTCATGATCTATCCTTCCAGATAGGTGCCCCTCGGTGGGGAGGGGTGTCCCGGGCTCGCAATTAAGGAGCAAAGGCCGCGCCGTCAAGCGGCAAGTTCGCGAGAATGCCGGCCGCTGCCGCCGCGTCAGCCTAAAATTTCAGGCCGCCGCCGATACGGGCGCTGTTGATCGTGGTGGTGATGCTCGCGACTGGAGCGAACTGGATGTGCTCGTATTCGGCCCGCAGAAAAATATTCTGAGTCAGCGCCACGTCGACGCCGCCGCCGACTGAGAAGCCATAGAGCAGCACGCCGTTCTTCGCGTTGCTGTTGCTGAACGAGTAATCGATGCAGGTGGCGGTAACAGCGGGGTTGCAGGGAATGACCGGGGAGGGAGCGGACTGCGCGTTCTCCTGGCCGTAGACCAGAGACGTGACCGCGTAATTGCCCCAGCCGAGCGCAAAACCGGCAAAGCCATAGGGCAGGAAATTGTTGAATATCCAGCCGGCGCGCGCGCGCAAGGAGCCGAAGTCGGTAACCTGCATGGAGCCGGTACCGCTGACATCGACCGAGTACAGATTGCTGCCTGCCGGGACGATACGGCCGACCGGCGTTTCGCTAGCGATCGTGTTGAACGGCGCGTGGGTGTAGTTTGCTTCGAGGCCGAGGATCAGATCCTGCCATTGCGTGTTGTAGCCGACGAAGCCACCGAAGCCGTAGGTGTGCGCGCTACCGCTGCCGAGCACCTGGTATGATGACGGCGAAGCGACCTCTTCCAGCGTCAGATCTTGCAGGCTAAAAGCCACTAGCGGCTGGGTCGCGTTGGAAAAATTGGTGTCGGCGTCGCTGTAATTGACCTGGCCGCCGAAATAGAAGCCGCTCCAGCGCGGGAACGTCGCCGCGCCGACGCTTTCGGTGCCGCGCAGGATGTCGAGGTCGTCCGCGTAGGCGCTCGGCGTCAACGCGAGCACGACCACAGCACAGATAAACCAACGCACCGCCGCGCCCTCTCATCCGATCGGCGCGCAGGGAGCGCCGAACAGGCGCGATCATCGGGCATTAACCTTAATGGAGGGTTAGCTCGGCCCTGGCGTCGCTTTCGCCGGGCAAGCGCGCGACGCCCGGCGCGGCGTCGTCCGCTTGCTCGATCGCGCCCGCCGGCGAGGCTCCCCGAAAAGAGCAAAGACGGCGCGGTTGCCCGCGCCGCCGAGATGCCGATGCTGCCGTTAGCCGCGGGTCGACAGCGGATATTGCGGCGGCTGGTAGACCGGGGGCGGGTTGTAGACCGGAGCCGGTGGCGGCGCCGGCTGATAGACCGGCGCGGGTTGATAGACCGGCGCCGGCTGGGCGTAGACCGGTGCCGGCTGGGCGTAGACCGGTGCTGGCGGCGGCACCACGACCGAGGCCGGCTGCGCCTGCACGAAGGTCGTCCCGGTGTCGATCGGGAACCGCCAGCGCATGCCGAGCATGAAGTCGTTCGAGCTCAGGTTGGAGAATTTGTAGGAATCCGGACTGCAACCGCCGATGCAGTCGACCGTGTCGGTGACCGAGCCGTAATTGAGGTAGCGGTAGGACAGTTCGACGATGAAATTCTTGGTCACGTCATAGTCGAGACCGGCATAGAACGCGTAGGCCGGACTCCAGTTGGTGCTGTTGCGGCCGAAGCCCGCGCCCGTGGTGCCGATGCCCATGTCGACGAGGTCGGCCATCTCGTTGTAGGCGCCGCCGATGCCGACGCCGAGGAAAGGCGTGAGGCAGTTCCAGGTGCCGAAATCGACATAGGCATTGGCGAGCACCACCCAGGACTCCATATAGCCTTGATAGGCGTCGCCTTGGCCGGTGGCCGGATTGTAGACGCCGCGCGCATTGACTTGAGTGCGGTCGCGATAGCCGGCGGTCACGTCGAAGCGCAGCCAATTGTTCCATTCATAGCCGACGCCGGCGTCGAAGAAGGCCGTATCCGCCCACGAATGCTGGTCGAAGACGAAACCGTTGCCGACATCGGGTGGGCTTGGCAGATAGGTGAGATCGAATTGATTGGTAATGCCGATGCCGATATCGCCGCGCAGATACCAGGCGCCTTCGGGCTGCGCCACCACCATGAGCGGCGGCTGATAGGGCTGGGGCGGCAGCGGTTGCGGCATGTCCGCGGCCAACGCCGCGGTGCTGAATAGGGCTGCCGCCGTGGTGCAGATGAGGAGCCTGACGCTGACCATCGCTTCGACCTTTCCTCGATGCGACCGCGCGCCCGCAGCGGCGCACCGTCGTTGAGCAAGGCGAAGTTAGGCAGGAAATGTTTAAGCGGCCCTTAACCTTAACGCTTAACCATGGTCGTCCATCTGACATGACTTTTCTTCTGCATTCGCGCGCACGGCGACGGGGCAATGCTGGCAAGCCATCGCTGACAAGCCATCGCCGGTAAGCTTTTATTGACGATTGTGACGCCGCTTTCGCCCGACAGGCGATGCGGTCAGTCCGCGTCGTCGTCGAGCTCGCCGATGTGATGCTGGGCGTAGAGCTCGAGCCCGAGCTTGGCGACAAGGTCGAGCTGGGTCTCGAGGAAGTCGATGTGCTCTTCCTCGTCGTGCATCAGCTTCTCGAACAGGTCGCGCGACACGTAATCCTTGACCGCATGGCAATGGGTGGCGGCTTCCTGATAGAGCGCGCGCGCCGAAATTTCGGCGGCGAGATCGCAGTCGAGCACTTCCTTGACGTTCTGGCCGATATGCAGCGGGTCGAGCACCTGCATATTGGGGAAGCCGTCGAGGAAGATGATGCGCTCGATGAGCTTGTCGGCGTGCTGCATCTCCTCGATCGATTCCTTGCGCCACTGCTTGGCCAGCGCCTTGTAGCCCCAGTTGTCCAAGAGCCGGTAGTGCAGCCAATATTGATTGACCGCGGTCAGCTCGTGGCGCAGCCCCTTGTTGAGGTAATCGATGACTCCGGGCTCGCCTCGCATGATCGGGCTCCTGCGCTTGATTCCGCATTGAGTAGAGCGGCCGCCGCATTATAGCCGCCGCGACGAATGCCGGAAGCCGCGGCGCGCGCAATGGCCGGTCTATTCGCGCGCGGTGGAAAAATCAGGACTGATCGGCGGCGGCGTCTTGGCAGCAGCCGGGCGCCGCGCCGGCCAATGCCTCGTTCATGATGCGGCGGATGGTGCGGGCGCAGCGTCCGCATTGCGGGCTGCAGCCGAGGCAATCGTAGACCTGGCCGGTGGTGCGCGGGGCGGCTTCGCTCGCCGACAAGGTCGCGCGCACGTCATGGTCGGTGAGCACGTTGCAGGAGCAGACGATCATGGCGGGCGATCTTGGCGAGGGGGTCCGGCGGCGAATTGGTGCGATCTGAAACTATCCCTAGAGGGGGAATTGTAACTTTGCAAAGGAAATCAACTCTTTATAGGGATTCTAATCTTCACCGAACCGACACGATATTCGGCGAAGTCCTTAACAAAGTTCCGTTTTCCTGGAGCGCACAATGCTCCCTTGCCGGCGCCATGCCCTGATCTGGATCAAATCGGCGAACGGCGATGCGACGCCGTGTGGATAAGACCCGCGATCAGGCCGGGGCCGCTTCCTCGTCGCCGTCGTAGTCGTCGCGCCGGTCATAGTCGTCGCGGTCATAGTCGTCGCGGTTATGGCGGTGGCGCCAGCGCGAGCGCAGCCGGCACAGCCGCGACGGGATGAAGCACAGATCCTCGATCAAGCCGGCGAGGCGCTGGCCGCGGCCGAGCGCGCGGTCGAGCGTCGCCATGGTGCGGGCGAGACCGGGATCGTCGTCATGCACCCAGGCGCGCAGCACCGGAGCGAGCATCACGGCGAGCCCTTGCGCGCGCAGCATGCCGCGCGGGCCGGAGGTTTTGATGCCGGCGGCGGCGAGCATCCACTGCTGCGAGCGCACCGCCAGGCCGTTGAGCGCCAAAGCGAGCGGCGGATTATTGCGCACCGAGCGCATCAGCGAGCGCACCGCCTCGCGCTGCGGCGCCATGACTTCGAGCCGGCGCATCTCGACGTCGAACAGCCGCTCGCGCGGCGGCTCTTCCGCCATGTCGGCGAAGTCCTGCGCCAGCACGGCGCGGTCGACCGCCTTGAAATGCGCGGCGAGGATGGCGAGCGGCGAGGCGAACTCGCCGCGCAGGTCCGCAAGCGTCACGCCGGCGCCTTCGGCGATGTCGGCAAGGCCGATCCGCTCGATGCGCTCTTCGGCAAGGAGTTCCAAAAAGGCGGCGATGATCTTGTCGCGCGTGGTCTCCGGCGGCGGCGCCGCCGACGCGGCGGCGCGGCGCG
Source organism: Xanthobacteraceae bacterium (assembly GCA_030038415.1). Taxonomy (GTDB): domain Bacteria; phylum Pseudomonadota; class Alphaproteobacteria; order Rhizobiales; family Xanthobacteraceae; genus BOG-931. Next base: position 26,523 of record JASHOX010000277.1, read on the forward strand.
GCGGACGCGAGCTTTGCGATTTCGGTCTGCGGGCCATAATGGAACTCCTGCCGGCGCCGCTTCGAACGCCGGGCTCTTGACATTAATCTAGGTCCACCGGCGGCCGGTTCCAAGGCACGCTCGCCTTCTTACCTCCCCCTGGAGGGGGGAGGTCGATCATGTTCGCGCCATCAAGCGAACATGATCGGGAGGGGGTGAAGACGCGCGGCGGTTTGAGATTTTTTAGCTGCCGCTCACCCCACCCCGCGCACCTTCGGCGCGCGACCCTCCCCATCCAGGGGAGGGTGATTAAGGGCGGCTTCACTCCGCAAGCTCGCGCGAACGCGCGGTTGCCGCGGCCACGGCGCGCCGCATCAGCGCGGCAAGCCCGTCCTTGCCCATCAGCACCGTGAGCGCCGCGGCGGTGGTGCCGCCGGGCGAGGTCACGTTCTCCCGCAATATCGTGGCGGCAAGCGGCGAGCGATGCAGGAGTTCGCCCGAGCCGGCGACGGTCTCGCGCGCGAGCTTCGCCGCCAGCGCCGCCGGCAAGCCGGCCGCCGCGCCGGCCTCGGCCAGCGCCTCGGCCAGCAGGAACACATAAGCCGGCCCGGAGCCCGACACCGCCGTCACCGCGTCCATCAGCGTTTCGTCGTCGATCCACTCCACCGCGCCGGTCGCCGACAGGAGCCGGTCGGCCAGCGGGCGCTGCGTGGCATCGGCGTCGCGCGACACCGCCACGGTGATGCCGCGGCCGATCGCGGCCGGCGTATTCGGCATGGCGCGGATGAGCGCGCAAGGCCGGTTCAGCGCTCCGGCGAGAAACTGCAGCGTCCGCCCGGCCATGATCGAGATAACCACGGTCGACGGCGCGATGAGCGGCGCCAGCGCCGGCACCGCCTCCGCCGCCACTTGCGGCTTGAGCGCGATCACCACGGCCGTCGCGCCGGCAAGCGTTTTTTGCTCCGGGTTCAGCTTGAGCCCGCGCTGCACGAGCGCCGAAATTTCCGGCGCCGGCTGCGGTTCCAGCACCGCGATTTTTTTCGGATCGAGCCCGAGCCGCAGCCAGCCTTCGAGCAGCGCGCCGCCCATCTTGCCGGCGCCGACCAAGACCAACAGTCCGGAAAAGTCTCGCAGCGGAGCGCTCGCAACCGCCTCGGTCACGCCTCACCCGAGGTCTCGAACATCGCCGAATCCATCGCCTCGCGCGCCGATTTGCCGGCCCACACCACGAACTGAAACGCCGGAAAATAGCGCTCGCAGGAATCGAGCGCGGTGCCGAGCACCGCCTCGCATTGCCGTCCCGAGGCGGCGACGCCGCCGGTGAGAACCAGCGCGTGGCGGAACATCACCACGCCGTTCTGCATCCAGACGTCGAAATGGCCGATCCACAATTGCTCGTTGATCATCGCGATCAGCTGCTGCACGCTGGCGAGCCGCGGCTCCGGCACCTTCATGTCGAAGGCGCAGGCCAGATGCAGCGCCTCGATGTCGCCCATCCAGGTGTAGGACACCTGATAATTGGTCCAGCGTCCGGTGACGACGATGCCGATTTCGTCCTCGCCGGCGCGTTCGAACGGCCAGTTGTTGCCGGTCGCCATGTGCTCGACGACGTCGAGCGGATTGCCTGAGCGCTCTACGCGTGCTGTCTCGATCAGGGCCATGCTGCCTCCCCCACAGTGCCGCTTAGGAAGTGGAACTGCGCACGCCACAGCACCCATCCGAATACCGGCTGCAATTTGACGCAGGAACGACTTTTACAGGCCGATTGACTGGCGGCCGCGAATCAGCCGCCGCTCCGACTATAATCGGCCCGATTCCTTCCGCCAAAGGTTGTAAAAGCGCCTCTGCCGCCGCCGCTTAACGCCGCCCGGCAGTCATGAAGTGATTTGCCCCGCCGGCACAATGGCGCAGTGGAATCCGTCCACAGCAGAGACCCTGCGACAGGTTGACTCAGGGGCGTCACAAAACATTCGCCTCGCCCCTTGGGGGAGAGAGCCTGTCGCCGGACTTGATCCGGTGAGGGGCTTTCCTTTTTTCCTCATCCTGAGGCGCCCGCGCCATCAGCGCGTTTACGCGCGTCTTCGACGCGCTATGGCGGGCCTCGAAGGATGCTGCTCAGGCGCTGCGGCCGCTCATTCCAACGAAATCGGCTTTTGCCGATTTCGAATTTAGCTGTCCAAGTCGGCGGATGCCGACTTGGTTGGCTCGTAAGCTTCGCTTGCTCGCACTTCGGGATGAGGAATGGCGAGGCCCGCTACTCCGCAGCGCTGATGCGCGGCAAGGCGATCGTCTCGATCTTCGACAGATCGAGCTTGCGCGAGGCGTGGTCGATGTCGAAGCCGACGACGTTGCCCTTGGCATCGAAATCGGCGACCAGGCCTTCGACGATCTCCCGCGCTTCGGTGCCCGGCTCGCTTTTCAGCTCGATATAAAGGCTGTCCGTCTCGGGATAGTAGTGCAGCTTCATCGCTGGTCCTCGCGAACGACGCAGGCAATCAGAACGCTTTCGGCAGTCCGGCCTGGCGTAGGATGGCATTGGCGGTGTGCCGGCTCGGAATGCCGATCGGCACCGGAAAATTCCGCTTGGTGATCGGACTATGCCAGATTTCATGACTGCCTTTGCCATGGCGGACGAATACGCAGCCGGCGGCGCGCAATAAATCGCGCAGCGGCTTGTCGAATTGCGGCGCCATTTAAGCCACGGCAGGCTCGGCTTCGCGCAGCGCTGTAATTTGCAGATAAAGTTCGCCCGGATCGACGTCGGGATGGTTGTCCGGCAACAGATCGAGCGCCATGGCCGAAATCTTCGCCAGCAGTTCGTCGAGCGTCGGCGCGTCGGCCGCGGCTGGAATGTCGTCGCAATGGCCGCTCCACACCGAGGCTTCGTCGTCCCAAGCCGCCGAAATGGTGAAGATGACGGGTTTTGCCATGCCGCTGCTCCGCGCAACGAAAAGATACGCCGCGGCGGCCCAAATACAAGCGCCGCCCTTGGCCGCTGCACACCGTCATTGCCGGACTTGATCCGGCAATCCATGCGGGCGGCACGTCAGCATGGGCCACCGGGCCTTCGCCCGCCGTAGCGTCACGTTTGCTGGTTCGCCGTAACGGCTACGGCCCGCGCAGGCGGGTCAGGCCCCTCGGCGAAATAACCGCGGTGGGGCGCCGAAAGGCGAGCGCGCCGCCTCTCTTTAAGCTCCGCGCCAATGCGGGGCAGGGGGCGAAAGTAGCGCGCACCGTGTCGCCGGCAGGCTTGCTTTTCTGCGGCGGGGCGGAACCCAGTGGTGCGCTTGTCGGCGCTCCGCCTCCTTTTTTTGCGCACGATCTTTTTCCGAAAACCGGAAGACCACTTTTCGGGATCGTGCGCTGAGAGGAGGGAAATGGACGGGCTTTCTTAAAGCGTGAAGCAAAACTCGGATGCGAAGCCGCATCGCGAGAACGAAGAAGCGTGCCCTCATCCTGAGGTGCCCGCGCCACAAGCGCGGTTACGCGCGTCTTCGACGCGCTATGGCGGGCCTCGAAGGATGCAGCTCAGGAGTCGGGGCCGTCGTCCTTCGAGGCTCCCCCCGATCAAGTCGGGGGTCGCACCTCAGGATGACGGAGAAAGGAAAACCTCATGCGCAGAGACAAACGGCACATGACCAGGCGCAGCTTTCCCGGCCGGCTGACGCTGGAACAGTGGCTTATGATTCCCTGGGGCAGGCGCATTCGGCTGATCTGGCGCGCGCAGGCCGATCTCCTTGGCTCGTTCCGCTACTGCACCAACAAGCGCTGCCGCCGCCATCGCCTCTGCGTCAGCGACGACCCCGAGATGTGCTGGAAGAAGATTCAGCGCCTCAGAAAGGGTCCGCGCGGCACGATGGTGATGCCGAAGACGCTGCGCGCCGAATGGTATCGGCTCACGCAGTTGAACCATCTTTATCAGGAGGACGGCCGCGTCGGAAATACGCGGGAGGATGCGCGTCAACCTCTCCCCGCCCGCGGGGAGAAGGAGGAGTGAGCCGTCGCGCTTCGACACAAGCAGGGGCAGGATCAAAATGGAGGCGCTAATCAAACAGGCTCGACACCGACTCTTCGGCGGCGGTGCGGCTGATGGCTTCGCCAAGGAGATTGGCGATCGACAGCACGCGGACGTTCGTGGATTCGTTGACCGCTTGGGTCGGCTGGATCGAATCGGTGATGACGAGTTCCTTGAGCCGCGATTTGCCGACGCGGCCGACCGCCTGGCCGGACAGCACGCCGTGGGTGACATAGGCATAGACCGCATGCGCGCCCTTTTCCAGAAGCGCGTCGGCGGCATTGATCAGCGTGCCGCCGGAATCGGCAATATCGTCGACCAAGATGCAGATGCCGCCGTCGACCTCGCCGATGACGTTCATCACTTCGGACTGGCCCGGCTCCTCGCGGCGCTTGTCGATGATGGCGAGCGGCGCGTCGATGCGCTTGGCGAGCCCGCGCGCGCGCACCACGCCGCCGACGTCGGGCGACACCACGATCACCTTTTTCAGGTCGAAGCGCTCGCGCACGTCGCGCATGATCACCGGCGCGGCGAACAGATTGTCGGTCGGGATATCGAAGAAGCCCTGAATCTGGCCGGCATGCAAATCGAGCGTGAGCACGCGGTCGACGCCGGCGCGC
>JASHOX010000278.1 GCA_030038415.1 Xanthobacteraceae bacterium
GCCGATCTTTCGCGCCGCCCGTTCGGTCACGGTCACGTCGTCCGCCATTGTGGCTCCGGTTTCGCAGTGCGCCGATTGCAACGATCTCAACAGGATAGTTAAGTGCGCCGAGAGTTAACGTCAATTGCCGGCCGGGCCGAGTTTAAGCCCATTGAGATTGAGACCATGGAAGCTGCGTCAATGCGCGCGCTCTATGCGTGCGATCCGGGCCACAGCCGGGGCCGGCTCCACGCCGAACCGGCGAGCCAAAGCCGCAGCGCCTTCCGACGCGACTGCGATCGCGTCATCCACTCGACCGCCTTCCGCCGCCTCAAGCATAAGACCCAAGTCTTCGTCTTTGACGAAGGCGACCATTACCGCACCCGGCTCACGCATACGCTCGAAGTGACGCAGGTCGCCCGCGCGTTGGCCCGCCGACTCCATCTCGACGAGGACCTCGCCGAGGCGCTGGCGCTCGCCCACGATCTCGGCCATCCGCCGTTCGGCCATGCCGGCGAGCGCGCGCTCGACGCCTGCCTCGCCGCGTTCGGCGGCTTCGATCACAACGCCCAGACCTTGCGCATCGTCACCGCACTGGAGCGCCGCTACCCGAAATTTGACGGACTGAACCTGACCTGGGAAACGCTGGAGGGCCTCGTCAAGCACAACGGTCCGCTTACCGATCGCAGCGGTGCGCCGCTTCCCCGCTATCGCGAACATGGGGTCCCGGCGACGATCCTGGCCTACGACAAGCTGCAGGACCTGCAGTTGTGGAGCTTCGCCGGCGTCGAGGCGCAAATCGCCGCCTTCGCCGACGACATCGCCTATGACGCCCATGATATCGACGACGGCTTGCGCGCCGCGTTGTTTCACATCGATGACATCGCCGCTGTGGCGCTGCCCGGCCGCATCATCGGCGACATCCGCGCGGCCTATCCGGACCTCGACGATCATCGGCTCGTCCATGAACTTATCCGGCAACTGATCGGCTTGCTGATCGACGACGTCGTCGCCGAGACCGGCCGCCGGCTCGCCAGGCTCGATCCGCGCTCGGCGGATGACATACGCAACGCCGCCGCGCCGGTTGCCGGCTTCTCGGCGGAAGTAGGAGAAGCGGATCGCGCCATCAAAGCCTTCCTCAAGCCGCGGATGTATCGCCATCCGCGCGTCATGCGCGTGATGGACCAGGCGGCCGGCGTGGTGCGCGACCTGTTTGCCCGTTACGACGCGCATCCCGGCGACTTGCCGGAGGAGTGGCAACAAGGGCTCGCCAGCCTCGACGAAGCCGCGCGCGCCCGGCACATCGCCGATTTCATCGCTGGCATGACCGACCGCTATGCGCTCGCCGAGCACGGCCGGCTCTTTGACTCGACCCCCGAATTGCGTTAGGCGCGCGGCGCGCTCATGGTTACAAAAAACATTTTCGCCGAGATTCTGGCGCGCGTCCGCGGCGCGACCGATGCACTGATCGCTGCGGGCACATTGCCGGCGGGCCTCGATCAATCGCGCGTCACGGTCGAGCCGCCGCGTGACCCGACGCACGGCGATGTCGCCACCAATGCGGCAATGGTGCTGGCCAAGGATGCCGGCAAAAAGCCGCGCGATCTCGCCGAGGCGATCGCGGACAAACTCCGCGCCGACGATCTCGTCGCCGGCGCCGATGTGGCCGGGCCGGGATTCATCAATTTGACTCTGAAAGCCGGCGCCTGGATCGACGCCCTGCGCAGCGCGGTCCGGCTTGGTTCCGATTACGGCAAAAGCGACATCGGCGGCGGCGTGGCAGTGAACGTCGAATATGTCTCGGCCAACCCGACTGGGCCGATGCATGTCGGCCACGGCCGGGGCGCGGTGTTCGGGGACGCATTGGCCAATCTCCTCGATTTCGCCGGCTACAAGGTCACGCGCGAATACTATGTCAACGATGCCGGTGCCCAGGTCGATGCGCTCGCGCGTTCGGCCTATCTGCGCTACCGCGAGGCGCTGGGCGAAGAGATCGGAACAATTCCGGAAGGGCTTTATCCAGGCGACTATCTCAAGCCCGTCGGCGCGCTTATCGCCAAGACATTCGGCGCGACGCTCAAAAGCGGTCCAGACGTCGAGCGGTTTTCGGTCGTCCGCGCCATCGCGCTCGAACAAATGATGATAGCGATCCGCGAGGATCTCGCCGCCTTGGGCGTGAGCCAGGAGCATTTCTTTTACGAGCGGTCGCTGATCTTTCAGGAAGAGCAAGGCGCCAACTCAACAGACCACATCGCTCGCACCATCGAATGGCTGCGCGAACGCGGGCACATCTATCAAGGCCGCTTGCCGCCGCCGAGGGGCGCACCGATCGAAGACTGGGAGGACCGTGAGCAGACGCTGTTCCGTTCGACGGCCTTTGGCGACGACGTCGACCGCCCGCTGATGAAGTCGGACGGCTCCTACACCTATTTCGCCTCCGATATCGCCTATCACGCCAACAAGATAGGCCGCGGCTTTCGCACCTTGATCGATGTCTGGGGCGCTGATCATGCCGGCTACATCAAGCGGCTGCAGGCCGCCGTCGCAGCGCTGAGCGACCGCAACGCCGAACTCGACATCAAGGTCGTGCAGCTCGTGAAGCTGATGCGTGCCGGGGTGCCCGTCACAATGTCGAAGCGGGCAGGGGAGTTCGTCACCTTACGCGAAGTGGTGGATGAGGTCGGCCGCGACGCGGTCCGCTTCATGATGCTGTTCCGCAAAAACGATGCCGTGCTCGAATTCGACCTCGCCAAGGTCCTGGAGCAGTCGCGCGACAATCCGGTGTTTTATGTCCAATACGGCCACGCTCGCGCGCAATCGATCTTTCGCAACGCCCGGGCGGCGTTTCCAGAGCTTCCTGCGGAACTAATCAAGCTCGTCGAGGTCGCGAATCTGGAACGGCTTTCGGACCCGGCGGAACTCTCGTTGATGCGGCGGATCGCGCTCTATCCGCGCATCATCGAGGCCGCTGCGACGGCTCATGAGCCGCACCGAATTGCCTTTTATCTGTTCGACTTAGCGTCCGAGTTTCATGCGTTTTATACGCTCGGCAACGCCTCGCCTCATTTACGCTTCATTATCCAAGATGATCGACAACAGACCGAGGCTAGGCTTGTGCTTGTACAAGGCGTGGCCACCGTGCTCGCGTCGGGTCTCAAGCTGTTGGGGGTCGCGGCGCCTGACGAGATGCGGTGATGACTGCGCCTTTCGACGACGTCAAA
>JASHOX010000279.1 GCA_030038415.1 Xanthobacteraceae bacterium
GCCGCGCGGCGAACTTTTATTTGCGCGCCAGGACGCCGCGCAGCAGCGCCGACAAGGGCAGCGTCAACAGCACGAAGGCTGCCACCAGCATCAAAGCCCGCCACACACCGAGCATATCGCCGACGCGGCCAAATAGGATCGGCGCAACCGCGCCGGATCCGATCACGCCGGTATAGAAGATGCTCAGCGCGCGGCTGCGCCATTGCGCGGGAACCAGGTCGGGCACTGAACCGTACAGCACCGACGACGTGCCATTGAGCGCGATGCCGAGCAGCGGCAGCACCAATAATGCGGCTTCGAGCGGCAGCGGAAACAGCGCCAGAATTGCGGCCGCGGTCGAACTTTCGGTCAGCCAGACGGTCCCGACCGCGCCGATCCGCGCGCCGATAAAGGTGCAAGCGAGCTTTCCCGCCGCGCCGCCGGTGAAGACCAGCGTCAACGCCAGGCCGATGGTCTGCTCGCTGGCGCCCTTATTTCGCAGCACGAAGGGCAGAAACAGCAAGAACGCCATGCGTGTAGCGGTGTCGATGACGCCGATCGCGACCAAAAGCGGAAAAGCGTAGTGCGGCCGCTTACGCTCTTGCGCCGCATGCGCGTTGCTCCGCGGATGGGCGATCACGCCGTGCTTAAAGCGCGGCGTAGCGACATAGATCACCACCGCCACGACAAGGCCGACGCTGCCTAAAATCGCGAGCGCCGGACGCCAGGCCACGACCAACAGCATCAGCGACAGCGTCGCCGGCAGCGTCATCTTGCCGAGGTCGCCGGTGAAATTATAGGTGCCCAGCGCCTTGAGCGAACGCGGCCCGGCGAAGGCGCGTGCGACCAATGCCGAGGCAATCGGATGCTGGGTACTTGAACCGATGCCGCAGATCAGCAACGCGCCGAGTAGAGTGGTGAAGCCGGCGCTGGCGCCGGCGAAGCAAAATCCGAGACCGGCGAGCGCGGTGCCGATCGCCAAAATGGCGGCGGCGCCGAACCGCTCCGCGGCGATGCCGGCGGGAATTTGCAAGCACGCCATGGCGCCGACCAGGACGCTGCGCAATAGGCCGAGCGCCGCGTAAGTCAGCGCGAATTCGGTCTGCCACAGCGGCAGCATGATGTAGACGAGATCGGTGTAGCCGTCGTGCAGGGCATGCGCGAGACCGGCGACCGAAACGGCGCGCCGCTGATCGCCGGACATTTGCGGCGCCAGCGCCGTGAAATCCTCCCACTGGAGCCTGCGCATTTAGACCCTGCGGCTTTTGCTCAACGTCCTAAACGCCTCCTGACAGGCGGTCAAATAGCGGCGCGGGCGGGCTCGATTGACCGTTGCAAGCGCGCGGTGCAGTGTGCCGCCCGCAAGCGGAATCACGCGACTTTGCCAGGAGGAATCATGTTCGGCCTCGGCGACCTGTTCCAATGGGAGCGGTTCGTTACGCCCACCGTGATCAAGGTCTTCTACTGGCTCGCGGTCGTGATTTCCGTTTTGCTCGGCTGCACCGGCGCGGTGAGTTCGCTCACCACGATGGCCTATAATCCCTTCGTCGGCATGATGCTGTTGATCGTCAGCGTGCTTGGCGCCTGCATGGGCGTGATTCTGGCACGCATCATCGCCGAATTCGTGCTCATCGTGTTTCGCATCAACGAGCACCTCGGCGCGATCAGGAATCAGGGATCGGGCCTGCGCGGCCCTTAGAGCGCCAATCGTTTTCAAATGGAATCGATTGGCGCTCCAAGATTTTGATGAAATATGATCTTTTCGGAAAACCGGTTTCCACTTTTCCGGATCATGCTTAAATCAGTTGGCGAAGCGGAAGTGCATGACATCGCCGTCCTGCACGACATAATCCTTGCCCTCGAGCCGCATCTTGCCGGCATCGCGCGCGCCGGCTTCGCCGCCGCAGGTCACGTAGTCGTCATAGGCGATGGTTTCGGCGCGGATGAAGCCGCGCTCGAAGTCGGTGTGGATGACGCCCGCAGCCTGCGGCGCCTTGGTGCCGCGCGTCACCGTCCAGGCGCGCGCCTCCTTCGGGCCGGCGGTGAAAAAAGTCACCAGATGCAGGAGCGCATAGCCCGCGGCGATCAGACGATCGAGGCCGGCTTCCTTCAAGCCGATCGCGGCGAGATAGTCCTCGCGTTCGTCGCGCGACAGCACGGCGATCTCGGCTTCGATCTTGGCGGAAATGACGATGGCGGCGGCGCCTTCGGCTTTTGCTTTGGCCTCGACTTGTTGCGAGAACGCGTTGCCGGTCGCCGCGGAAGCCTCCTCGATATTGCAGACGTAAAGCACCGGCAGCGAAGTCAGGAGGCCGAGCATGTGAAAGGCCTTCTCCTCTTCGGGCTTGCGCTCGGTCAACCGCGCCGGCTTGCCGTCGCGAAGCAGCGCGAGCGCGCGGCTGATGAGATCGAGCGCCTCCTTGGCTTCCTTGTCGCCGCCCTTGGTTTTTTTGCTCAAGCCATCGACGCGCCGCTCCAGGCTGTCGAGATCGGCGAGCATCAGCTCGGTCTCGACGGTTTCGATGTCGGCGATCGGATCGATGCGGCCTTCGACATGGGTCACGTCGGTATCCTCAAAGCAACGCACGACATGCGCGATGGCATCGACCTCGCGGATATTGGCGAGAAACTGGTTGCCGAGCCCCTCGCCTTGCGAGGCGCCGCGCACCAGGCCGGCGATATCGACGAAAGTGAGCCGCGTCGGCACGATTTGCGCCGACTTGGCAAGCTTGGCGAGCGTTTCCAGCCGCCGATCCGGTACCGCTACTTCGCCGACGTTCGGCTCGATGGTGCAGAACGGATAATTCGCCGCCTGCGCCGCCGCGGTCTCGGTCAGCGCATTGAAGAGCGTAGACTTGCCGACATTCGGCAGGCCGACGATGCCGCATTTGAAGCCCATCGATAATTCAATCCGTTTCCTGGCTCACGCTTCTTCGCGATCGCCGTTGCTGTCGTCTGGCTGATCGCCAAATCCCTTAGCCACCATGGCGAGATGAACCTTGTTCTGGAAGCTCGCGTCCTCGCCGCGTGCGATCAGCTCGGCATTGTCGGCGATGATGGCGATCAACGCCTCAAGCCAGTCGCGCTCGCTTTTGGCGAAATCGCTCAGCACATAATGCTGCACCAGATCCTTGTTGCCGGGGTGGCCGACGCCGATGCGCACGCGCCGATAGTCGTTGCCGATATGCGCCGAGATCGAGCGCAGCCCGTTATGGCCGGCAATGCCGCCGCCGGTTTTCACTCTCACTTTGCCCGGCGGCAGATCGATCTCGTCGTGGAATACCGTGACTTCGGCGACCGGCAGCTTGTAAAAATGTGCGGCTTCGGCGACGGCGCGGCCGGATTCGTTCATGAAGGTGCCGGGGAGGAGGAGGAGGGCGCGGTCGCCGCCGAGCGGGCCTTCGCAGGCGACGCCTTGAAAGCGCCGGCGCCACGGTCCGATGCCGTGGCGCTTGGCGATTTCCTGCACCGCCATGAAGCCGACATTGTGCCGGTTGCCGACATAGCGCGCTCCCGGATTGCCAAGTCCGACCAGGAGCTGCATCGGCGTTGTCCCGCTAGGGCATGATCCGGAAAAGTGGAAACCGGTTTTCCGACAAGATCATGCCCAATAACAGCGGGACCTCACTTCTTCTCGGGCGCGGGCGCGGCGGCCGGAGCGGCCCCCGGCGCGGCGCCGGGCGCAGCCCCCGGAGCGGC
>JASHOX010000280.1 GCA_030038415.1 Xanthobacteraceae bacterium
AGCAAGGACGGCCCGATGGGCAAGCAGCCGCGGCTGTTGGCGCCCTCCGAACACCGCATCGAAGTCGTCGCCTGTCATCCCAGGCAGGACATCGTCGCCGCCGGCTATGCCGACGGCATGGTGCTGCTCATCCGCATCGAGGACGGCGCCGAGATTTTGGCCAAGAAACCGGGCGATGGGCCGGTCACCGCGCTCGCTTGGAGCGCCGACGGGGTGTTCTTGGCATGGGGCACGGAGAACGGCGAGGCGGGCGTTATCGATCTGACGTGACGGTCTCGGAACTGCCGCAAGCGCCGGCCGTTATCGTTGCGTGAACACGATCATTAAAATCATTTTCACTGTCGTCTTCATTACACATGGAATGCGATCGTCCGCCCTGGCGCAGGCCCAATCCGACGAGCACAGCGGCGCTGCCTGTGCGAACGGCGCGGACGGTACATCCCGGCAGACCTTGAGCGACAAGCTCGCCCAGTCCAATGGAGTTAGCTGTCCGCCCAATGTCGATCCCGCGATCAAGGCGCCGAGTGCCGCAAAAAATGCCGGTCATCCCGCCGCCCGGCAGCCCGGGCGGCAATCCCAACGTTCAGCCGAAATTGCGCGCTGCGTCATTGCGAGCAAAGCAATCCAGTCAGATTCTGGATTGCTTCCTCGCCTTGCTCCTCGCAATGAGCGGTCAGATCACATATTGCCGCAGCGGCGGGTAACCGTTGAATCCAACCGAGGAATAGGTCGCGGTATAGGCGCCGGCCGCCTCGATCAAAACCTTATCGCCGATGGCAAGCGACACCGGCAGCGGATACGGCGTCTTCTCGTAAAGCACGTCGACCGAATCGCAGGTCGGACCGGCGATGATGCAGGGCGAGGTTTCGTCGCGGTCGTGCGTGGTGCGGATCGGGTAGCGGATCGATTCGCCGATGGTCTCGGCCAGCCCGTGGAACTTGCCGATGTCGAGATAGACCCAGCGCACTTCGTCTTCCGGGCTGCGCTTGGCGATCAGCACCACCTCCGCCTCGATGATGCCGGCATTGCCGACCAGGCCGCGGCCGGGTTCAACGATGGTATTGGGCAGGTTGTTGCCGAAGTGCTTGCGCAGCGCCTTGAAGATCGCCTTGCCGTAGCTCTCGAGCTTCGGCGTCTTGCGCACATAGCGGGCGGGAAAGCCGCCGCCGAGATTAACGATCGAGAGCGGGATGCCGCGTTCGGCGCAGCTACGGAACACCGCCGCCGCCGAGGCCAGAGCGCGGTCCCAGGCTTCGACATTGTGCTGCTGCGACCCGACGTGGAACGAGATGCCATAGGGGACGAGCCCGCTCTTGTGCGCGTGCTCCAAGATATCGGCGGCATAAGCGGGCTCGCAGCCGAACTTGCGCGACAGCGGCCATTCGGCCCCGGAGCCGTCGCAATGGATGCGGCAGATAACGCGGCTGCCCGGTGCGGCGCGCGCCACCTTCTCGGCCTCGGCCTCGCAGTCGACCGCGAACAGGGTGACGCCGAGGCGGAAGGCTTCGGCGATCTCGCGCTCCTTCTTGATGGTGTTGCCATAGGAGATGCGGTCCGGCGTCGCGCCGGCGGCAAGGACCTGGTGGGTCTCCGGCAGCGAGGCCACGTCGAAGTGGCAGCCGACCTCGGCCAATAGCTTGAGGATTTCCGGCGCCGGATTGGCCTTGACGGCGTAATACACCTTGGTGTCCGGCAGCACCTTGGCGAAGTTCTGATAGTTTTCGCGCACGACGTCGAGGTCGACGACGAGGCAGGGTCCGTTATCGGTACGATGCTTGAGAAATTCGCGGATGCGTGTGGTCATGCCACCCAGCTCCCTGATCCGGCAGGCGGCGTAGCCGCCGAGGTGAACCTCCTGCGACGGGTGCGGCTCCGCGTCATTGCGGAGCTGCAGGCGTCGCTGCGATTGCTGCCTTGGTCCGGATGAGGGAGACCCCGTTCCGCACTGCTGGCAAAGATGGACAAGCCTCTTCGGTGTCCCCGGCATTGGCGCCGGCAGTAACCAAAAAAGCCCTTCCGTCGTTGCTTTAAGCCGCGTCGCCAGTGGAGAGCTGGCATTGCCGGTTTCGCCTCCGGCTGCCGGTCGCGGGTGCAAGGAAGTAGCGTCTCTTCCTTAGGCGGCTGTCCGGCCTCTTGTCCGGATGCCCACCGACCGACACACGGCCACAGGCACGTGCGAAATTGGGCAAATCCGCAATAAGCGATTTAGCCTAAGCGTGCAAGCGTTTTAGTTTTAACGAAGAGTAAAACGCCGCTCCGGCTGTTCATGAGACGCCGCGGCGACGGTGCAACGGCCGCTCCTCACTCCGCGACGAACGGCTCGACACGGTGTGCGGCGCGCACGAACTGCACCATCACCGCGATACCGCAGAGAATAAACAGGCCGTCGAGCACGCGGGCGCCGAGGGTGCCGAGCGCGAACAGGTTGGCGATCGCCCAACTGCCGGCAAAGGCCGCGCCGAATACCTCGGCGCTGATCAGGATAGCCGCGCTGAGCACCGTCAGCACGTTCGGCCAGAGGATGCGCCGGGAGCGCGAAGGGGTCGAACTATCCATAGCGGCGTCCTCTGCAGTTAAGCCGCGTCGCGCGCAGCTTTTGCCGACAATAGCCCGGCCGCGACCAAGGCGGCGCGGATGCGTTCGATCTCGGCGCGGCCGATTTTTACGAGCGGCGGGCGCACCACGGCGCGCGGCAGGCGGCCGAACAGCACCAGGGCTTCCTTCATGCGGTTATGCATATCGGCCCAGGGCTCGGAATAGAACACTTTGGCCAGCGGATAGATGCGGTCATTGAGGCGGCGCGCCTCGGCGAGATCGTTGGCCTTGACGGCGCGGAACAGCGCCGCCTGCAGGTCGGCGATGACGCTGCCGGAGCCGGACAGGAGCCCGTTGCAGCCGAGCACCAGCGAGCTCAACAGCCAGGCGCTGTGGGTCGACAGCACGTTGACCGGGCGCTTGAGGCTTTGCAGCTCGCGGACATGCATTTCGTGCTGCGGGACGTTGCCGCACCAGTCCTTGATGGCGCGGATGGTCGGCACCTCCTCGACCATCTTCAGGAGCGTTTCGCGCGGATAGCCCTGCCCGGTCGAGAGCGGGTATTGAAATGCGATCAGCGGCAGGCTCGTGGCGTCGGCGATGCGTTTGAAATGCTCGACTGCCATGGCCGGGGACTGCCCCAAGGTGAAGGGCGCCGGCGGAAACACCAGGAGCGCTGAGGCGCCGCCCTCCTCCGCCATGCGCGCGATACGCGCAGCTTCGAGGCTGCCGTCGGCCCACACGCCGTTGACGATCGGCAGCCGGCCGCCGATCTCGTCCTGCGCGATGTCGAGAACGCGGCGCTGCTCCTCGAAGCTGCAGGAGGCGACCTCGGTCGAATGGGCATTAACCGTGATCGCGGACAGCCCCTCGACCGCCGCAACATCGCAGAGGTGCTTGCGGAAGCCCTTTTCGTCGATCGCCAAGTCGTCCGTGAACGGCAGGATGACGGCCGGAATGACGCCATGCGGCAGGTAATGGGCGTGACGGGGCATTTTCGGCACTCCTTTTGGCGCTGCGCTCGCGATGACATATATCACGCCTGCCCACGCCTTTGGTAAGACCCATCCCGATGCCCGAATCGACCCAAGCCCCTGCCGGCACCAATCCGTTTTTCGAGGCCTGGACCACTCCCGAGGGGGTTCCGCCTTTCGACCGCATTGCGCCCGGCCACTTTCGCGAGGCTTATGCACGCGCGCTCGCGGAACATGAGGCCGAGGTCGCCGCCGTCGCCGCGGCGACCGCGCCGCCGAGCTTCGAGAATACGATCGCCGCCCTGGAATTAAGCGGCCGCGCGCTGGAGCGCGTCGGTAATGCGTTTTGGTTGTTGGCCGGCGCGCATACCAACGATGCTTTGCTGGAAATCGAGCGCGAACTTTCGCCGCAGATCGCCCGGCACTGGAACAAGATCCACACCAATGCGGCGCTGTTCCGCCGCATCGACACGGTGATGCGGGAAGCCGACGCGCTCGGGCTCGATGCCGAACAAAAGCGCGTCACCGAACGCTATCACACGAGCTTCCGCCGCGCCGGCGCGGCGCTCGATGGCGAAGCGAAAAAACGCCTCGCCGCGATCATCGAGCGGCTCGCCGAGCTCGGCACCGCGTTCAGCCAGAACGTGCTCGCCGACGAGCAGGCGTTCACGCTGCGACTCAACAGCGAAGCCGAGCTGGCCGGCTTGCCCCACTTCATGCGTGAAGCAATGCGCGCGGAAGCGCGCGACCGCGGGCTTGGCGGCTATGCCGTGACGCTGTCGCGTTCGAGCGTCGAGCCGTTCCTGCAATTCTCCGACCGGCGCGATCTGCGCGAAAAGCTGTTCCGCGGCTTCATCATGCGCGGCGACAATGGCGGGCCGACCGACAACAAGGCGCTGATCGCCGAGATGGTGCGGCTGCGCGCCGAGCGGGCGCGGCTCCTCGGCTATGCCGACTTCGCCCACTACCGGCTTGACGACGCCATGGCGAAAACGCCGCAGGCCGCGCGGCAGCTCCTCGACGCGGTGTGGACCCCCGCGCGCTCGCGGGCGCTCGCTGACCGCGACGCCATGCAGGCGCTGATTCAAGAAGAAGGCGGCAATTTCAGGATCGAGCCGTGGGACTGGCGTTACTACGCCGAGAAGCTGCGGCACCGGCAATGCGCGTTCGACGAAGCCGCAATCAAGCCATATCTGAACCTCGACCGCATGATCGAGGCGGCTTTCTACACGGCACAGCGCCTCTTCGGCTTGTCCTTCACGCCGGCGAATGTGCCAGTCTGGCATCCCGACGTGCGGGCGTGGGAGGCTCGCGACGCCAGCGGCAACAAGGTCGGGCTGTTCTTCGGCGACTATTTCGCGCGGCCCTCGAAGCGCAGCGGCGCCTGGATGACCTCGCTACGCGATCAGGAGAAGCTCTCAGGCGATATCCGGCCACTGATCGTCAATGTCTGCAATTTCACCAAGGCCCCCGGCGGCGAGCCGACGCTATTGAGCTTCGAGGACGCACGCACGCTGTTCCACGAATTCGGCCATGCGCTGCATGGGCTTTTGTCCTCGGTGACCTATCCGACAATCTCAGGCACCAACGTCGCCACCGATTTCGTCGAATTGCCGTCGCAGCTTTACGAGCACTGGCTGGAGCGGCCGGAAGTATTGCGTCGCTTTGCTCGCCACTATCAGACCGGCGAGCCGATGCCGGAGGAGTTGCTGCAACGGCTCATCGCCGCGCGTAATTTCAATAAGGGCTTCGCCACGGTCGAATACATCGCCTGCGCCGTGGTCGATCTCGATTTCCATTCGCTGCCGAAGCCTGAGGACATCGATGCCACGGCGTTCGAGGTCAAAGCGCTGTCGCGCATCGGCATGCCCGACGAAATCACCATGCGGCACCGACCGCCGCACTTTGCCCACATCTTCTCGGGCGGCGGCTATGCGGCGGCCTATTACAGCTACATGTGGTCGGAGGTGCTCGACGCCGACGCCTTCGCGGCGTTCGAAGAGACCGGCGACATATTCGATCCGGCGACGGCAAAACGGCTGCGCGATTGCATCTACGCCGCCGGCGGCGCGCAGGAGCCGGCCGATGCCTATAAAGCGTTTCGCGGCCGGCTGCCCAACGCCGACGCGCTATTGCGCAAGCGCGGCTTCGAAACAACCGCGGCGAACTGAGCATCATGGATTTGCACAGCGCCGGCCACCGCCGCGGCGTCGTCTGCGCGCCGCACTTCGCTGCCGCCGAAGCTGGCCGCACGGTGCTCGCCGAGGGCGGCAATGCGCTCGAAGCCATGGTGGCGATGGGCGCGGCGATCGCGGCCGTTTACCCTCACATGAACCACCTTGGCGGCGATGGCTTCTGGCTCGTCCGCGAGCCGTCGGGCCGGGTGTGCGCCATCATGGCGGCGGGCCCCGCCGGCCAGCTGGCGAAGCCCGAGCTTTATCGCGACTACGAGATCATCCCGCCGCGCGGACCGCTCGCGGCGCTGACCGTGCCGGGCGCCGTCGCCGGCTGGGTGCTGGCGCTGGAAGCGGCGAAGGCCAATGGCGGCAAACTGCCGCTCGAAGTCCTGCTCGCGCCGGCTACCACTGCGGCCCGCGACGGTTATGCGGTCACGCGAAGCCAGGAGCGGCTGACGCGCGAGCACATCGCCGAGTTGAAGGGTGTGCCAGGCTTTGCCGCGACGTTTCTGACGGACGACGAGCCGCCGGCAGCGGGCAGCAAGTTGAAACAAAATACGCTCGCCGCAACGCTTTCGCACTTGGCGCATGCCGGGCTCGACGATTTCTATCGCGGCGACGTCGGCCGCGAGATCGCCGCCGACCTTGAACGCATCGGCAGCCCAGTCACGCGCCAAGATTTGGAACGTTACAAAGCGACGCTTGCCGAACCGTTGCGCATCACGCTGCCGGCGGGCACGGTTTACAACACCGACGCACCGACCCAAGGCGTCGTGTCGCTGATGATCCTCGCTTTGTTCGCGCGGTTGGGCGTGACCGAAGCGGAAGGCTTCGATCACATTCACGGCCTGGTCGAGGCGACCAAGCGCGGCTTGCGTGTGCGTGATCGGCTCGTCACCGATCCGAACTATTTGCCGCATTCGCTCGAGCGCGTGCTCGACGACCGCACCATCACCGGCGAAGTGATGAAGATCGATCGCAACAAGGCGGCGCGCTGGCCGCTCGCCACCGGCGCCGGCGATACGATCTGGATGGGCGCCGCCGATGCCGGCGGCATCGTCGTTTCCTACATTCAATCGCTCTATTGGGAATTCGGCTCCGGCTGCGTGCTGCCGGCAACCGGCGTGCTGATGCAGAACCGCGGCGCGAGCTTTTCGCTCGATGCCAGCGCGCTGAATTATCTCCGGCCGGGCCGACTGCCGTTCCACACCCTCAATCCGGCGCTCGCCGTGCTCGATGACGGGCGTATCATGGCCTATGGCTGCATGGGCGGCGACGGCCAGCCACAAACGCAAAGCGCGCTGTTCACGCGTTATGTCGATTTCCACGAGCCGCTTTTTGAGGCGATCGATCGGCCGCGCTGGGTGCTCGGCCGCACCTGGGGCGCGCCACGCACGGCGTTGCGGCTAGAGCCGCGCTTCGACGGCAATCTGGTCGACCGATTGGCCGCCGCCGGCCACGATGTCGACGTGCTGGCGGAGCCTTACTCCGACGTCATGGGCCATGCCGGCGCTGCCGTGCTGCGCCCGGACGGCACCTGCGAGGGCGCGCACGATCCGCGCGCGGACGGCGGCGCGGCGGGGGCCTGATCGTCCCCGCTTATGTTTTGCGCTTCTTCTCTCTCGCGCGGGCGTCGGCGACAATTTGTTTGAACACCCGCATTTCTACGACGCCGGGCACCCGGAACGTGCCGACGATGAAACCGGGGGTGCCTTGGAATCCGAAGGCGTCGGCTTGAGCCTCGTTGCGGGCCAAGAGATCGTCGATGGTCTTTTGGTGCGCCTGGAGGTCCTTGATCGCCAAGTCGACGTCAACGCCGGCCTTGGCAAGAAGGTCGGCAATACTTGCTTTCGTGAGCTTAGCGTCGGCGCCAATCAGGGCGTCGTGGGCTTCGGCGTATTTGTTTTGATATTTCGCCGCCAGCCCTATTTCCGCCGCGGCGGTCGAAATCGCGCCGAAGATCGGCCAGTCTTTCAAGACCAGCCTGATATGGCCGTCTTCCCGCACCAGCTGCGCGAGCTCGGGCGCCATCTTTTTGCAATACGGGCATTGATAGTCGAAGTACTCGACGACCGTCAGGTCGCCTGTGGGATTTCCCATGGACGGGATTTCGGGATCGCGCAGCACGCTGTCTCTGCTGAGGATGTCGTCCGGTTGCTCGCCGAACGCGACCGCCGAAAACGAACCAATGGCCATCACGATGGCGCAGACATAAGCGAGCCAAGAGGCCCGCTTCTGGCTTGCGGCTGTCTGCTCTGGGCTCATGAATTATCGACCTCGCTGTTTGTTCATATCAGCCCGTGCGTCGTACCGTTTCTTCGGCGCGACGCCGGGCAAGGCTGGATGCAGCGCGGAGAGGAGCTCACTCCATCGGGCTCAGCCCGAGCTTGTCCATCAATTCGCGATCGCGATCGCGGCCGGGATTAGGCGTTGTCAGCAGTTTCGGCCCGTAGAAGATCGAATTGGCGCCGGCGAGGAAGCACAACGCTTGGGTCTCCTCGCTCATGTCTTCCCGGCCGGCGGACAACCGTACCACCGAACGCGGCATCGCGATGCGGGCGACCGCGATTGTGCGCACGAACTCGATTGGATCGAGAGCAGCCTCCTCGGCAAGCGGCGTGCCCGCAACCCTGACCAGCATGTTGATCGGCACCGATTCCGGATGCACCGGCAGAGACGCGAGCGAAACGATCATCCCGACACGGTCCTCGCGGGTCTCGCCCATGCCGACGATGCCGCCACAGCAGACATGGATGCCGGCTTCGCGCACGTGATCGAGCGTCGTAAGGCGATCCCGGTAGGTGCGGGTGGTGATGATCCCGCCGTAGAACTCGGGCGACGTGTCGAGATTGTGGTTGTAGTACTCGAGCCCTGACGCTTTCAGCCGGCGCGCTTGCGGCGCCGTCAGCATGCCGAGCGTCGCGCAAGTCTCGAGCCCGAGCGCCTTGACGCCCTCGACCATGGCGCAAACCGAATCGAGGTCACGGTCCTTGGGCTCGCGCCAAGCCGCACCCATGCAAAAGCGGCTCGCGCCGGCCGCTTTCGCCGCGCGCGCCTCGGCGAGCACGGCATCGAGTGCCATGAGTTTTCCCGCGCCCACCCCGGTAGCGTAGCGCGCGCTCTGCGGGCAATAGGCGCAATCCTCCGGGCAGCCGCCGGTCTTGATGGATAACAACGTCGAAATCTGTACTTCGGCCGGATCGAAGTTTTGCCGGTGCGCGCACTGCGCCCGGAACATCAGCTCCGGGAACGGCAGGTCGAACAGCGCGCGCACTTCATCCCGCGTCCAGTCATGACGCGACTGACCCGAGGTCGGCGAATGCAGAGAGCCGTCGGCGGCAAGAGACATTATGAGCAATATAACCCGCGGCGCGGCGCGAGGAAAGACATTGATCTACGCCGCGCTACTTTCCACCAGGCGCAGCGGTCGCCGTGCCGGCGTGATCTTGCCGGAACGCAACAGTTCTGTCGCGCGCTCGGCATTGACCGGTTTGCTGAAATAAAAGCCCTGGCCATGTTCGCAACCAGCGGCCAGTAGGAAATTTGCCTGGCCTTCCGTTTCAACGCCTTCGGCGATGACGTCGATGCCGAGCTCGTGCGCCAGCCGGATAGCGGCGCGCACGACGGCTGCATTGCGCGCGTCGGTATCGACACCGAACACCAATTCCTGCGCGATTTTGATACGGTTGATCGGGTAGCTTGCCAGATAGCTGAGCGACGAATAGCCGGTGCCGAAATCGTCGACCGCGATCCGTACCCCGAGCTGGCGCAGCCGTTGAAAACGTTTGTTGTGCTGCTGAGTAATGTCCATCAGCACCGATTCAGTCAGCTCGATCTCGATCATTCCGGCCGGCACACCGTACTGGTCGAGACTTGCGGCCACTTCGCGGTCGAGCTCGGCCGAGCCTTTGAAATGGAGGGCGGAAAGGTTCACGCCGACAAGATCAGGCGCTATGCCGACATCCCGCCAGTGCCGCAATTGCCGGCACGCAGCATCGAGGACCCACTGCCCGAGCGTTTGGATCTGACCGGACCGCTCGGCAATAGGGATGAAGACCGCGGGCGAAACCTGTCCCCGCTCGGGATGGTTCCAGCGCAGCAATGCCTCCATGCCGATAATACGTCCCGAACGCAGCTCGACCTGCGGTTGGTAGTGCAGCTCAAGCTCGTTACGATCGAGCGCACCGCGCAGTTCGTCGGCGATAATGACGCGCTCTTGAACCTGCCGGTCGAGGTCGGCGCTATGAAAGCGAAAGCAACGGCGGCCCTCCTCCTTGGCGCGATATAGCGCGAGATCAGCCTGGATCATCATGGCGTCGGGTCCGGTGACGTCAGGGGTATAGCGCGATATCCCGATACTGGCCGAGACATGGACCTCGTTGCCTTCGATGGCATAAGGTTCGGCTAGAATTTTTCCGATCTTGGTTGCCAACGCGCCCGCTGCTTCCGGATCATCCACATCGGTCTGGAGGACCGCAAATTCGTCGCCGCCGAAACGCGCGACGACGTCGTTCTGCCGCGTTACGCTCAAAACGCGTGTCGCGACCTGACGCAAAAGCGCATCGCCGATCGGATGGCCGAGCGTATCGTTGACGTCTTTGAAATGATCGAGATCAAAATAGAGCACGGCAACCGGCCTGCCGCCGCGCTTACACGCCTCGAACGCATGATTGAGCCGCTCGACAAATACCCGGCGGTTGGCAAGTGACGTGAGCGCGTCCGTTCGTGCGAGATCGGACACTTTTTGATTTACGCGCATTATCCGGAAAGCATGGCGTCGTGACGACCGGATATAGATCACAACGGCACCGGTGAGAATGAGCCCGAAAGAGCCCACGACCCATGTCCGACCGTGTCGCGCGTTCAGGGGGCCGTCCGGCATGGGTCGCGCCACCATTGTGAGCAGGGGCTGTCCGTCGGCGTTAAGATCTCTGCGCCAGGATCTGCCGGTCTCGGCCTCAGCCTGACTCATCGGCGCAAGCGGCGGCCCGCGAAGCCGCGACGGGTGCACATAGACCGGCATGGCTTGCGAATCGGAGCCGGGCAGAAAGAAAAACAGGTCGAGACCCTTGGGCGTCTTATTGTCATTGATGATGGTGTCCACCATCCTGGCGGTAGTGAGGGAACCATGCACAAACCCGATGAGATTGCGCCGCCGATCTTCGATCGAGTCGTGAGGCGGGCCGCGCCTGTAAGTCGGCAGCGAAAACAAAAAGCCGCCCTGGGTGCCGCCGCTGCTAACGAGCGTTGCAACCGGCGAGAAACCCATGCGATCGAGGTCCCGCGCGCGCTCCAACTCGGCGAACGTTGTCGGCTCCGAAGCGAGATCGAGGCCGTAAAGCTGCGATATTTTCGGCACGGTGGCGTAGAATATCGGGTAATAGACGTTGCGCTGCGGAGCCACGACCATCTTGCCGTCGGCGCCCATGCTTTTGATGTGATAGTCCGCAAGGCCCTGCAGGACTGCCTTACGTTCGTACACGGCGCGCTCGGCATCGCTCACCCGTGGTACCCATGACAGTGTGGTGATGACCGCGTCTTCACGCAGCAGCGGCTGAGTGAAGGCGTCGAATTCGCTGCGCGAAACGGGATCGATGGAACTGTCGAATAGAGCGCGCACCGCTTTGAGCCGGTTTACGTATTCATTGACGCCGTTTTGCAGAACCATGAAATGGTTTTCGGCAAGAACGTTGAATTGTACTTTTGCGTCATTGTCGTCTCGTACCATCATCACGCTGAATGCGGTGGCAGTCGCGGTGACGCCGATCGCGGCCGCGACGATACACGGCAGGAATTGCCGAAGCTTACCGAATGCTTGCGCGACCAGCCGCATGTTTGCTCGTATTGTCCTCGCCGCGAGGTTGCCTGAACGGTCCCGGTTCGGCCCTAGGGTTTTTCTGGCATAGTCAAAGAACGAAAGGGGATCGAAGATATTGAGCGAGGTCAAAATCCCCGCGCTGATGCAGTCCAATCCGCCTCGATGCTTAAGGCGGTGTTATGATTTGCACGGGGGTACGATTTGTCGTGAAATGCCTCGGCAACAAATAAGGGAAAACCCTGAGTGTCCGACGCTCCGCCCGACCGCCTGTCGACCGATCCGAAGAGCCCGCACTATGACGCCGACGCGCTCAGCCGCGACGTCGGCGTGCGCTTCAAGGGCGTGGAAAAGACCAATGTGGCCGAATACTGCATCAGCGAAGGCTGGATCCGCGTCGAAGCCCCCAAGAGCAAGGACCGTTACGGCAATCCGCTGACCATCAAGCTCACCGGCAAAGTGGAAGCGTATTTCAGGAACGAGAAGAAGGATTAGCGCCGCATCCGTCAGTGCAGCGTCTCGCCGCTCTCGATCACCCGAAGCTCGATTTGTCCGATCAGCGCCGCGCGCCGCGCTTCGGCCGCGGCAATCTCTGCGGTGGTTTCATTCGCCGTGCTACGATTCGAGCCCCAGGCGACGAAGCCGCCAAGCAGCGCCGCGACGGCGCACGCCATCACCGCTGGATCGAAGGTGATCGCGCCGAACAGCAAGCCGATGAGCAGCACGCTACCCGCCGCCACGGCGACCCGTCCGGTCAAAATAAACTTGCGACAGCTTTCAAGCTTTTCGGTAAGCTCATCGATCTGCGCTTCGAGGCGCACGATCTCATCGTGCGGATCGGCGTCCATCGCGGGCGGCGCGAGCTACTCCGCCGCCACCCGCGTCGCCGGATCGATTGCCTCCACGCGCGCCGCACAGAACTTGAACTCTGGAATCTTGCCGAACGGATCGAGCTTCGGATTGGTGAGAAGATTGGCCGCTGCCTCGACGAAGGCGAAGGGAATGAACACCACACCGTCTGGAATGGCGTCGTCCTGCCGCGCGGCAAGTTCGACCCTGCCGCGGCGCGTGGCGACGCGCACCAGGTCGCCCGGCTTGATGCCGAGCTTGGCGATGGTGCCGCGCGACACCGAAGCGACCGCCCCCGGCTCGATCGCGTCGAGCACAGTGGCGCGCCGCGTCATGGCGCCGGTATGCCAATGCTCGAGTTCGCGTCCGGTGGTGAGGATGAATGGATAGTCGGCATCCGGCGTCTCGTCCGGCGGTTGCAGTTTCGCGGCAACGAGTTTGCCGAAGCCGCCCGGGCGCGGGAAACCTTTGTCGAACACGACGTCGCGGCCCGGTTTGTCCGGTGCGTCGGCGGGATAGGTCACTGCGCTTTCGCGCTGCACGCGTTCCCAGGAAATGTTGTCGAGCGACGGCATCAGCGATGCCATCTCGGTGTAAATTTCGTGCGGGCCCTTGTAGTTCCACGGCAGGCCGATGCGCCGGCCGATCTCCTGAATGAGCCACCAATCATGCCGCGTGTCGCCCGGCAGCGGCAGCGCCTGGCGGCCCATCTGCACTTGGCGATTGGTATTGGTCACCGTGCCGTCCTTCTCCGGCCACGCCGAAGCCGGCAGCACCACGTCGGCATAGACCGCAGTCTCGGTAAGAAAGAGGTCCTGCACCACGAGATGCTCGAGATGGGCAAGCGCTTCGCGGGCGTGATTGAGATCGGGATCGGACATCGCCGGGTTCTCGCCCATGATATACATGCCCTTGATCACGTCGGCGTGCACCGCGTCCATGATCTCGACCACGGTAAGACCCTTCTTCGGATCGAGCTTGACGCCCCAGGCGTCCTCGTAGCGGGCGCGGATCTGCGGCTCCTCGACCGATTTATAGTCGGGAAAGAACATCGGGATCAGTCCGGCGTCGGAAGCGCCCTGGACATTGTTCTGGCCGCGCAACGGATGCAGACCCGTGCCGGGCCGGCCGATCTGACCGGTGATCAGCGACAGCGCGATCAGGCAGCGGGCATTGTCGGTGCCGTGAGTGTGCTGCGAGATGCCCATGCCCCAGAAGATGATCGCCGATTTGGCGCGGGCAAACTTGCGTGCCACAGTGCGGATGACGTCGGCTTCGATGCCGCAAATCGGCGCCATCTCCTCCGGCGTGTAATCCTTGATGCTCTCGGCGAATTGCTTGAAGCCTTCGACATAGGTCTGAATATACTGCTCGTCGTAAAGCTTCTCGGCGACGATGGTGTTGAGCATGCCGTTGAGCAGCGCCACGTCGGCGCCGTTCTTGAATTGCAGCATGTGGGTGGCATGGCGCTTGAGCGCCTGCCCGCGCGGGTCGGCGACGATCAATGTCGCGCCGCGCTTTCTCGCCTGCTTGAAGAAGGTCGCGGCCACAGGATGATTTTCCGTCGGATTGGCGCCGATGATGAAAATTACTTCCGAGTTCTTGCATTCGTTGAAGGTGGCCGACACCGCGCCGGAGCCGACGCCCTCCATCAGGGCGGCAACGGAGGAGGCGTGACACAGCCGAGTGCAGTGGTCGACATTATTGGTGCCGAAACCGGTGCGAACGAGTTTCTGGAACAGATAGGCTTCCTCGTTCGAGCCCTTGGCCGAGCCGAACCCGGCGAGCGCTTTCGGACCGTCGCGGTCGCGGATTTTCTTCAGGCCCGCGGCGGCGCGGTCGAGCGCCTCCTCCCAGGTGGCTTCGCGGAAATGCGTCCACGGATTCGACGGGTCGATGAATTCATTCGGGATCTTCGGCACGCCGTCCTTGCGGATCATCGGCTTTGTCAGCCGCTGCGGATTGTGCACGTAATCGAAGCCGAAGCGGCCCTTGACGCAGAGCCGGTTCTCGTTGGCCGGACCGTTCTTGCCGGTGACGTAGAGCAATTTGTCGTTCTTGATATGGTACGTCAGCTGGCAGCCAACGCCGCAATAAGGGCAAACGCTGTCGACCGAACGGTCGGCCTTACCGGTAAAGACGTTGTTTTCGTCCACCAGTGTCGCCGGCATTAGCGCGCCGGTCGGGCAGGCCTGCACGCATTCGCCACAGGCGACGCAGGTCGAGGTGCCCATCGGATCGTCGAAGTCGAACACGATCTTCTCGCCGTGACCCCGGCCAGCCATGCCGATGACGTCATTGACCTGCACTTCGCGACAAGCGCGGACGCAGAGATTGCATTGGATGCAGGAGTCGAGATTGACCGCCATGGCGACGTGGCTGCGATCCGGCGCCGGCGCCGGACGGCGCGGAAAGCGGCCCTGTTCGAGCTGCATGCGGGTCGCGATCTTCCACAATTCGGAATCCGGATCGTGCGCGCGCGCGCGATCGGGCTGGTCGGCGAGCAAGAGTTCGGTCACCATCTTGCGCGCGGTCTTGGCGCGGTCGGTCTGAGTCTTGACCTTCATCCCGGGCGAAGGGTTGCGGATGCAGCTTGCGGCTAAGACTCGCTCGCCTTCGATCTCGACCATACAGACGCGGCAATTGCCGTCGGGGCGATATCCCGGTTTCGGCAAATAGCACAGGTGCGGCAGCTTGATGCCGAGGCGGCGCGCGGCGCGGAAGATCGTCTCGCCATCGCGGATGTCGATCTCACGGTCGTCAATGGTGAAGGTTTTCGGTGTGGCGGCATCGCCCTTGCCGGCCACCTTATCGATCGGCGCCGTGTGCACGACGCCCGGTTTGCCGTCGCCATAAGCGGGACCGCCGGCGGCTCCCTTCTTGTCATGGCCGTAGCCGGCTGGCTTTTGTTCGTTGCGATCGTTCATCGTAGGAACCTTTAAATCACCAATGCCCCAGCGGCTTCTTCAGTTCATCGGGAAAGTATTTTAGCACACAAAGTAAAGGATTTGGCGCAGCCTGACCGAGGCCGCAGATCGAGGCATCGCGCATCAGCGCGGAAAGCTCGTCGAGCAGGGCCGCGTCCCACGGCCCTTTGGCCATCAGCTGCGCCGCCTTCTCGGTGCCGACCCGGCACGGCGTGCACTGGCCGCAGCTCTCATCCTCGAAGAATTTCA
>JASHOX010000281.1 GCA_030038415.1 Xanthobacteraceae bacterium
AACACGCACCGATCGTCGCGAGCAATCGTACCGTATGGCGAGGCATGACTTACCTCCTCGGCGGTCCAAATTCGTCTTTCAGTCTCCACCACGTGGGTAACAACTCCGGCGATTTGGTTCAGGTGCGGGCGGTCCGTTAGACCCATAATCCTAATTCCCACGCCTCAAATGGAACCACTATTCCTACTGCCAGCCAAGTGACTCCGGTCACACATGTCGCTTTTATTTTGCGGCTGATTTAAGCCGTCTTGCGAGCCGAGTTGAAAAAATCACCCACGCTTGGCTCCCACAGTGGAAGCTTTTGGTGACGCGCTGCGACGCGAGGCGCGGCGGCTGGCCGAGACGCTCGGAACGACGATGCATGGAGGAACGGCGCACGCGACCGCCGCGAGGCGCTAGATCAGCTCGGCCGTAGGGAGAAAATGCTAACCGCCATTGTCGAGGCGGTGCATTCCACCAAACGGCGTTGGGAACACTTTGCGCCAGGCTGCATTCGACGGTCAGGTGCAGACAATGCCGTTGCAAGCGGCAAAGGCCACCTGGTAGGACAGCTCGGTAGACAGACTAGTGTTGCCATTAGGACTGGTCGAACGATCATACCAGAATGCCACGATTTGAGCCGGCGATTGTATTACTTGGGCCGGTCCGTCTACTGTTTGGTACCCGGATGGGGCACCCAAAGCCGCGAGCTCGGCGTTCAACTGGGTTATGGTGGCCGCGCATGTTGAAGGGGAGGCCAGACATTCTTGCAAGGCGGTCTCAATATCGGCGGTCTCCATGGGTGTAAAACTGTACCCGTATTGTGGGTTCTCCGCATATGCTAACAAAAACAGCAAATAGTCGACATACGCTTCGAAATCGTTGAGCGGATTTACGGCGGCATCAATGGCCGCCAAACACTGGTATCCATCGGGATTGGTCGCGCACGCAGCCGAATCCTGCGCCGCCGTGACGGGCGCTTGCAAAGAAGATACATCCGCTTGATAGGCAGCATTGTCTGCTCCCGCTGCCAGGGAGTTATAGAAAGCAGCAGTGCTCTGGGCTGTAGGAAGACTGCCGGGATTAAATTTGGTCAGTGGGACGGGCCCAACATTGATACCGCCGTCATGACTGGTGGCTAGAGAAGCGTCCCAAGTGTTGGCGGGAGAGGTGTTTGGCCCGCCGGGCGATCCGGTGCCACTCGCTGCGCCACTGATGGCGGCAGCAGCGGCGGCAGCGGCGTTTTGCTGCTGAACTCCACTCGGTGGCCCAGAGCCGCCGACAGTCTCGGTGAGCACTTTTCCCTCGGCCGGTCCGGTGCCATTCGTTGGAGCAACGAAAGGCGTGTTCACCGTCGTCGTGACCCCTTTTGCATCGGTCGATCCGGCGGCATTCGATGGACCGACAAAGGGCGTGTTGCCGGTCGTCGTGGTGGTGGTGCTGCCTTGGCCGCCGCCAAGCTTGTTCACGTTCGTGAGCGTGTTGGCGCCTTTGGACAGCCGATGGTGCCGCAGGTTCACCGTCGGCACATTGTTCATTGTCGGGACATTGACGTGCGGCTTCGGAACGTTGATGCGCGGCGTCGGAATGTTGATGTGCGGCGTGTTGACTTCGACTTCTACCGCGCCGGCGCCACTCGAAAGCGCCAAGGCGAAAGCGGAACACGCACCGATCGTTGCGAGCAATCTCACGGCATGGCGAGGCATGAGGACCTCCTCGGCGGTTCAAATTCGTCTTTCGGACTCCACTCTGTGGGTGGCAATGCCGGCGATTTGGTTCAGGTGCGGAGGCGGTCCATTAGACCCATAATTCCCAATTCCCGCGCCTTGAAATAAAAGCACTATTCCTACCGCCGGCAAAGTGACTGCCGTCACGTCATGTCACTTTTTATGTTAAGTGGCTGAGTTGTATGGAACTCTGACCGCCAATGTCCTTTCGGCGGCTCCCGGTCCGGTAGCCTACTTTGCCGGCTATCGCATTGCCCCCCGCTAGCGCGGGGGCGGATGACATCTAATCCCCGCTGACCTGTTGCGGGCGCCAGCGGCTCATGCGGTCTTCAATGAGCTTGACCAAGCCGGTCATGACAAGCGACAGCACGGCAAAGACGATCAGTCCGGCAAACACCACGTCGACCTTGAACTCGCTCGCCGCGCGCACCATGACGACGCCGAGCCCGTCCTGGGCGCCGAAGAATTCCGCCACCACGACGCCGAGCACGGCACGACCGATGGCGAGCCGCAAGCCGACGATGATGAAAGGCAGCGCGTTCGGCACCACGACGAGCCGCGCGATGTCCCATTCGCCGGCGCCGAACGAACGCACCACGTTGATCAGAAGCTTGTCGGCGTTGCGCACGCCTTCATAGGTGTTGATCAACAGCGGGAACAAGGCGCCGAGGAAGACGATGGCGACCTTGGACCACAGGCCGAGCCCGAACCACAACAGCAACAGCGGCAGGAAGACCAGCCGCGGCGTGGCGTTGAACGCGGTGATGAACGGATCGAACATGGCGTTGAGCACGTTCGAGCGGCCGAGCAGGATGCCGAGCGGCAGGCCGGCCAGGATCGCGAGGCCAAGCCCGATGGCGAAGGCGCCGGCGCTCACGCCGAGCGGCGCCCAGATCGAGCCCGTTGCGAACATGCGCCACAGCGTGCCGGCGATGTCGCTCGGCACGGTGAAGAACAGCTTGGTGCCCGCCTTCATCGGCACGAGATCGGGCAGGAACTGCCAGACCAGCAGCAGACCCACGATGCCGCCGGCGCCGAGCGCCGTCGGCTCGAGGCGCCGCCACAGCCGGCGCGCCGGCGCCGCGGCATCGGCCGCAGCGGTCACGGCGAAATCGGCTTGGAGCTCGGCCATTGTTATTGTCCCCTCCGCCACGGAAAGGCGCTGCGCTCGGCGAAACGGATGCCTTCGGTCAGCACCACCGCGATCACCATCACCGTGAGGATGCAGGCGAACATCTTGTCGATGGCGAACAGGTCGCCGAAGCGGGAAATGGCGAAGCCGATGCCTTCGGACGCGGCGAAGAATTCTCCGACCAAGACGCCGATCAAGGCGCGGCCGATGGCGATGCGCGCACCGGCGACGACGAACGGCAGCACGCTCGGCAACAGCACCTTGCGATAGAGGTCCCACTCGCCGCCGCCGAGCGAGCGCACCACGTCGATCAGCCGGCGGTCGACCGCGCGCACGCCGGCGCAGGCATTGAAGATGAAGGGAAACACCGCGAGCGAAAACACGATGATGGTCTTGCCCGGCAGGCCGACGCCGAAAAAGATCACCAAGAGCGGCGCCAGCGCCACCAGCGGGCTGGCGTAGAAAATCGTCATCAGCGGATCGAGCGCATAGCCGATGCGCACCCGCCAGCCCATGACGATGCCGAGCGGCACGCCGACGACGACGGCCGCGCCAAGGCCGAGGAAGAACGGCACCGCGCTCACCGCGAGATCGTCGAACAATTCGCCGCTGGCGACGAGATCGACGAAGCCCGCGGCGATCAAACTCGGCTTGCTGATGAACAGCGGGTTGAACGGCACCACCAGGAAGATCGCCTGCCAGGCGGCGAAGAACAGCACCACGGCCAAGGCGCCGAGCACGACGTTGCGGTAGCGCCCCATGAGGCGCGGCTGAATGACGGTTTGCTCAGTCATCGCCTAAACCACGATCTCGTCCTTCAGCGTGTTCCAGATTTCGAGCTTGAGTTCGTTGAATTGCGGCGTGACCCGCATCTCGTATTCGCGCGGCCGCGGCAGATCGATGGCGAAGGTCTTCTTGGCGCGGCCCGGACGCTTGCTCATCACCATGACGCGGTCGGAGAGGTAAATCGCCTCGTCGATCTGGTGGGTGACGAACAGCACCGTCTTTTTCGCCTCGCGCCAGACGCGAAGCAGCTCGACTTGCATCAGGTCGCGGGTCTGCGCATCAAGCGCCGCGAACGGCTCGTCCATCAACAGCACGTCGGGATCGGTCGCCAGCGCACGCGCCAGACCGACGCGCTGCTTCATACCGCCGGACAATTCGTGCGGATAATGATGTTCGAAGCCGGCGAGCCCGACCAAAGCCGAAAGCCGCGCCGCGATGGCGCGGCGCTTGGCGGCGGGCACTTTCTTCAGCTCGAGCCCGAGCTCGATATTGTGTTCCACCGTCCGCCACGGCAATAGCCCGAAATCCTGAAACACCATGGCGCGGTCGGTGCCCGGCCCGCTGAGCTTCTTGCCGTGCATCAGGATGTCGCCGGAATCCGGCTTGATCAGGCCGAGCAGGATATTGAGGAAGGTGCTTTTGCCGCAGCCCGACGGCCCGACGATCGACACGAATTCGCCTTCGGCGACGTCGATATCGAAATTGCCGAGCGCCCGCACCGGCGCCCGGTTCGGCGGCCGGAAGGTCAAATTGACGTTGCGCGCCTGGATATAGGCTGCCATCGATCCCAGTCCGCCGCTTCCGCCCTTTTGCCGCACTCAAGCATACCGCGGGCGAATGTCCAGAGCGGCGTTTTGGAGTAGAAAAATGAGAACGCCTTTGCTCCTGATCGGCATCATCGTTCTGGCGGCGGGACTTTTCTTCATGGGCCAAGGCGCGGGCTACATCCGCTGGCCGGCCGAGAGTTTTATGGTCAGCGAAACCCGCTGGATCTATTACGGCGGCGCCATAGCGCTTGCCGGCCTTCTGCTGGTTCTGATCGCTCGACGATAAAAGCGCACCTGACATGTTGAACGCCGCTTTCATCATCCTCACCGTCGCCGTCCTCTTGGGCTCGACGCTCGCGGTGCTGCATTTGCGGACCAACCTCCCCGCACCACCGTGGCCGCTCGGCGCCGTTCACGGCGTTGTCGCGCTCATCGGGCTCGCTTGCCTCGCGCTGGCGCTGCGCGGCCCGCCGCGCGGCGTCGAACACGGCACCGCCTCGTTCGGCATCATCGCCGCCGTGCTGTTCGTTCTGGCGGCGCTCCTCGGCGTCAGACTTCTCGCCGCGCGCATCTTCAGGAAGCGCATCGTGGGCGGCACCATCGCCATTCACGCCATGCTCGCCGTGAGCGGCTTTGTCATTCTCGCGGCCTATGTGTTTGTGGGTTAGGGCGCGTTGCCGCAAGCTCGCGGAACCATTGGCGCCGTGCACCTTGCGCCCTATATCCATCCTGCCGTCGTCATCGCTGCGTGGTGGAGATTCCGATGCGCCACCCAGTTCGAAGCGACTTTGCCACCGCCGTCGCCGAGGCCGGCGTCACAGTCACGTTCAAGCCGACGAATAGTATCTTTAGCTTTTACCGGCTCGCCGACAGCGACGACATTGCACGCCTTGGCCCTGTCGCGCCGCAAGCCGTCCGGCATGCGGGAGCAAGCGGCGATACGGAGGATTACCCCGCCGATGAAGTGCAAAGGATGGCGCAGCATATCGCCTCGGAACTCGCCGCGTCGGTTTGGTCCGTTCAAGACGAGAAGCCAGCCGACAGAGTGGCGATGGTGCGCCCGACTCCGGT